>NZ_WOTN01000001.1:966504-1288672 GCF_010993745.1 Fodinicola acaciae
CGCCGACCTGCTCGGCTCGCTCGGCGGCACTGGTACGTCGCTGCACGGCACCGCGTGGCTGCCCGGCTCGGTCGCCGAGGCGGTCGACCGGCGTACGGCCGACGCGCGGCAGATCCCGGAGCTGCCGGCCAGTCACGTGGCGGCCGATCCGGCGGTCCTGGACACGCCGACCGTCGAGCCGGAAGCCGTACGACCGCAACGAAAACCACGCCGCCGGCTGATCGTCGCCGGCCTGGCGGGCGCCGGCGTGCTCGCGGCCACCGGGGGAGTCGCGGCCTGGTTTGTCAATGACCGCAAGGAAACGCCAACGCCTCACGGAGCGACAGCGAGCGCACCACCGCCTGAGGCCGCGGTTTTGTGGCGGCTGCACGTCGCCGACTACTATCCCGGGATGGCGGCGGACTCCGGATATCTGGTCGTGTGGGAGGACCGGACGGTCCGCGCCGTCGACCCGCGTACGCGCCGGATTCGTTGGTCGCGCACCACGGAATCGGTGCACGTCGGCACCTTCGTGACGATCGGCGCCGGCATCGCCTACGTCAGCGGCCTCGGTGGCCTGGCCGGCAACAGTACGACCGCGGTGCGCATCGCTTCCGGCGCCACGGCCTGGTCGTATCCTGGCTGGCCACGGCCGCTGCCGGTGACGCTCGGAACGGTCGCGTTCTTCAACGATCCGGTGATGGCCGTCGACGCCGCGAGCGGCGCACGGAGATGGACCTCGAGCGTCGGCGCGGCCAGCGGCATCATCGCCGGCGACGGCGTTGTCGTTGCGGCGACAGCGAAAGCGATGACCGCACTCGACCCCGGCACCGGCCGCCAGCTGTGGTCTTATCCGGTCACCCAGCCGAGCCTCGGGGTGGCAGGCGGCTCGATTGTCTTCTGTACCGACAAAAACGGCGACCTGCACGCCGTACGCGGTGGAAAACCGCTGTGGCGCAAGCACCTCGGCAGTGCCATCAGCGAGATGCAACTTGACGGTGGCGTCCTGTACGTGGTGGCCGCCGGGGGAGCGATCGTGGCGATGAAGGCCGACACCGGCCAACCGCGGTGGACCACGCGGATCGCCACCGGATCCGGCGAGCGCTATGGCCAGCTGACGAAGCTCGCGGTCAGCGGTGGCGTCGTCTACCTGTCCAGCACTGACCGGAAGGCGTACGCGCTGGATGCCGCGACCGGTCGGGTGCTGTGGACCTACAGTGCGGACGTGTCGTATTTTTCCGCGCCGGTCGCGGTTGCCGGCGCCGTCTTCGTCGGCGTCCGCAGCGGTGACCTGGTCGCGCTGAGACCACCTGGAGGTGCCGGTGCGGGGCCTTGAGCCAGCCGACCCGCGGCAGGTCGGCGGCTATCGGCTGCTGGCCAGGATCGGTTCCGGCGGCATGGGGACCGTCTACTTCGGACGGTCGGCCGGTGGCCGGCCGGTGGCGGTCAAGGTGCTGCATCCGAGTTTCGTTGCCGATCCGGCGTTTCGGAGCCGGTTTCGCCGTGAGGTGACCGCGGCGCGTACGGTCGGCGGCGGCTTCAGCGCGCCACTGCTCGACGCCGATCCGGACGCGGACGTGCCGTGGCTGGTGACCGAGTTCCTGCCGGCCGTGTCGCTGCGGGATGCCGGTGTGCTGCCAGTCGAGGCGGTCTGGCCGCTGGCCGCCGGCATCGCCGAAGCGCTGGTCTCCGTCCACCGCGCCGGCATCGCGCACCTGGATCTCAAGCCGGCCAACGTGTTGCTCACCGCCGACGGCCCGCGGGTCATCGACTTCGGCATCGCGCGCGCCATGGACGCGAGCACGGTCACACATGCCGGAGTTTTCGCCGGATCGCCCGGATTCATGTCGCCGGAGCAGGTCGCCGGCCGGGACGCCGGTCCGGCCAGCGACATCTTCTCGCTCGGCTCGACGCTGGTCTACGCGGTCACCGGCGCCGAGCCGTACGGTGACGGCACGCCGTACGCGAAGATGTATCGCATCCAGCACCATCCGCCGCTGCTGGAAGGCGTGACCGACGAGCGGCTGCGCGTACTCATCGCCAACCTGATGGTGCCGGACCCGGCGGCCCGGCCGACGGCCGCGCAACTCACCGGATATTTGGCCTCGCTGCAGGCGAATCCGTCGTCGGCATGGCTGCCGGCTCCGTTGTTGGCGGAGATCCAGCGGCGCGCGATCGAGGCGGAGAACCCGCCGGCGGAAATCGCCGCGACGGCACCGAAAAACGTGAGTCGTCGCGCCTTGTTGTATGGCGGCATCGGAGCGGTCGCGGCCGCCGGAGTCGCCGCCATACCCGTCGTGCTCGGCCTCCGGTCAGCCCTGGCGCCGAAGCCGTCACCGAGCAAAAAGCCGCTGACACAGCCATACGTGACGCGTACGCCGTCCACGCCGGCGACGACCGACCTGGAGTTCACCTTCACCGGCAAGGTCACGCTGACCTCGATCACGATCACCATCAACGGCCGCGCCACCACCGAAAAGAACCGGAAACTGCCCTGGCGCAAAGTCATCCAGGTGCCGCAGGGAAAACACGGGACGTACGCGGTGCACTACAGCTACACGGCCGGCGAGCTGGCCTATCGCGTCCTCATCGGCGGCATCCAGATCGCCACCGGCTCGGCCGGCTCGACCAACGGCGACACGCTGGATTTCCAGGGGGACTTCGACGGATAAGGTCCGAGCATGAGTGACACCTTGGAACTGGTCGACGAGGACTGGTCGACCGCGCTGGCGATCGTCGCGCATCCGGACGATCTGGAATACGGCACCGCGGCGGCCGTCGCGCGCTGGACCGCGCAAGGCAAACGCGTCGTCTATTGCCTGGCCACCAGCGGCGAGGCCGGCATCGACTCGATCGAGCCGGAGCGTTGTGGACCGCTGCGCGAGGCGGAGGAGCGCGCCGGCGCGGCGCTGGTCGGCGTCGACACGGTCGAGTTCCTGGGGCATCCGGACGGCATGATCACCTACGGCTTGGAGCTGCGCAGGGACATCGCGCGGGCCGTGCGCCGGCACCGGCCGGACGTGGTCGTCACCGGCAACTACCGCGACTTCTGGGAGCCCGGCGCGCTCAACCAGGCCGACCACATCGCGGTTGGACGGGCCGTGCTCGACGGCGTACGCGACGCCGCCAACCGATGGGTCTTCCGCGAGCTGCTGGACGAGGATCTCCAGCCGTGGAAGGCGAAACAGATCCTGGTGGCCAGCAGTCCGGAGGCCACCCACGCGGTCGACGTGACCGACACCTTCGACCGCGGTGTCGCCTCGCTCGCCGCGCACGCCGACTACCTGCGCGGCCTCGGCGACGACGCGATGAGCGACCCGGAGGAGTTCCTGGAGGCGATGGCGCGGCCGGTCGGCGCGCGGATCGGCGTACGTTTCGCCGTCGCCTTCGAGGTCGTCGAGCTCTGACCGGGACCCCTCCCGGTGCTCGCCGGTTAACGTACGCACAGCACAGCGGCGGAAGGAACTCCGGTGACGTACTCGATCCCCCGATCACCCAGCAAGGTCAACGTCCTGCCGCGAGGCACCGGCAGCCTCGCGCGCGGCCTGCCGCCGGTGGAGCCGGGGACGCTGTTCGTGATGGGGGTCAACGGCGGCATGAGCGTGGCGCCGGACGCCGGCTTCACGGTGATCTTCGGCCGGCAGGACCCGGAGGTGCACGTCTGTGTCGGACCGGACGACCCGCACGTCAGCCGGCAGCACGGCCACATCTCGTTCCAGCGCTCGCACTGGGTCCTGGACAACACCGGCCGCGTACCGATCCGGTTTCCGGGGGCGCGGCTGCTGCTGAGCGGCCACCGCGCCGAGCTGCCGGTCGCGTACACGCCGCTGTTCATCGTCTCGCCGGAGCGCGAGCACCTGCTGGAGGTGCGGATCGCGGCGTCGCGCTCGACGACCGTGACCGGCGAGCACCACGACGAGACGACGATGCTCGGCAAGCCGTGGCAGCTCACCGAGCTTGAGCACCTCGCCGTGGTGTGCCTGGCGCAGCGCTATCTCCGCCAGGAGCCGCAACCGCAGCCGCTGACCTGGAAGGACACCGCGCTGGCGATGCACGACCTGCGGCCGGCCGAGCAATGGACCGAGAAGCGGCTCGCGCACATCGTCAAGAAAGTACGGGTGCGGCTGAGCGAGCAGGGGGTGGCGGCGCTGACCGAGAGCGAGGTGCCGCCGCCGGTCGGCAACGCGCTCAACCACAACCTGATCATGGAGTTGCTGCGTACGACCACGATCGTGCCGTCGGACCTGCGGCTGATCGGCGGCTGATCAGCGCGGTTTCTGGTGTGCCACCACCGCTTCGGCCACCGCGGACAGCTTCAGGTTGAGGTCCTGCGACGTACGCCGCAGCACGTCGAAAGCCTCGTCGGCTGAGCAGCCACGGCGTTCCATCAGGATGCCTTTCGCCTGGCCGATGAGGTCTCTGGACAGCAGCGCCTCGCGCAGCTGCACGCTTTCCAGCTTGGCCGCCTCGACCGCGTCGGTGCCGGACAGCGCGGCCGCCGCGAAGGACGCGAGCACGATGGCCACGTCGCGGTCCAGCTCGGCGAGACCGTCCAGCAGCGAGCTGTAGATGTTGAGCGCACCCATCCGCGGCGGATCGCTGTATGGAAAGAGACCGACCGCGAAGACGCTGCGTACGCCCAGCTGCGCCGCAGGGGGTCCCCACCTCGGCCACGACTGGCTGGTGGCCACGTCCGGAGCGTCGATGGCGCCTTCCCCGGGCGTACGCGTCGCCTCCACGCACGGACCCTCGCCAAACTCGTACTGCAGCTCGTCCAGCCGTACGGCCAACGCGTCGGTGTGGAATGGGGTGCGAAACTTGCCGCGCGGGTCACGCAGCGTGACGCTCACCAGGTCGGCGGCCGGCACGACCACCTTCGTCATCTCGACGACGTGCCGCACGGCGTCGGCCACCGTCGGCGCTGGCGCGAGTCGCTGCGCGAGCTCGGAGAGCTGACGCGCGAGCGGCCCCACGATGGCACCGTCCGCGGCGAACCGTTTCCGGTCGTGGGACCACTCTCTGTCGGCCGGGTCGCCGGCCACCTGTCTGGTCACGTCGCCGGCTTCGCGCCGGTGCCTGGCTGTTCGGCCTGCCACATCCAGTAGGACTTCTCGAGCTCCGCGCTCGCCTGGATCAGCAGGTCCTGGCTGACCGGGTCGGGCTTGTCGAGCGCGTCGATGCGGTCACGCATCCCGGCGATGACCGCGCGGTGAGCGTCGACCATCATCTTGATGACCTTCTGGTCGTCGACCCAGCCGACGTCCTCGACGTGTGGCACGTTGCTGCTCTTGGCCACCGTCTCGGCGCGGCCGTCGGCGTTCACGCTGATCGCGGCGGCCCGCTCGGCGACCTCGTCGGCGTACTTCCGCGCCACGTCGACGACCTCGTCCAGCTGCAGATGCACGCTGCGGAAACTGCGGCCCACCACGTTCCAGTGCAGCTGCTTGGCGACCAGCGAAAGATCGATCAGGTCAACCAGCGCGCCCTGCAGCGCGTCACCGGTGATTTTCCGCGCGTCATCGGTCAACGGTCCACGTATCGTCACGTCCACACACAACCTTCCTGTTCCCGTTGTATGCGTTGGCTACCCGAGTCGGCGGCGGTCAAAACACTGCGAGCAGTGCGACAAAGGCCACGCCGGCCATCAACCAGGCCGCATAGTCGCCGACGTGACCGGAATGCACGCGGTGCAGGACGTTGATGGCTGGCCGGATCCGGCGCCCGAAGTGGTGTTTCCAGATCGACATCGCCGCGACCGCGCCGGCCAACGCGGTCGACAGCAGTCCGAGCAGCACCCCATGGAGCGTCCACTCCGGCGCGGTGCTCGGCAGGATGCCAATGGCCAGGCCAAAGCCGAGCAGGACGAGGATCGCCGCGACCATCGTCAGGTGCGTACGACCGGTGACCTCCGGGTCGCGTTCCTCGCCTTTGCTGACCTCCTGCTCGCTTTCCGGCGGCGGGCCGAGTCCAAAGTGGACACGTAGGCCGGCGCGCAACACCGCGCCGCCGGTGACGGCCGACACGGCGATCAGCAGCACGGCGATGCCGGTGCCGGAGTCCTCCAGGAGCGACTTTCCCAATGCCGTCCCGAAAGGCGGCAGGCCGGCCAACGCGAGCGCGGCGATCGCGAACAGGATGCCGCGGAAAACACTGCGGTCGGCGTCGCGATGCAGGTCGATCTCGTCCACCGAGCAGTGTTTCGCCAGCAGGATCCCGACCAACAGGAACAGCGCGCCTTTCACGCCGGCATGGGCGAGCAGATAGACGCCGGTGGACCTGATGTCCAATGTGGACAGACCGACCAGGAAGATGCCGATGTGCGCCACGGTCGAATACGCGAGCAGACGCTTGAGATGTCGTTGTGTGACACACATGATCGCGCCGACGATCGCCGTGACGATCCCCAGGACAAGGAAAACGCGTTGTGCCATTGGCTGTACGCTGGCGAAAACGGTCGATTCGACGCGCGCCAGACCATACACGCCGAGCGGCGCCATCACGCCGGAGAACAGCACGCACACCGGCGTCGGCGCCACGGCATGCGCGTCCACGAGCCAGAAATGGAACGGCACCGCCGCGGCCTTGACCAGCCAGCCGCAACCGACCAGGACGAACGCCGCGATCACCAGCAGGTCGACCGGACGGCCGCGCACGGCCTCGCCCAGGGCGACGAGGTTGAGCGCGCCGGTGCGCGCGTACAACAGGCCGATGCCCATCAGGCACAGGTACCCGCCGAGCGAGTTGACCACCGCGAAGGAAAACGCACCCTGCACCGACTCCGGTTCCTCGACCTTGAAGCCGGTCAGTGCGTACGCGGTCGCACCCATCAGCTCGAAGAAGACGAACATGTCGAACAGGTCGCCGGTGATGGCGAAGCCGAGCATGCCGGCCAGAAACAGCAGGAGCAACGCGTGATAATGCGCGCGAACCTCTTCGAAATAGCGCCATCCGTACAGCAGCGCGCAGGCGCCGAGAAAGCAGATCAGGCAGGCGAGCCACGCGCTGGTCGGGTCCACCGACAGCGCGATGCCGATCCGCCGCCAGCCGCCGGCCCAGCTCACCACGCGTTCGTCTTTCGTTGCCACCACGAGGAATCCGGCGATGACCAGGGCGATCGTCGCCGCGAGCGTCGACAGCAGGTCAACGGCGAGCCGGGGGAGCAGCCGGCTGCCGGCCAGCAGGACGCAGGCCGCCAGCAGCGGCACCGCGATCAGCAATGGCGGCAGGGAGGTCATCCGCGCAGCGAACGCAGTTCGTCGGGATCGACGGTGTCGTGCCGGCGGTGGATCTGGATCGCCAGCGCCAGCAGGAGGGCTGTCACAGTCGCCGACACGACGATGTCGGTCAGCGTCAGCGCCTGCACGACCGGATCCACGACAGATGTGCCGACCGGCGTCGACTGGCCGAAAATCGGTGCGGTGGCGACCTTCTGGAAGCCGGCCGACAGCAGCAGCACATACGTCGCCGACTGCGAGACGGCCACACATACGACGGTCTGCACGAGATGGCGGCTGCGTACGACGCCATACACGCCGAGCACGAACAGATAACCGGCGATGAGATAAGGGAAAACCGCCATCACGTGGCCTCCGCTTCCAGGAACTGCGCCAGCAGCACCACGATGCCGCCGGTGACCGCGACACCGACCGCCGCGTTGAGAACGACGACCGTGCCGGCCGATGCCAGGTCGCTCATCGATCCGGTCGGCAGGAAGTCCGCCAGCATGCCGGTCGAGCCGAACAGGCCGATCAGGCCGACGACAAGGAAAAGCCCGCCGCCGAACGCCTCGGCGAACTCGTACCAGTCGACCGGACGCAGTCGCCGCAGTGCCTCGTACCGGCCGGCGATGTAGAGCAGGTGGACACCGGTCGCGGCCACGACACCGCCTTGGAAACCGCCGCCTGGCGTCAGATGCCCGTGTGCGATCAGGTCGATGCCGAGCACTGTCGTCACCGGCAGCATCACCGCGCCGGCCACCCGCGCGGCCGGAAGCACGCGGTCGCCGTGCCGGCGTTGCCGGTGTTCTCTCGACGTGGAGCGCAGCAGTGCGGCGGCACCGACGACCGAGCCGAGCAGGATCATCTCCTCGCCGAGCGTGTCCAGGCCACGCAGGTCGAAGTTCACCGACGAGATGACGTTGGCGGTGGAATGCCGCACGGCGGCGGCGACGGCCGCGTCACGATACGGATGCAGCGGGCCGCCAAATGGCGGCAGTTGGCAGACCGCGACGGTGAACAGCACGGCGAAACCGATGGCACCAAGGAAAAAGACGACCGTACGGAGGCGGCGGCTCATCGCTCACCGCCGCCGCGACGGACCGTACGCACGGCCAGCAACACCATCAACGGCACGACCGCCGCGCCGACGGCCAGCTGTGACAGCGCCACGTCCGGTGCTTGCAGCAGAACGAAAAGCAGGGTCAGCGTGAGGCCGTACGCCGAGAGGGTCACCGCCTGACCCTGCGGATCGCGCGTCAGCACCACGAAAGTCGCCACGGCGGCGACCAGAAGCAGCGCGAACACAAGGAAAAATGTCATGTCCGCCGCTCCGTGTCGCGTGCCATCCGGCCGGTCGCCGCGGTCAGGATCGGACCGGTCACGGCCATGATCGCGACGGTCAGCACGATGGTCGCGGAGGTGAGCGAAAAGCCGTTGGCGATCGCCAGCCCGAGACCGATCAGCGGCCCGGCCACGGAGGTCACCGGTGTGACGAAATGCAGCCGACCGAGCGCCGTACGGCCAAACAGCACGGTCACTGCTGCCGCCAATGCGACGAAAACGCCGATGGCAACCAAAACCGCCGCGACGGCCATCATCGCGATCGCAGCAATCGGTTGAAAACCAATGTGCCGGCAAAGGACAGCACCGCCAATGTCAACGGTACGATCAAATAAGGTGGTTGCTGGAAACCTTGCGCCAACAGCAGCAGGGCCAGCACCAGCAGACACGAGCTGAGCTGCAGGCCGACGACCCGCTGTGTCGCGCTGCCGGTGCACGCCAGCCACAGCGCGGCCATCGTCGCGACCATCAGGATCGCGGCGGCGACCAGCCAGCCGTTCACGACCGCACCGACCGTTCGAGCCGCGAGGTCCGGGCGTTCGCCGCGTGAACCACCAGTTCGCCGTGGCGGTCGTCGAGGACGACGCTTCCCGGCGTCGCCGACATCGTCCACGCGGCCACCGCACGGTCCAATCTGGACGCGCCCCGAGGCAGCACGACTTTCCTGGTGTGCTGCGGCGATCGTACGGTCAGCGGCAGCCTGGCCGTCTCCGCCAGAATCGTCGGTGGCAGCTGTGCCAGCCAGCGAAGCCAATTCCGGCTCGGCCGGCCGCTGACAACCAGTACGCGACGGCCAGCGGTCGCCGCGACGGCGGCCGGAATCGAGGCGACCACCGCCAAAACGAGTTCGGCGACCGAGGCGGTCGTCAGTGTCATGAGCCAGATCACGGTCACGACGACCCACCACACCGCGAATTCCGCAAGGCGCGACACGCTATCTCGTTACCCGCGACGGCCGTTGTCGAAACACTGGTTCACGTCCGCGCGTACGGGTAACCAGGTGCGGACAGTTATCTGCGAAAGGAGTGTCGTCGTGGCCACCACGGTCGCCGACTTTCTGTTGGACCGGCTGCGCCAATGGGATGTCGAGCACGTTTTCGGATATGGCGGTGACGGGATCAACGGCCTGCTGGCGGCCTGGCAGAAGGCCGGCGACCAGCCGCGGTTCATCCAGGCCAGGCATGAGGAACTGGCCGCTTTCGAGGCGACCGGATACGCGAAGTTCTCCGGCCGGCTCGGTGTCTGCACGGCCACCTCCGGACCCGGTGCGATCCATCTGCTCAACGGCCTGTACGACGCCAAACTCGACCACGTGCCGGTGGTGGCGATCGTTGGACAGACCGCGCGCACGGCGATGGGTGGGTCGTTTCAGCAGGAGGTCGACCTGCACACGCTTTTCAAGGACGTGGCCAGCGACTACGTGCAGACGGTGATGGTGCCCGAACAACTGCCGAACGTCCTGGACCGGGCGATCCGCACGGCGCTGTCCCGGCGTACGGTCACCGCGCTCATCATCCCCAACGACCTGCAGGAAATGGCGTACGAGCCGCCGTCGCACGCGTTCAAGATGGTGCCGTCCAGCATGGACGTGACCGAGCCGACGGTCGTTCCGTCCAATGTGGACCTGCGCCGCGCAGCGGACGTCCTCAACTCCGGCCAGAAGGTCGCGATGTTGATCGGCCAGGGTGCCGGCAAGGCCGTGGAACAGGTGATGTCGGTTGCCGACCTGCTCGGCGCCGGTGTCGCGAAAGCCTTGCTCGGCAAGGACGTCCTGCCGGACGACCTGCCGTACGTGACCGGCTCGATCGGTCTGCTCGGCACCCGGCCGAGCTACGAGATGATGATGTCCTGCGACACGCTGCTGACTGTCGGCTCGAGTTTTCCGTACGCGCAGTTCCTGCCGGAATACGACCAGGCCAACGGCGTGCAGATCGACCTGGATCCGACGATGATCGGCATGCGCTATCCCAACGCGGTCAACCTTGTCGGCGACGCCAAGGAAACGCTGAGCGCGTTGATCCCGCTGCTGGAGAAGAAGTCCGACCGCTCGTTCCGCGAAAAGGTGGAGAAGGACGTCCACCGGTGGTGGCAGGTGATGGAACGGCGCGCCGCGGTGTCCGCCGATCCGATCAACCCCGAGCACGTTTTCCATGAACTGTCGCCAATGTTGCCGGAGGACGCGATGATCACCTCCGACTCCGGCTCGGCGGCCAACTGGTATGCGCGGCACCTGCGGATCCGCGGTCGGATGCGCGGCACGCTGTCCGGCACGCTCGCGACCATGTGTCCGGGACTTCCGTACGCGGTGGCGGCGAAGTTCGCGCATCCGGACCGGCCGGCGATCGCGCTGGTCGGCGACGGCGCCATGCAGATGAACGGCATCAACGAGCTGCTGACCGCCGCGATGTACTGGAAGGAATGGAAAGATCCGCGGCTGGTGATCGGCGTGCTGAACAACGGCGACCTCAACCAGGTGACCTGGGAACTGCGCGCCATGGGTGGCTCGCCGCAGTTCCTGCCGTCCCAGAAGCTGCCGGACTTTCCGTACGCCAGCTACGCTTCCTCCCTCGGCCTGCGCGGCCTCCGGGTCGACGAACCGGATCGCGTACGCGGTGCGTGGGAAGAGGCGTTGGCCAGTGATCGGCCGTGCCTGGTGGAATTCGTGACCGATCCGGCTGTGCCGCCGATCCCGCCGCACGCGAGCTGGGACCAGATCGAGAAGGCGGCCGAGTCGATAGCGCGCGGCGACGCCGATCGCTGGCAGGTGATGAAGGAAGGCGTCAAGTCGAAGATGCAGGACTTCCTGCCCGGCGGTGCGGAGAAATGACCGCCACGCGGCCGGCCGGCGCCGAGCCGTTCCTGCCGGAGCGCACCGATCTGGCCGCGCTGCGAGCCGCGGTGGACTCCTGCCGCGGCTGCCCCCTTTACGCCGACGCGTCCCAGGCGGTCTTCGGCGACGGCCCGTCGCGAGCGAAAGTCGTGATGGTCGGCGAGCAGCCCGGCGACGTCGAGGACCGCGAAGGCGAGCCGTTCGTCGGGCCGGCCGGCCACCTGCTGGACAAGGCATTGGACCGGGCCGGCATCGACCGCGCGCAGGTTTATCTCACCAACGCGGTGAAGCATTTCAAGTTCACCAGGTCGGACCGCGGAAAACCGCGTATCCACAAGAAACCGGCCGCCTCGGAGATCACCGCGTGCCGGCCGTGGATACGTGCCGAGCTGGCCGCGATCAAGCCGCGGCTGGTCGTCTGCCTCGGCGCGGTCGCGGCGCAGTCCTTGCTCGGCAAGGACTTCCGGGTGACAAAGCAGCGTGGCGTGCTGCTCGACGCGCCGGCGGAGCTGGGCGCGCGGCAGGCGCTGGCGACGATCCATCCGTCGGCGGTTTTGCGCGCCACCGAGAGGGACGAGGCGTTCGGCGGACTGGTCGCCGACCTGACAGCGGTGTCCGCCGCGCTTCGAGATGCATGACCGGCGCAAACGTGGGTATCTTGCGGTCATGAGCGTACGGACGTGGCTGGACCAGTGGCCGGTCTACCGGCAGCTGACCGGCACCGATCCGCTCGGCCGCGGCGCCGCCGTGGAGTCGGCGACAAAGAAAACCGCGCGGACCGCGCAGGCGGACAAGGTGGTCCAGTCGGTCTGTCCGTACTGCGCGGTCGGCTGTGGCCAACGGATTTACGTGAAGGACGGTGCGGTCACCCAGATCGAAGGCGATCCGGACTCGCCGGTCTCCCGCGGCCGGCTGTGTCCGAAGGGGTCGGCGAGTAAACAACTCGTCAGCAATCCCAGTCGCGTTCATGAGGTCCTCCATCGCCGGCCGTACGGCACGGAATGGGAACGGCTGTCGCTGGACCAGGCGATGGAGATGATCGCCGACCGGGTTGTGGCCACCCGCCGGCAGACCTGGCAGGACGAGGACGGCGGCGAGCCGGTACGGCGGACGATGGGGATCGCCAGCCTCGGCGGCGCGACGCTGGACAACGAGGAAAACTACCTGATGAAAAAGATCTACACCGCGATGGGCGCGGTGCAGATCGAGAACCAGGCACGTATTTGACACTCCGCCACGGTCCCCGGTCTGGGGACCTCGTTCGGTCGCGGCGGTGCCACGACGTTCCAGCAGGACCTGGCCAATGCCGACTGCATCGTGATCCAGGGATCCAACATGGCCGAATGCCATCCGGTCGGGTTCCAGTGGGTCGTGGAGGCCAAACAGCGCGGCGCCAGGGTGATCCACATCGATCCGCGGTTCACCCGTACGAGCGCGCTCGCCGACCAGTTCGTGCCGCTGCGCGCCGGATCCGACATCGTCTTCCTCGGTGCGCTGATCAACTACGTGCTGCAGAACGAAAAGGATTTCCGCGAGTACGTCGTCGCGTACACCAACGCGGGAGCGATCCTGCAGGAGGACTTCCGCGACACCGAGGACCTGGACGGCCTGTTTTCCGGCTATGACCCGGAGAGCCGCCATTACGACTCCGGCTCGTGGACGTACGAGGGCGCCGAGGTGGCGGCCGCCGCCGGTCAGCGCGACCAGTGGGACCAGGACGCGGAGGAGACCGATTTTCCGCATGGTGGTCAGGCGTTGAAGGCTGGCTCGGCCGGCCAGCGCTACGGAAGCGGCGGTGCGGCCGTACACGCCAAGCCGAAAATCGACGAGACGCTGCGACATCCGCGTTGTGTGTATCAGGTGCTGAAGCGGCATTTCTCCCGCTACACACCGGAAATGGTCGAGCGGGTCTGCGGCATCGGGCGGCGCGACTTCGAAGCGGTCGCCGAGGCGATCACCGCCAACTCCGGCCGCGACCGTACGACCGCGTGGGTCTACTCGGTGGGCTGGACGCAGCACACGGTCGGCTCGCAATACATCCGCTGCGCGTCGATTCTGCAGTCGCTGCTCGGAAACATCGGCCGGCCAGGTGGTGGCATCCTGGCATTGCGCGGCCACGCGAGCATCCAGGGCTCGACCGACATCCCGACGCTGTTCGACCTGTTGCCCGGTTACATTCCGATGCCACACGCGCACATGCACGAGGATCTCGACGGTTTCGTCGAGGCGGATGCCGGAAAGACCGGCTTCTGGGGAAACATGCGCGCATACACGGTGAGCCTGCTGAAGGCCTACTGGGGCGACGCGGCGACTGAGGAAAACGACTACTGTTTCGACTACCTGCCGAGGATCAATGCCGACCACGGCACCTACACAACGGTTGTCGACCAGATCGCCGGCAAGGTCAAGGGCTATTTCCTGGTCGGGGAGAACCCGGCGGTCGGCTCGGCCAACGGCCGGATGCAGCGCTTTGGCCTGGCCAACCTCGACTGGCTGGTCGTACGCGACTTCTCGCTCATCGAGAGCGCGACCTTCTGGCGTAACGGTCCGGAAATCGAGACCGGCGAGCTGCGTACCGAGGAAATCGGCACCGAGGTGTTCTTCCTGCCGGCCGCGGCGCACACCGAGAAGGAAGGCAGCTTCACCAACACCCAGCGACTGCTGCAGTGGCACCGAAAAGCCGTCGAGCCGCCAGGTGAGGCGCGCAGCGACCTGTGGTTCTATTTCCACCTTGGCCGGATCCTTCGCGAGCGGCTGGCCGGCTCGAGTGATCCGCGCGACCGGCCACTGCTGGATCTGACCTGGGATTATCCGACGGAAGGCGAGCTGGCCGAGCCGAGCGCGGAGGCGGTGTTGGCCGAGATCAACGGATACGGTCCGGACGGTCCGCTGTCGTCGTACACGGAGTTGAAGGACGACGGCTCCACGTCGTCGGGCTGCTGGATCTACTGCGGTGTCCACGCGAACGGCGAAAACCAGGCGGACCGCCGTAAACCGGGGACCGACCAGAGCTGGGTCGCGCCGCAGTGGGGCTGGGCCTGGCCGGCGAACCGGCGCATCCTCTACAACCGCGCGTCGGCGGACCCGGACGGCAATCCGTGGAGCGAGCGGAAAAAGTACGTCTGGTGGGACAGCGGCCAGCAGAAATGGGTCGGCGCGGACGTGCCGGACTTCGAGGCCACCAAGCCGCCCGACTACCGGCCGCCGGACGGTGCGCTCGCGCAGGATGCCTTGTCCGGCACCAATCCGTTCATCATGCAGACCGACGGCCTGGCCTGGTTGTACGCGCCGGCCGGTCTGGCCGACGGGCCGCTGCCGGCGCATTACGAGCCGATCGAGTCTCCGCTGGCCAATCCGCTCTATGGCCAGCAGACCAACCCGACCCACGAAGAGTTTCGCCACCGCGACAACACATATCATCCACGCGACCGGGTTTTTCCCTACGTCATCACCACATACCGGTTGACCGAGCACCACACCGCCGGCGGCATGAGCCGTACGCTGTCGCGGCTGTCCGAGCTGCAACCGGAGTTCTTCTGCGAGATTTCGCCGGCCCTGGCCCAGGAACGCGACCTGGTCAACGGTGGCTGGGCCACCATCGTGACGGCCCGTACGGCGGTTGAGGCACGCGTCCTGGTGACCGACCGCCTGCGCCCGCTGCGACTGGACGGCCGCACGATCCACCAGATCGGCGTGCCGTATCACTGGGGGACCAACGGGGTTTCCGTCGGGGACTCGGCAAACGACCTGCTGGCCGTCGCGCTCGACCCCAACGTGCACATCCAGGAGTCGAAGGCGGCGACCGCGGACATCCGGCCGGGCCGAAGGCCACGTGGACCCGCGCTGCGCCGGCTGGTGGAGGACTACCGGCGGCGTGCCGGCATCGACACGGAGGAGGCGAGGACGTGAGTCTGTCCGGTCCGTTGGCCGATCCCGCCGCCGATGCGGGACACGTCGGCCATCCGCCGCGGATGGGTTTCTTCACCGACACCTCTGTCTGCATCGGCTGCAAGGCGTGCGAGGTCGCCTGCAAGGAATGGAACGACGTGCCGGCCAAGGAGCTGGACCTGCTCGGCACGTCGTACGACAACACCGGTGAGCTCGGTGCCAACAGTTGGCGGCACGTCGCGTTCATCGAGCAGTCCAGACCGTCCACTGTGGACCTCGGCATGCCGGGCGTACGCGACGAGCAGGACGGCGTGCGTTGGCTGATGTCCAGCGACGTCTGCAAACACTGCACGCACGCGGCCTGCCTGGACGTGTGCCCGACCGGCTCGCTGTTTCGCACCGAGTTCGGCACAGTGGTCGTGCAGGAGGACATCTGCAACGGTTGCGGTTATTGCGTGCCGGCCTGCCCGTACGGTGTGATCGAACGCCGCGAGAGCGACGGCCGCGCGTTCAAATGTACGTTGTGCTATGACCGGCTGGGTGACGGTTTGGAGCCGGCCTGCGCCAAAGCCTGTCCGACCGACTCGATCCAGTTCGGGGAGCTGGACGAGCTGCGCGAACGCGCCGACCGCAGACTCGCGGCGCTGCATGACAAAGGCGAGTCCGATGCACGACTTTACGGCCGTGATCCTGACGATGGGGTCGGCGGCGACGGGGCTTTCTTCCTGTTGCTGGACGAACCGGAGGTCTATGGCCTGCCGCCGGAGCCGTTCGTCACGACACGCGACCTGCCCTCAATGTGGAAGCACGCCGCGGTCGCCGCACTCGGCGTCGCCGCCGGAGTTGTCCTTGCCTTTGCGGGGAAACGCCGATGACCGACTCGTACTATGGCCGGCCGATCCTGAAGGAACCGGCGTGGAAGGTGCCGGACGTGCCGGCGTACCTGTTTCTCGGCGGCCTGGCCGGTGCCTCGGCGGCCATGGCGGCGATGGCCGACGCCACCGGCCGCGCGAGCTTGCGCCGGAGCGGTCGCCTCGTCGCCGCCGGCGCGGCCACCGCGAGCGTCGGTGCGCTGGTCCACGACCTTGGCCGGCCGGCGCGTTTTCTCAACATGCTCAGGGTTTTCAAGCCGACCTCGCCGCTGTCGGTCGGATCCTGGATTCTGGCGCCATTTTCCGGACTGGCGACCGCTGCGGCCGGCTCGGAGGTCACCGGTTGGCTGCCGGGCGTCGGCCGGCTGGCCGGGATCGGCGCCGGTGTGCTCGGCCCGGCGATGTGTACGTACACCTCCGTCCTGCTGGCCGACACGGCCGTGCCGGCCTGGCACGACAGCTATCCGGAGCTGCCGTTTGTCTTCGGTGGCAGCGCGATGACCAGCGCGGCCGGTGTGGCGATGCTCGCGGCCGCGCCGCAGGACCGGGCACCGGCACGAAAAATCGGCTGGATCGGCACCGCGATGGAGGTCGCCGCCGGCCTGCGGATGGAGCGAGGCCACGGCATCGTCAGCGAGCCGTACGCGCGCAGCGGCCTGCTGAAAGCCGGCCGCGGCCTCACCCTGCTCGGCGCCGGCCTGTCGGTTTTCGCGCGGCGCAGCCGGATCGCGGCGGCGGTGGCCGGCAGCGCATACCTGGCCGGTGGCGTCTGTACGCGCTTCGGCGTGTTCAACGCCGGCGTGGAATCCAGCCGCGACCCGAAATATGTGGTCGTACCGCAGAAACTCAATCGCCAGACGTCGAAAACACGCTGAGCGCCTCGTCGACGCTCGGATACGGGTTGAGGATGGTGAGCAGGCCGGTCGCCTCCATCGGACGCAGCACGACGCTCCCGGTGGCCACCACGGCCCACGGCCGGCCGGCCGCGGCGGCGCGCTCGTGTGACTGGATGAGCGTGGCCAGCCCGGCCGACCCGAGGAAGGCGACGTTGCGCAGGTCGATGACGACCGGGCTGGACTCGCGTTCGGCCAGATAGTCCTGCAACGACGGGGAAGTGTTGAGATCGAGGTCGCCGCTGACGCGTACGACGGCGACCGCGCCGTGCTCCTGACAGTCGAGAGTGATGTCGCCTGGTGCGACCGAAATCGGCTCTTTCACGAGAGATCTCCCTTTGTCGGCCTGCGGTCGACTGGGACGCGGTGCTGGTCGCCGGTGCGGCGACACCCAGCCAGCTCGACGACTGGCAGGCGCCATCGTCGAGGCGGCTAGCTGCTGAACCGCAACTCCACCGTACGACCGGAACACGCCGGGCGGCAACCTGCCGAGCCGTGCCGGGTCCGCGGGCGGCAGCGGATACGATCATGGCTGACCAGACGGTTGAGCAGACAGCCACTGGTGGACAGCGCGAGTTTCCAGCGATTTCGCGTGTCCCGGCCGTGTCATCCCAACCGTCGATGGAGAAACCCATGTCCCGCGTCCCGTTTTCCCAGCATTGACCAGCGAGCGAGCGTGGGCCGAGGACAAGGCCAGGTTCGTGGCCACCGATCCGACCGCCGCGTCTCTGGGGCCGTTGGCCAGCCAGTTCGCGCAGCTCGGCCGCCGGCTGGCGGCGCCGACTGTCGCCGAGCTGCTAGAGCATCTGGTGACGGCGGCGCAGACCGTCCTGCAGGGCGCCGAGCTGGTCAGCGTCACGCTGCGCGACGCACGCGGCGACTTCAGCACGCCGGTGCACACGGATGCGCTGGCCGTACGGCTGGACGAGCTGCAATACCGCTATGACGAGGGCCCCTGCGTGGCCGCGACGCGTACGCCGGGTGAGGGCCTGGTCGTCGACCCGGACCTGCACACGAGCGTGCTGTGGCGCCGCTGGGGACCGGCGGCGGCCAAGCTCGGCGTCGGCAGTGTGCTCGCCGTCGGCCTGTTTCCCTACAGTGAGCCGCCGCGGCTCGGCGCGCTGAACGTCTACAGCTCGCGCTCCGGCGGCCTGGACGGCATCGACCTGGACTCCGCGGTGTTGCTGGCCAGCCACGCGGCGATCGCGCTGACCGCGACGCAGGCGCTCACCGCGGCGGAAATGGAGGCGTCCCAGCTGCGGGCGGCGCTCGCCTCGCGCGATGTCATCGGCCAGGCCAAAGGCGTGCTGATGGAGCGCCGCGGTTGTACGGCCGAGGAGGCGTTCGACATCCTGCGCCGGACTTCGCAGCAGCTGAACGTCAAGTTGGCCGAGCTGGCCGACGCCGTGGTGGCTCGGCGCCGCCGCCTGTGACTGCGTAGGGGGCGGTCAGCCGGGTATCCATTGGTTGACAGTCCTGGAAAAACGGGATGGAGGTGAGCGGCAATGCCTGGCCCGGTGGAGATCCGGGTGCCGGCCGAGCTGCGGCAGCTGGCGGTGGTCCGGGCCGTGGCCAGCACACTGGCGGAGCGGCACAATCTCGACCTGGACGCCATTTCCGACCTGACGATGGCCGCCGACGAGGTCTGCGCGGAGCTGGTCGAGCGCGCGCAGCGGGGGACGACGGTGGCGTGCCGGTTCGACGTGAACAACGCGGTGTTCCGGATCCACGGCAGCGTACGGCCACAGAGCCGCGGCGCGCAGAGCACGACGTCGTTTGGCTGGCGGGTGCTCACCACGTTGATGGACGGCGCCGACTCCTGGCAGGAAGGCAAGAACCTGCACATCAGCGCGGTCAGGACCTGTTGACGTCCGGTGCCTCGATGCTGACGTCATCGTCCGGCGGGTCCTGACCCGCCGGACTTTCCGTCTGGTACGCGCGATCCGCCGCGTCGGCGGCCGCGACCGCCTCCTCGTTCACTGTCTGGCCGCGAAAAGCTCGACGAGATGTCCGCAGAACGCCGGCAGGTCGTCGGGTTTGCGGCTGCTGACCAGGAATCCGTCGGTCACCACCTCGTGGTCGACCCAGGTGGCGCCGGCGTTACGCAGGTCGGTTCGCAGGCTTGGCCACGACGTGAGCGTACGGCCGCGTACGACATCGGCCTCGATCAGCGTCCACGGACCATGACAGATCACCGCGACCGGCTTTTTCTGGTCGAAGAACCCGCGCACGAACGCGACGGCGTCCTCGTCGGTGCGCAGGAAGTCGGGATTGGCCACTCCGCCGGGCAACACCAGCGCGTCGAAGTCGTCGGCGGTCGTCTTGGACACCACCTGGTCGACCGGAAACCTGTCACCTTTGTCCAGATGGTTGAAGGCCTGCACCTCACCGTCCGATGTGGACACCAGCGCCGGTGAGCCGCTCGCTTCCTCGACCGCCTTCCACGGCTCTGTCAGCTCGACCTGCTCAGCGCCTTCCGGCGCCACCAGAAACGCGATCTTCTTGCCAGTCAGGGTTGTCGACACGTTTTCCTCCTCGGATAGAAACAGGCCCGCCTCCTCGGTGAGAGGCGGGCCTGCCGGGCGAGTCAACTCGCCGGATGGGTTTCCAGCGATGACTCCTGCAGCCGCTTGGAAAGCAGGCTCGCCACGCCACCGATCACCAGGCCACCGGCCAAAGCGATCGCGGTGAGCGGCCAACGCCGCTGTTTCTTGCCACGCAAAACCAGCGAAGCCTCGCCGGCGCGCCGGTTCGCCTCGGCGATCATTCGGCGGCTCTGGCGCAGTTTCTTCGCCGACTTGCGTCCGTTGGCCGGCAGCTCGGCGAGCGTCGTCACCGCCTTGTCCAGGTGTGGCTTGGCTGTGACGTAGGTCTCCTTCGCCGCCCGGCCGCCGGATTTCGCGGCCTGGCGCAGGTGTCCGAGGCTCTCGTTGAGCTCGGTCGTCATGCGTTGTCGCGATCGGGTGACCGCGTTCTTACGGAACATCGTCCGTCTCCTTCTGGAGGGGTCAGCCTTTTCCTGGACTACCCGGCGCTTCGACGTGTGAAACCGGGGGTGGAGCGGGTACTAGGAGGGTGAGTCGCGAAGGAGAGGAGCTATGGCTGCATCGGACAAGACGGTCCATCGCCTGCTCGAGGTCGCCGGCCGCACGTACGCGCAGGAGGCCGGCATCCGGCTCAAGGACACGCCGGCCTCGCTCTATCAGCTGCTCGTGCTGGCGACGCTGTTGTCGGCCAGGATCAACGCCAAGATCGCCGTCGCGGCCGCGGCGGAGCTGCGCCGCGGCGGTTTCACCACACCGCAACGGATGCGCGATGCGAGTTGGCAGGAGATCGTCGACGCGCTCGGACGCGCCCACTACCGGCGTTACGACGAGAGCACGGCGACCGCGCTTCGCGACGGCGCGCAGCTGTTGATCGACCGCTATCACGGGGATTTGCGCCAGCTGCGCGGGAAAAACGACATGTGCCGGCGGCTGCGGGAGATCCCGCGGATCGGCCCGGCCGGAGTGGACATCTTCTGCCGCGAGGTGCAGGCGATCTGGCCGGAGCTGCGGCCGTATTTCGACGGCAAGGCGCTCGACAGCGCCAAGCGCGTCGGTCTGCCGATGGATCCGGGGAAACTCGCCGACCTGGTTGGCGACGACCAGGTGGCCGACCTGGCCGCGGCGCTGGTACGCGCCACGATCGACAAGGACGTACGCGAGGAATTGGCTGCTTGATGGCCGTTTGACCGGCATCCCAGGGGGTAAGTCGATCTACGTAGTGCCGTTGAGCAGAGGAGGAATCATGCCGCAGCAGGCGTGGAGCGACAAACGAGAGCGGCAATACGAGCACATCAAGGACTCGCAGAAGGACCGCGGCGCGAGCGAGAGCCGCGCGGAGGAGATCGCGGCGCGTACGGTCAACAAGAACCGCGCGCAGAGCGGAGAGTCGCGCCAGGCAAGCAAAACTTCGACGCAGGACGTGTCGCCACAGCACCGCGGTGGCAAGCGGTCCGGCCGACGAGAGGGGCCCGGCGGGCCGACCCGTGACCAGCTTTACAACGAGGCGAAGAAAAAGAACATCAAGGGCCGCTCCAACATGACCAAGAAGGAGCTGCAGCGGGCGCTGGGTCGCTGACATGCCACGGCCGATCTGGAGCGGCTCGATCAGCTTCGGCCTGGTGACGATCCCGGTCGCGCTTTTCACCGCGACCGAGGACCACACCGTGCATTTCCACCAGTACGAACGGGACAGCACGGACCGGATCCGCTATCAGCGGGTCAACGAGCGTACCGGCCAGGAGGTCGACTACGCCGACATCGTGAAGGGCCGCGAGGTCGGTGGCAGGCTCGTCCAACTGGAGCAGCAGGAACTGGACGACATCGCTCCTGGCCGGTCCCGTTCGTTGGAGATCGACACCTTCGTGGACCTGGCCGACATCGACCCGATCTACTTCCAGAAGACCTACTGGCTGGCGCCGGCCGGCGAGGACAGCGAGCGGCCGTATTTCCTGCTGCTGGAGGCGATGAGCCGCACCGGAAAGGCCGGCGTCGCGCTGTTTGTCATGCGCGGCAAGCAGTATCTGACGGTCATCCGGCCGGACCGTGACGTACTCGCGCTGGACACGCTGTTTTTCGCCGACGAGATACGGGATCCGGCCGATGTCGTGGAGAACGCGCCAAAGAAGCGCGGCGGCAAGGACCTGGACATGGCCGAGCGGCTGGTCGAGTCGATGAGCGGCGAGTGGAAACCGGAGGACTTCCGGGACACCTACACCGAAAAGGTCAACGCGCTGATCCGCGACAAGGCCAAGGGCCGCAAGGCGAAAGTGGCCGACGAGCCGCCCGAGCCGACCGAAGCCGTGGACCTGTTGGAAGCGCTGCGCGCGAGTGTCACGCGGCGCAAGAAAAAGAGCGCGACGGCGGCGGTGTCCAAGAAGGAGCTGATGGAGACCGCCAAGGAACTCGACATTCCCGGCCGGTCGAAGATGTCCCGCGAGGAGCTGGAAAAGGCGGTCAGGAAGGCCTCCTGACCGCCCGTTCGGCGTTCCTCAGCCACGAAGTGCCGGCAGCAGCTCGGACTCGGCGTAGGACAGGAAGTCGAGCTGGCTCTCGTCACCGATCTGTACGACCGCGACATCGGTGAACCCGGCGTCCGCGAATGCGGAAACGGCCTCGACGATGGCGTCGGTGTCTGGTCCGCAGGGAATGTTGTCGGCGACGTCCTCGGGACGTACGAACTGCGTCGCGCCGGCGAAACCGGCCGGTCCCGGCAACTCGGCGTTGACCTTCCAGCCGCCGGCGAACCAGCGGAACTGGTCGTGCGCTCGCGCGATCGCCTTGTCCCGGTCGCGGTCCCAGCAGATCGGCAGCTGGCCGATCTTCCGGTCGGCCGTACGGCCGGACACCGCGTCCCACGTCTCGGCCAGCTCAGCGGTTGGCTCGACCGCGATCATGGCGTCGGACTTCGGTGCGAACAGCCGGATCGACTGCTCACCGGAGACAGCCGTGGCGATCGGTACGCCGCCGTCGGGCCGGTCCCAGAGCCGCGCGGAGTCGACGTTGAAATGCCGTCCGCGATAGGTGACGTCGTCTCCGCCGAGCAACCTGGTGATGATGTCGATCGCCTCGCCGAGCATCTCGTGGCGCGTGTTGACCGGCGGCCAACCGCGTCCGACGACGTGCTCGTTCAGGTTTTCTCCGGCGCCGATGCCGAGAGTGAAACGGCCGTCGGACAGCAGCTGCACGGTCGCGGCTTTCTGCGCGACGACCGCCGGGTGATAGCGCATGATCGGACAGGTCACATACGTCATCAGGTCGATCCGGCTGGTGACCTGGCTGACCGCGCCGAGCGTGCTCCACGCGTACGGCGCGTGTCCTTGTGTTGCCAGCCAAGGGAAATAGTGGTCGCTCATGACCGCGAAGTCGAAGCCGGCCTTCTCCGCGCCAGCGGCATAGCGGACCAGCTCTCGCGGTCCGGACTGCTCGGTCATCAGCGTGTAGCCGTATCGGCTCATGATGTCCTCTCCGAGCCAACGGGCTCTCAAAATGGTTCGCGGCGCCGCCGGCGGTCCGCGACCCACAGTGCGCCGACCGCGGCCGCGCCGGCCAGCCCGAGGATCACGAAGAAAAGGTTGCCGGCGATGCCGCCGAACAGGGTGACCAGCAGTGCGAGGCCGAGCAACATGATGCGGATCTCCGTACGGCCGTGCCAGGCGACATCGGATCTCGCTGCCATCCGGTGAAACCTGGCCACCCAGACCGGGTCGCTCTGCTGCAGGTCGCGCTCGATCTCGCGGAGCCGGCGCCAATCGTAGAGACTGGACATCGCTAGTCCGCCAGCCGTGTCCGCAACGCCGGCAGGAAGGCCGGATCGGCGATCGCCAGCTCGGCCAGGTCGAGATCTTCCGGCAGTTGCTCGGGTTCCCAGGACTCCAGCAGCAGCTCCAGCGCCTGGTGGACCAGCTCGTCGGCGTCCACCGCACCCAGCTGTGCGATCACTTTTGCCTGCGGACACAGCGAAAGGTGCCGGATCACGTCCCCTGGTTGGAAGACGGCGACGTACTCGTCATCGCCGAACGGGTGCAGGGTCAGCGGCGCCTCCACGGCTCGACCACCTTTCCGGTCGCGGCGGAAAAACTCGGCGATCTGTGGATACCCCGCCGGTGCCGGCCGAAACGCCCGGCCCGAAACGCTCAGCCGTTCAGCACGTCGTCGGCGTTCTCGTGCTCGGTGTTGCCGTAATCGCTGGCCGGCCGGTCGTCCGATGGTTCGCGCGCGCCGGGCGCTTCGGTGTCCGGCGTGGGTGACCCGCCGGCGGCCGGCCGCCGGTCGGGATGCGACGCGTCCGGCGCCACCGGGTCAGGTCGTCCTTCGATATCGGACATCAGGATCTCCTCTCACTTCTCGTTTCCCCGCATACCCGGCTGGTCCATCGGGTATGCGGGGGCGGACAGCGAAAGGAGAAACCAAAAGTGAGTACGGTTCAGGAGTCGTTCGACGTCGAGGTGCCGATCCGCGAGGCGTACGACCAGTGGACGCAGTTCGAGACCTTCCCGGCGTTCATGCAGGGGGTCAAGTCGGTCACCCAGGTCGACGACACGCATCTGCACTGGGACGTCTCGATCGTCGGCCAGAAACGCGAGTTTGACACGGTCATCACCGAGCAGCATCCGGACGAGCGGATCGCCTGGAAGAGCACCGGCGGCGACGTCCAGCACGCCGGTGTGGTGACCTTCCACCGGCTCAACGACGACCAGACCAGGATCACCGTCCAGCTGGAGTGGGAACCTTCGACTGTCGCCGAGAAGGTCGGCAGTGCCGTACAGGCCGACACGATCCAGATCAAGACCGACGCGACCCGGTTCAAGGAGTTCGTGGAGGCGCGCGGCCGGGCCACCGGCGGCTGGCGAGGTGACGTGCCGCGGCCGGCCGGCTGACCGCCACTTTGCGCCGGAGAAGCGCTAATGTACGGCTGTGCCGGAGGTCCTGTCGCCGGGAGCCGGTGGCCGGCTCCAGCAGATCCAGTCCGTGATGGAGGCTGGCCTGACCCGGCTGCCCGCCGAGCAGCTCGTGGTCGAGTTGCTGGAGCGCGTACGCGAGGCGCTGGCCGCCGACACGGTGACCATCCTTGAGGTCGAGGCCGGGTCCAGCTATCTGGTGGCGACGGTCTCCAGGGGCCTTGAGGAAGAGGTCGAGCAGGCGGCCCGGGTGCCGGTCGGCGCCGGCTTCGCCGGCCGGGTCGCCGCCGAGCGGCGGTCGGTCATGCTTGAGCGGGTGACCAGCACGAACGTGGTCAACCCGGCGCTGATCGCGGCCGGCATCCGCTCGGTGCTCGGCGTGCCGCTGCTGGCCGAGAACAGCATGCTCGGCGTGCTGCACGTCGGCACCCGCAAGGAGCGCGCGTTCAGCAAGGACGACGCCGACCTTCTGCAGATGGTCGCCGACCGGATCGCGCTGGTGCTTCGTACGGAGCAGGCGCGCGACGACAGCAAGGCGGCGCGGGCCCTGCAGCGCAGCCTGATGCCGGGCCGGTTGCCGCAGGTGGTCGGGCTGGAGCTGGCGGCACGCTATGTGCCCGGCGCCGACGAGGCGGTCGGCGGCGACTGGTATGACGTGTTCACCCTGGAGTCCGGCCGGTTCTGCGCGGTGATGGGAGACGTGGCCGGTCACGGCCTGCCGGCGGCGGTGGTGATGGGCCGGCTGCGCAGCGCTCTGCGCGCGTACGCGCTGGAATACGACGACCCCGCCGAGGTGCTCGAGCGGCTGGACGCGAAGGCGCGCCACTTCGAGGCCGGCGCGATGGCGACCGTCCTCTACGCGGTGTTCGAGCCGGACCTGAGCGAGGTGCGGATCTCGCTCGCCGGCCACCTGCCGCCGGTCCTGGCCGCTGCCGGCGAGCCCGCGGTGTCCTTGACTGACGTACCGGTGGATCCGCCGGTCGGCGTACACGCGCGACGGCGGCGCCGGGCGACCAAGCTCGCGATGCCGTCGGACGCGGTGCTGTGCCTGTTCACCGACGGACTGGTCGAGCGGCGCGGCGAGGACATCGACCGTGGCCTCGGACAGCTGGTGCGCACCGTGCACGTCGAGCGCGCCGACGCGCTCTGCGCGACAATCATGGCGACCATGGTTGGTCACGAGGTGGCTCAGGACGACATCGCCCTGCTGGTTTTGCGCCGGCATGGGGCTGCTTCGTGACCGCGCGTACTGAGGCAAAATGTCAATATGACCTCCGGAGAATCCGTGCGAGCTAGCAACGAGGTCGCCATCCGGGTGGAGCAGTTCGGCGAGGCAACCGTGCTCAGCGTCGCCGGCGACATGGACATGACCACCACCCCAGCGGTGCAGGCCGCGGTGATCAAGGCCCTCGACGAGCGTCCGGGCACGGTGGTGCTGGACATCGACGAGGTGACCTTCCTCGGGTCGGACGGCATCGCGGTGCTGGTCCGCTGCCATCAGTACGCCGGGTCGCAGGTGCGTTTCCGGGTGGTGGCGCTCAACCCGGTGAGCCTGCGGCCGATGCAGCTGACCGGCCTGATCGACGTCATCCCGATCTATCCGACCCGGGAGGAGGCTCTCGGCGCGGACTGACGGCAACGTCAGGCCGGTCCGTACAACGCCGATGGTCTCCGATCTCTACCACCGGGTGCCGGCCCTGGCCGGCGAGCTGCCGGCATTGCGGCACGAGCTGGCCGCCTGGTCCGGGTCGGCCGGGCTGAGTCCGCAGGCCGCGCAGGTGATCGTGCTGGCCAGCTACGAGGCGATGGCCAACGTCGTCGACCACGCGTATCGCAACGTGAGAGGTGCGCTGGAGCTGCGTGCGGTGTGCGAGCCGGACGGTGGGTCGGGCGCCGCGGTGAACATCACGGTGACCGACTTCGGCCGGTGGCGGCCGCTGCCGGCCGATCCCGGCGTACGCGGGCGCGGCCTGCTGTTGATGCGGCGGCTCGCCACGCGTACCGACATCGACGCGACCGAACGCGGCACCACCGTCACCCTGTGGTGGTCGGCGGACAGCCTGAAGACGCTGTCGATCTGACCTCGACGAGATGCCCGGATGTCACCTTGTTGACCTGCTGTATCGATCCAGAAGGGCGAGAAGGTGACAATGGGGCGCCGCGCGGCGTGTCCGAATGCTGCCTGGTGAGGAGAAGACGCAGGTCAGGCCACATCAGAAGACGCAATCGGAATCCGATTGCGTCGTCGGCTAGTGTCCCGCGTCGGGACACTAGCCGGCCTTGATGACCAGGACGCAGGTGTCGTCCTCGCTGCCGTCCGCGCCGAGCATCAGCTCGTCGGCGAACTTCTCCACGTCCGGCACCGGCCGGCTGGCGGTGTCGATCAGCTGCCGCAGCCGGTCGTCGAGGATCTCCCGTCGCCGCTCCACCAGGCCGTCCGTGTACATGACCAGCGTGTCACCCGGCTCCAACCGCACGGTGGCCTCCTCGTACGCGGCGTCCGGCTTGACGCCGAGCAGGATGCCGGCCGGCTGGCGCATCATGCTGGCCTCGCCATCGCGTACGAGCAGCGGCGGCAGGTGGCCGGCGCGGGCCCAGCGCATCGTACGCGTGCCCGGGTCGTAGAGACCGCAGACAGCGGTCGCCGCCGTGCCGCCATAGAGCTGCAGCAGCATCGCGTTGAGCCAGGACAGCAGCTGCGCTGGCGCGGCTCCGGTGACGGCCAGGCCACGCAGGCCGTTGCGCATCGCGACCATCGTGGTGGCCGCGTGGATGCCGTGGCCGGACACGTCGCCGACGGTGATCAGGATTCGGTCGCCGGGCAGCTCCAGCGCGTCGTACCAGTCGCCACCGACCTTGTGTTCCTCCTCCGGCGGCTGATAGCGCATGACGACTTCCAGGCCGGCCAGGTGCAGCGGATGGTCGGCCGGCGGCAGAATCGCACGCTGCAGTTGGAGCGCGATGCGTGCCTGCTGGCGCATCTGGTCCTCGGTGTCGGCCAGCTGGTCCTGCGTCGCCGAAAGCGCGATCTCGGTGTGGTAGTGCGACGACACGTCCTGGAACGTGCCGCGTACGGACACCAGCTCGCCGGTCGCGGTGACCACCGGCTCGGCGGAGGCACGCAGCTGGCGTACGGTGCCGTCCTCGCGCACCAGCCGGATGGTGGTCGAGGCCGGCTGCCGCTGTTCCAGCAGCAGGTCGAGGAAGGCGTCCAGGTAAGGCGAGTCGTCCGGATGGATCCACCGCCGCAGGTCGTCCATGGTCGGCGGGTCGTCGGACGGGTCGACGCCGAAGATCATGAATGTCTGGCCGGTCCAGCTGGCCCGGCCGTCGGCGACCTGGTATTCCCAGCCGCCGATCCGGCCGAGCCGCTGTACGTTGCCGAGCATCTCTCCGAGCTTCACCGTGCTGTCGTGGGCCTGCAGCGCGATCACCAGGCCGTCGAGGAACCGCGTCACGCGCAGCCGTACGACTCCAGGCGCGGCGGTGGGCAGGATGTCGACGGTACGCAGATGGTCGGCGCGGTAGGCGGTGCCGGACCGCAGCACCGACACCAGCTGGTCGAACAGCGGCCGTACGGCCAGGCCGGGGTAGACGGCGGCGAGCCGCTGGCCGGTGAGCTGGCTGGCCGGTCGGCCGGCCGGGTCGGCGAACAGCTCGGTGACATGGTCGATCTGGAAGTCGGTCACCTCGTCGCCGTCGTGTACGGCGTGCAGGAACATGCCGGAGTCGACCACGCCGTCCAGCAGCGCCTCCGGCCACCAGGCCCGGTCGGCGCCCGAGCGCAGGTCGAGCGTACGCGCGCAGAGCTCGGCGACGCTGGTCAGATGCCGTCGCAGGCTGGCCGGAAACTCGGCGATCGGCTCGGCCCAGCAGACCTCCAGCACGCCGAGCAGCGTGGGGCCGATCAGCGGCACGACCGCCCGGCCGCCGCGCCACTGGCCGGTCAGCGGCACGTCGGCGGCGTCGGCCTCGGTCAGCCAGATCGCCTCGCGGCGGCGGACGACCCGCTGGCCGAGCGTGTCCATCGGCGCCGGGATGTGCCGGAAACGCGCCAGGTCGGCGCTGGTCAGGCCGGACTGGCCGAGCAGGACCAGCGCGCCGTCCGGGCTGAGCCGCCAGAGGATCGCGCCGGCCGCCCCGGTGCCGCGGCTGACCTCGTCGAGCACCGCGTCGGCGATATCGTGGCCGGAGGTGGTCGTACGCGGCGCCGCCGGCTCTGGCTCGGGGACATCGTCGCTGCTCACCGTGCGCGTGTCGCTGAGCACCGGCACGCCGGCGGCCTGTGCCACCAGGTCGGCGGCCAGCTCGGTCGGGGGCACGCCGGACCGATTGGCCAGCTCCAGCAACTGCCGGCTGGCTTCGGCCGGCGTGCAGTGCAGCTGCTGGACCAGGACCCCGCAGGCCAGGTGGAGGACCTTGTCGGTGCCGGCGGCCGTCCGCAGCTTGGCGATCTCGGCCTGCTGGCCGGCGACCAGCTCGGTCAGCCGGCGCAGGTCACGATCGTCCTCGTCGGTCACCACGGGACTCCGCATACGGCGTAAGTCGACCGGTATCTACTGAACATCCGGCTCACTTCTGCCAGTCTTGAGGTCGGGTCTGCCTTTTGAGGCAGAAGACCGGACACGAGCCGGTGAACGCATGACGAGTAGGTTCCACCTGCCTAACGCGTGGCGCAAGGGGTTGTGCGGGAACGGTGCCGCACGCCGAGCAGAGGAGGATGTCCGTGACAGACATCGACACGGGACCCAAGACCGCGGCCCGGCGGCTGCCGGTGGACGCGCCGGAGCCCGCGCTCAACGACCTGCGCCTGCAGCAGTTGCTGGCCGGCCTGACAGCGGTACGCGACGGCGACTTCCGTACCCGGCTGCCGCTGGTCGGCGACGAGCTGACCGACGAGATCGCGGCGGTCTTCAACGGCATGGTCGACCAGCTCGACCTGTTCACCTCCGAGGTGACCCGGGTGTCGCGCGAGGTCGGCACGGACGGCCAGCTCGGTGGCCAGGCCGACGTACCTGGCGTGTCCGGCACCTGGAAGGACCTGACCGACTCGGTGAACGCGATGGCCGGCAGCCTGACCGGCCAGGTGCGCGACATCGCGCAGGTGGCCACCGCGGTGGCCCGCGGCGACCTGTCGCAGAAGATCACCGTCGACGCGCGCGGCGAGATCCTTGAGCTGAAGAACACCCTGAACACGATGGTCGACCAGCTGTCGGTCTTCGCCGACGAGGTGACCCGTGTCTCCCGCGAGGTCGGTACGGAAGGCCAGCTCGGCGGCCAGGCGCAGGTGCCCGGCGTCGGTGGTACGTGGCGTGCGCTGACCGACTCGGTGAACCTGATGGCGCTCAACCTGACCGACCAGGTGCGGTCGATCTCACAG
Organism: Fodinicola acaciae; assembly: GCF_010993745.1. Lineage (NCBI taxonomy): Bacteria > Bacillati > Actinomycetota > Actinomycetes > Mycobacteriales > Fodinicola > Fodinicola acaciae. The sequence continues at coordinate 996,349 of NZ_WOTN01000001.1, forward strand.
GTGGCCACCGCGGTCGTCCAGGGCGACCTGTCGCGGAAGATCACCGTCGACTCGCGCGGTGAGATCCTGGAGCTGAAGAACGCCATCAACACCATGGTGGACCAGCTGTCCGCCTTCGCCGACGAGGTCACGCGTGTCGCGCGCGAGGTCGGTACGGACGGCCGGCTCGGCGGCCAGGCGCAGGTGCCCGGCGTCGGTGGTACGTGGCGTGCGCTGACCGACTCGGTGAACGTCATGGCGGCCAACCTGACCGACCAGGTGCGGTCGATCGCGCAGGTCACCAACGCGATCGCGAAAGGCGACCTGTCGCAGAAGATGCGGGTCGACGCGCGCGGCGAGGTGCTGGAGCTCAAGGAGACCATGAACACGATGGTCGACCAGCTCTCCGCTTTCGCCGACGAGGTGAGCCGAGTCGCGCGTGAGGTGGGTACGGACGGCATCCTCGGTGGCCAGGCGCGCGTACCGAACGTCTCGGGCGCCTGGAAAGACCTGACCGAGAACGTGAACGTCATGGCGTCCAGGCTCACCACGCAGGTGCGGTCGATCGCGCAGGTGGCCACGTCGGTGGAGCGCGGCGACCTGTCCAAGAAGATCGTCGTGGACGCGAAGGGCGAGGTCGCCGCGCTGGCACAGACGATCAACGCGATGGTCGACACACTTGGCGCATTCGCCGACGAGGTGACGCGAGTCGCTCGCGAGGTCGGCACGGAAGGCATGCTCGGCGGCCAGGCGCGCGTACCGAACGTCGCCGGCACCTGGAAGGACCTCACCGAAAACGTCAACTCGATGGCCGACAACCTGACCCGTCAGGTGCGAAACATCGCCGATGTGACCACCGCGGTCGCACAGGGCGACCTGACCAGGAAGATCGACGTCGACGCGCGCGGCGAGATCCTGGAGCTGAAGACCACGGTCAACACCATGATCGACACGCTGAGCGCGTTCGCCACCGAGGTCACCCGAGTCGCCCGCGAGGTCGGCAGCGAAGGCCGGCTCGGCGGCCAGGCGGAGGTGGAAGGCGCCTCGGGCACCTGGAAGCGCGTCACCGAAAACGTCAACGAGCTGGCCGACAGCCTCACCAGGCAGGTGCGCTCGATCGCCGAGGTGACCAGCGCTGTCGCGACCGGTGACCTGACCAGGACGATCTCGGTCGAGGCGCAGGGCGAGCTGGCCGAGCTCAAGGACAACATCAACCAGATGGTGCAGTCGCTGCGCGACACCACCAGGGCCAACGTCGAGCAGGACTGGCTGAAGACCAACCTGGCGCACATCAACGGCCTCATGCAGGGCCAGCGCGACCTGCGTACGGTCGCCGGCCTGATCCTGGACGACCTGGTGCCGCTGGTCGGCGCGCAGTACGGCACGTTCTTCCTGGCCATCGCCGACGAGGAGCGTACGCAGCTGGAGCTGATCGGCAGCTACGGCCACGACGACACCGCTCGGCTGTCGCGGGTCGACCTCGGCCAGTCGCTGGTCGGCCAGGCGGCGCGGACCGGCAAGCCGATCCTGGTCGACAAGACGCCGCCGGACTACCTCAAGATCTCCTCCAGCCTGGGGGAGGCGGCGCCGGCGACGCTGATCGTGCTGCCGATCGTGTTCGAAGGCCGGACGCTCGGTGTCGTCGAGCTGGCCGCCTTCGACCCGTTCACCCAGGTGCACCGCGACTTCCTGCAGCAGCTCACCGAGACGATCGGCGTCACGGTCAACACGATCATCGCCGCGTCGCGTACGGACGACCTGCTGGACGAGTCGCAGCGGCTCGCAGCCGAGTTGCGCGCACAGCAGGAGGAGCTGCAGCACTCCAACGCCGAGCTGGCCGACCGCGCGGCGCTGATGGCCAGGCAGAACCACGACATCGAGATCAAGAACATCGAGATCGAGCACGCGCGGCGCGAGATCGAGGAGCGCGCGCAGCAGCTGGCGCTGGCCTCCAAGTACAAGTCGGAGTTCCTGGCGAACATGTCGCACGAGCTGCGTACGCCGCTCAACAGCCTGCTGATCCTCGCGCGGCTGCTGTCGCAGAACCCCAACGGCAACCTCACGCCGAAGCAGGTCGAGTACGCGACCGTGATCCATTCGGCCGGCTCCGACCTGCTGCAGCTGATCAACGACATCCTGGACCTGTCCAAGGTGGAGGCCGGCAAGATGGCCGTTCACGCCGAGGCCTTCCCGATGCAGGACCTGCTGGAATACGTGCAGACGACGTTCCGGCCGCTCACCCTGGAGAAGGGCCTGGAGTTCGCGATCACCGCGGAGCCCGGTGTGCCGGCGCGGCTGGTGACCGACGACCAGCGGCTGCGGCAGGTGCTGCGCAACCTGCTGTCCAACGCGGTGAAGTTCACCGAGAGCGGCCGCGTCGAGCTGCGCGTACGCCGCGCCGATGCGGCCGAGCTGCCGGCCGCGGCCGAGCGCCCGCACGTGGTGTTCTCGGTGATCGACACCGGTGTCGGCATCGCCGAGGAGAACCTGGTGTCGATCTTCGACGCCTTCCAGCAGGCCGACGGCACGACCAGCCGCCGCTATGGCGGCACCGGCCTGGGGCTCAACATCAGCCGGCAGATCGCCGGCCTGCTCGGCGGCGAGATCCGCGCGGAAAGCGAGCTGGGGAAGGGAAGCACGTTCAGCCTGTACCTGCCGGTGGAGGTCGGCTGGGCTCAGCCGGCCGGCGTGACCGGGGTGGAGTATCTCGGCTCGATCCTGGACGTGCAGGACGCGCTACGCCGGCCGATGGTGCTGGTGCTGGAGGAGGACGACAACCGGCTGCTGTCGGTGCTGGCGCACAGTGCGGTGACCAACGCGCGCCGCGACGCCGACGCGACGGTCACGACGCTCAACGAGAGTCAGGCGGCCATCGAGGCGCTGCGCTCCGGCTCGTACTCGTGTGTCGTCCTCAACCTCGACCCGCCGGCCGCGACCGCGCTGGACTTCCTGGACAAGTTGGGACCGGATCTGGACGGCCTGACGCTGTTCGGCTATGCCGGAGGTGGCGCGGAGGAGGTGCTGGACGACCGGCCGGAGTCGGTGGAGGTCTTCGGCTCGCTCGACCAGCTCCGCCAGCGCATCGCCGGCCTGGTCACCGACGCGGCTGAGTCCACGACGATGTCCACGACGGTCGACACCGAGGTCGTGCCAGCCGCAGGACATGACCGGTTGCGCGGCCGTACGGTGCTCGTCGTCGACGACGACACCCGGAACGTCTTCGCCATCACCGGCATCCTGGAGCTGCACGGCATGCGCGTGCTGCACGCGCCGGACGGCCGAAAAGGCGTCGAGGCGGTGCTGGCCAACGGCGACATCGACCTCGTCCTGATGGACGTGATGATGCCGGAGATGGACGGCAACGCGGCGACCACCGCGATCCGCGAGATCCCCAAATACGCCGAGCTGCCGATCATCGCGGTGACCGCCAAGGCGATGGCCGGCGACCAGGCCAAGAGCCTCGCCTCCGGCGCCAGCGACTACGTGACCAAGCCGGTGGAGGCGGAGGATCTGTTGGCGCGGATGGAAAGGCTGCTCTTCGAGGAGTGATGATCGCGGCCGCTGTGGTGTGGTTGCGCAACAACCGGACATCAGTGTGGCTGGCGCCGGCCTAGGGGGCGCTCGACTGTTGAACCATGTAACGTAAGTCTGGCCTTGGCGGCCAGGAACCGACACTCTACTAGCCGTCCTGGTCGTCGGTGAGTGCGTCGACCAGAAAACCGATGCCGATGCCGAGCATCCACACGTCCTTGGCGATCGGCATGCCGTCGGCGGTCGGCCGCAGGCTGCCGGCCTCACGCATGCCCGGCGTACGCAGGTAGAGCCCCAGCAGCCCGCCGGAAAACGCGGTCAGTCCGGCGGCGGCCAGCGCCGTCGGTACGAACGGCAGGAGCAGCGCGGCACCGAGTGCGATCTCGCTGTTGGCCAGCAGCTTGGTGAACTGCCGCGGCTCCAGCTGCGACAGGAACGGGTAGGTGCCGGTGGCCATGCCGTGATATTGCTTGGCCGTCTCCTCGTCGGCGTTCAGCTTGCTGATGCCGGAGTTGAGGATGAACGCACCGGTCGCGATCCGTGCCGGCATGTGCCGTGCCCTGGCCAGGAAACGCATGTCAGACCTCCCTGATACGTACGGCGTCGCGCAGGTGATCGACGGCGGCCAGCGCCGGGTCGACGACCCAGTTGGCCGGCGGCGTGTGTGGCGCGGCCGGATGTGGGCGCGTCGGACCGGTCTGGCGGGCCGTGCGGAAGCGGCGGCCGAGGTCGGCGATCTCTTCGTGCGTGCAGGCGTCGGTCAGCGTCGCCAGCATGTCCTCCTCGACGCGGAAGTTGGCGCGTACGCGGCCGCTCAGCTCGGTCAGCAGCACGTCGAAACGCGGCTCCATGGCCGGCATCCGCTCCAGGCACTTGAGGACGTACGTGATGCCGGTGTGCTCGGCCATGCCGGTCTCTGCCTCCTCCGCGGACAGCTTGCGCTGGACCGCCGGATAGAGCACCTGCTCCTCGGCGGCGAGATGACGGGACAGCTCGCCGATCAGGTCGTCCATCAGCCGCCGGCGGCGGGTCGGCTCGCAGTCGGCCACCTCCAGCGCGGTGATCAGCTCGCGGATGCCGCGGTGGTCCTCGGTCACCACCTCGGCGATGTGGTGGTTGGTGTGTTCGCAGGTCATCGGTCATCCTCCTGACCAGGCGGAGTGTCGTAATAGGTGCGCAGGCTGACGATCCGGTCGCCGGCGAAGCCGAGCAGGCTGACGCCGGTGTACGTGCGGCCGGCGGCCTCGCTGTGAAACTCCAGCGCGGCGCCGTGCTCGTCTTCGACCGCGTCGACGAAGGTGGTGTTGGCGTCCGGGCAGTCGGCCAGATACGCCGACCAGAACGCGTCGAGGTCCTTGTCGGTGCGGCCGAGCCGGGTCAGCGCGGCATCGTCGGAAAACAGGCCGTGCATCGCGCTGAGGTCCCGGTCCTGTTCGAGTTTTCTGATGGACGCGACGAAACCACGTGCCAGCGGTGTCCTGATCGGTCCGTCCACGGTGGCTATCCCTTCCAGAGACGCTGTGACGCGAGCCGCGCGCCCTCGGCCAGTGCCGCGAGCTTGGCCCACACGACGGTCGGATGTACGCGCGCGGACGTGGCGGTCGTCGCGAAGCCGCAGTCGCTGCTGCCGGCGACCCGCTCCCGGCCGACGAGCGCCGCGTACCGCTCGAGCCGTTGCGCGACCAGCTCCGGATGCTCGACGTAGTTGGTGGTCGAGTCCAGGACGCCAGGCAGGATCATCTTGTCCTCCGGCAGTTCGACATCCTCGAAGACCGTCCACTCGTGCGCGTGCCGCGGATTGGCCGCCTCGAAGGAAATCGCCGCCGGTCGCGCGTCGAGCACCGGTCGCAGGATCTCGGCGAGCGGGATGTCGCGCGTGTGTGGCGCCTCGTAGTTGCCCCAGCACAGGTGCAGCCGCAGCCGGTCCGGCGGAATGTCCCGGGTGGCATAGCCGATGACCTCCAGCCGGGTCGCCAGCCGCCGGTGGAAGGCCGGCAGGTCGTCGCGAAACCGGTGCCAGGCGGTCAGGTCGGGACAGTCGAGCTGCAGGTCCAGGCCAGCCGCGTGGATCTCGTCGTACTCCACCTTCATCGCGTCGGCCAGAGCCCACAGATAAGCCTCGTCGGTCTCGTAATAGCGGTTGGGCAGGAAATGCGCGACGACACCCGGTGACGCGGCGGTCATGAACGCGCCGTCGGCCGGCGTCTCGGCGAGCGCGTCGCGGAGGTTGGCGATGTCGGCGCGTACGGCCTGCTGGCCGCGATAGCGGATGCGGCCCGTGCACACCGGTCGCGCCGGCATGCCGCCGGTCGTACGGGACCGCATGTAGTCCGGGAAGTCCTCGAAGTCCGGCGCTGGCGGACCCGGCTCGGCGGTGCCGGAGAAGCCGTCGAGCCGCTCCTTCACGTACGTGGAGTAGCTGATCTTGCTGGCCTCGCCGTCGCCGACGATGTCGATGCCGGCCTCGACTTGCCTGCGTACGACCTCGCCGACCGCGGCACGGATGCGTTCATCGAGGTCGGCGGCTGGCCGGCCGTGGTCGGCCGCGTCCAGATCCGCCACCAGCGACGCGGGCCGCGGCAGGCTGCCGGTGTGCGTCGTACGCAGCCGATCCGTCGAAAACCTCACGTGCCGGTACGTACCCGCCGCCGAACCGGGTAAACCGCGACTATGGCGCACTGGCTGGTCCGCGGTTAGCTTGACGTGGTGACTGAGACGCGTCCGACGCCGGAGAACGGCTATGGACGCAACGAGACGCCGGCGCAGCGCGCCGACCGCAACTTCGTCGAGCTGCTGCAGGAGCTGCGGGTCGCGCAGACCGGCATCCAGATTCTTTTCGCGTTCCTGCTGACGATTCCGTTCCAGGCGCGGTTCAGCGCACTCGACGCGTTCCAGCGCGGCACATACGTCGTGACACTGCTGCTGTGCGCTGTGGCCACCGCGCTGCTGATCGCGCCGGTGCCGTATCACCGCGCGCTATTCGGCAAAGGCCGCAAGGCGGCGGTCGTGACGGCCTCCAACCGGCTGGCCGGCGCCGGTCTCGCGGTCATGCTGGCGGCGATCAGCTGCGGCATCCTGCTGATCATGGATGTCGTGCTGGGGAGGGTTGTCGGGATTGCCGCGGGGTTGGTAGCCGCCGGGTGGTTCGGGCTGCTCTGGTACGTTCTTCCGCGGCGGTTCTCCCGTCGGCCTGACTGAGAACTGCCTGCTGGCGGGCTTGACGTCATGGGCCGGCGGCGGCAGATTGGGCCGCAATCGATTGCGCCACCCGTGAGGACCGCCGATGGACAGAGCCCCGACGATCCGCGACGTCGCCAGCCTGGCGAAGGTACACGCGGCCACCGCGAGCCGTGCGCTTAATCCGCGTACGCGCGACAAGGTGAGTCCGCGGACCGTGCAACGGGTCGTCGAGGCCGCGCGGACGCTCGGCTACGCGCCGAACTCGGCCGCGCGCAGCCTGCGTACGCGCACGTCGTCGGTGGCCGGCGTGATCATCCCGGACCTGCGCAACCCGATGTTTCCGCCGATCGTGCGGGGGATCGAGGACGGCCTGGCCGAGGCCGGCTACATGGCGCTGCTCGGCAACACCGACGACGATGCCGACCGCGAGCGTGAGCTGGTGGCGACGATGCGCGGCCGGCAGACCGACGGCTTCATCCTGGCCACCAGTCACCGCGGCGGCATCCCGCTGGACGGCACGGTGCCGGTCGTGTTGGTCAACCGGCGCACGGACGTCGGCGACACGCCGTCAGTGACCGCCGACGGACCGGCCGGGGTGTACGCGCTCGTTCGGCTGCTGCACGAGCTCGGACACCGGCGGATCGGCCACCTGGCCGGGCCGCGTGACGTGTCGACCGGCTGGGACCGCTATCGCGCGTTCCAGGACGCGATGGCCTCGTACGACCTGACCGGCCCGGTGGAGTTCTGCGACTTCTTCACCGAGGAGTCCGGCCGGCTGGCCACCGCGCGGCTGCTCGACGCGACACCTGACCTGACCGCGATCGTGGCGAGCAACGACCTGATCGCGCTCGGCTGCTATGACGTGATGAACCAGCGCGGCCTGCGCTGTCCGGAGGACATCTCGGTGACCGGCTTCAACGAGATGCCGTTTGTCGACAAGCAACGGCCGTCGCTGACGACCGTACGCATTCCACTTTATGACCTGGGTCTGGAGTCGGCGCGGCTGCTCCTCGACCGGATCGCGAATCCGTCTGGCCCGGCGAAAAGTGTGGTGCTGCCGACGCAGGTGATCCAGCGGGAGTCGGTGGCCAGGCCATCGCGGCGCTGAGGTAGTCCGGCGGATCCGTCGCCATGGCGGAAATCGCCGTCCGGCGTTGCCTGGATGGCGAAAACCGGCGGCGTACGCGCGACGGCTGGCGTTCCGGGTCGTCCGACCGCAGCGTGTGGTCGGACGAGGAGGAACGATGACGGTGTTGATGTCGCCGGCGCGGACGGCGTACCGGTGGCGGTGGCTGGCGCTGGGCGCGCTGCTGACCGCCGAGGCGATGAACCTGCTCGACTCGACGATCGTGCAGGTCGCCGGGCCGACGATCCACGCTGAGCTGGGCGGCGCGGTGTCGGACATCCAGTGGTTCGGTACGGCGTACACGCTGCCGTTCGCGGTGCTGCTGATCACCGGCGGCCGGTTGGGGGACCTGGTCGGCCGGCGGCGCGTCTTCCGGATCGGCGTCGGCGCGTTCGCGCTCGCGTCGGTGGCGTGCGCGCTGGCGCCGTCGGTCGGTCTGCTGATCGCGTTTCGCGTGCTGCAGGGCGCCGCGGCGGCGATGATCATCCCGCAGACGATCGGCCTGATCAAGGCGATGTTCCAGGGGCCGGAGATGTCGCGTGCGCTCGGCACGATCGGCCCGGTGATGGGGTTGGCCGCGGTCTGCGGTCCGGTGCTCGGTGGTGTGCTGACACACGCGGATCTCTTCGGCTCGTCGTGGCGGTCGGTGTTCCTGGTCAACGTGCCACTTTCGTTGGCAGTGCTGGCGATCGCGCCGGTGCTGGTCGAGGATCGCGCGCCGAAACCGCCGCGGCTCGACCTGGTCGGCACGGCGCTGGCCATGATCGGCACGGTGCTGATCGTCTATCCGCTGGTGGGCACCGAAATGTCGGCGCTCGGCTGGACATCGGTCGTCGCCGGCCTCGCCGTACTCGTCGGATTTGCCTTTCACCAGCGCGGAAAACGTGACGCACTGGTGGAGGTGAGCCTGTTCGCGCGCCGTGTGTTCCCGGCGGCAATGACCACCCTGGGAATGTTTTTCGTTGTCACCACAGGGTTGTCGCTGGTGGTCGTGGTGGAGCTGGAGCTCGGACTACGCGCCGACGTGCTGACCGCCGGACTCAGCCTGCTGCCGTGGTCGGTGGCGATGGGGATCGCCTCCTGGATCGCCGGAGCGTATTTGGTCCCAAGGTTTGGGAAACGCGTGATGTTCGCCGGCCTTTCCGTGCTGTTGCTCGGCATCCTCGGCGCCATCGGCGCGTACGCGACCGCCAGTCCGACCGCCTATCCGACGCCTTTGTTGTTCGCGCTCGCGATGGTCGGTGTCGGCGTAGGCTTGTTCACACCGGCGTTCTTCACCTCCGCGCTGCACGCGGTCGGTCCGCAGGAGGTCGGCTCCGCGGCCGGGCTGCTCAACGCCGTCCAGCAACTCGGCGCGACCATCGGCGTCGCGATCCTCGGCAGCGCCTACGTCGCCAACGCGCACGCCGGAGCCTTGCACGCCGTACGGATCGCGTTTTGGCTGGCTGCGGCGCTGCTGGTGGCGACGGCCGGCACGGCTGCGCTGATGCGAGAGCCAGCTCACCCAAAGTAGTGCTGACTCGGACGTTTGGCGTTTCGCCTGGCGGGTATCAGCAATGCCGTGAAGATTGCCTCCACGCCGGTCGAGACGACCGACCTGACCGTCGTGATCGCCACGCGCAACCGTCGCGCCGAGCTGCTGCGTACGCTGTCGCGGCTGGTCGGACGGGTCGCGGTGATCGTCATCGACAACGGCTCGCGGGACGGCACGGTCGCGGCGGTCGCCGAGACGTATCCGTCCGTACGGCTGGTCGCGCTGCCGAAAAACCGCGGCTCGGCCGCGCGCAACATCGGTGTCGAGTTCGCGACCACGCCGTATGTGGCGTTCAGCGACGACGACTCGTGGTGGGAACCCGGCGCGCTGGCCCGCGCGGCACGCGTCCTGGACGGTCATCCCGAGCTTGGCCTGATCGCCAGCCGCGAGGCCGGCGCGCCAGCCTCGCCGCGCGGCAGCACGCCGTGCGTGCCGATCACCGATTTCCTGGCCTGCACGACGGTCGTACGCCGTGACGCATTCCTGGCTGTCGGCGGTTTCTCGCCGGTGTTGTTCCTCGCCGCCGAGGAAATGCTGCTGTCGTACGACCTCGCCGCCGCCGGCTATTCGTTGTCCTATGTGGACAGCCTGGCGGTGCGGCGCGCGCCGGTGCGGCGTACGCCCGGCGCCGTACGCCGCCGGCTGGAGCTGCGCAACCAACTGCTGATCAGCTGGATGCGCCGGCCGCTCGGCCGCGCGTTCGCCGACCTGCTGCGGCTCGGCCGCTCCGCCGTCGTGTCGACCGACGCCCTGGTCGCCTTCGGCTCGGCACTGGTGCGGCTGCCGTGGGCGGTCGCCAACCGGCGGCCGCTGCCGCGCCAGGTCGAGACGGAGATCCTCCGGTTGGAGGCGGAGGCGGCGACCGCATAGTTTTCGTTGTCCATGGGAGAATCCCGTATTTTTCTCGCCGGAAATACGGGATTCTCCCATGGTCAACGGTTTCGCCGCCGCGCTGCCGGGTAACCGGAAGACAGCGGTCCTGAACAGGGCCGTCTGTAGGAGGTGAAGCTGGCGATGATCGTCGGTCTGCTGCTGATCCTGCTGTCGGTTGCCGTCGTCGTCCTCGGCCTGGTGTTCAACGGCACGTTGATGCCGGAGCACGACATCATGGCATTCGGACACCACGTGGCCACCGTGAACGGCGCCGAGCTGTTCTTCGCCGGTGTCGTGGTCACCGCGGTGTTCTTCCTCGGTCTGTGGATCATGGGTGTCGGAGCGCACCGCCGCCACCTTGACCGCAAGGACCTGCGCAGCGCGCGCCGTGATGCCGCCGAGGCGAGCCGCGAACGCGACGAGCTGGCAGCGCAAATGAAGGCGCCCGCGGTGCCCGCCGAACCACCTGTCGACACCGGCCGCCACCACACGGCGCCGCGTTAGGGTCGAAACAGACCCCAGGTCAGGGGGACAAAGGCTCAGCCTCGCGATGGTGCGAGGCTGAGCCTTTTTGCTCGAGCTGCCGGCGCAGGACTTTGCCGGTTGCGTTTCGCGGCAGCTGGTCGAGAAAGACGAACTCGCGTGGCACCTTGTAGCGCGCCAGCGTCGATTTCACATACGTGGCAAGGTCTTCCGCGGTCGGTGGCGCGTCACGCGCGACCAGATAGGCGACCAGACGCTGGCCGTACTCGGCGTCGTCGACCCCGATGACGGCGGCGTCGGCGATCGCCGGATGCCGGGCGAGCGCGTCCTCGACCTCGCCGGGATAGACGTTCTCACCGCCGGAAACGATCATGTCGTCGGCGCGGCCGTCGACGTACAAGCGGCCGTCGGCGTCGAAATGTCCGATGTCGCCGGTGCTCATCTCCTTGCCGCTCACGAGGCCAGGTCCGCCGACATGGATGACGCCCTGCTCGCCGGTGCGTACGACCTGGCCGGCCTTGTCGAGTACGCGGATCGGCGTGCCTTCGCACGGACGGCCGACCGTGCCAGGCGCGGCACGCAGATCGGCGGCGCTGGCGATCGCGGCGATGCCGACCTCGCTTGAGCCGTATCCGTTGAGCAGCACGTCACCAAACACGTCCTGGAACCGCGCGGCCAACTCGGGGCGCAGCGGCGCGCCGCCGGAGATGACGGTGTGCAGAGCGGTGAGGTCGTACGCGTCGTGCGGCGCTGCGAGGAGTCGCTGCAGCATCACCGGCACACCAGCGAAGGCCGCGACGCGGTGAGCGGCCATCGAGGCCAGCGCCGTCTCCGGATCAAACCGCCGGTGCAGCACGACCGGCGCGCGCAACAGCGCGGCCAGGCACCAGGTCGCGAAACCAAAGCCGTGGAAGAGTGGCACGCCGATCATGACCGGCTCGGCGGCGCGCAGCCGCGACCGCCGCAGCGTCGCGACCGTCGGCGGCAGCATCACGAACGGATTCGCCGCGCGCGGTGCGCCTTTCGGAGCGCCGGTGGTGCCGGAGGTGAGGATGGTGACCTTGCCGGCTCGGACCGGCTGATCCGTTCGGTGGCGCGGAAAGTCGGTGAGCTCGTGCACGTCGACAGCCGGTGCGTCGAGCGGGAACTCCTTGTCGGCGACCACCACGCTTGGCCGCATCCGCTGCAAGACTCCGGCCAGTTGCGGTGCGGAGAATTCGGTGTTGAGGAAGACCACGTCCGCACCTAGCCGGCCGGCGGCAGCCGTGGCGAGCAGAAATCCGCGGTGGTTACGGCAAAGCACGGCCACGCTGTGGACGTCGCCGACGCGCGTACGCAGGCCGCTCGCGACGCGCGCGGCCTGGTCGTCGAGCTGGCTGTATGTCATCGTGCCGCGTTCGTCGATCACCGCCAGGTTGTCCGGCCGCTGCGCCGCCGCGATCGCGACCAGGCTGGCCGGCGACATGCCGGTCTCACGGCGGGCGCGTACCAACGCTGGCAGGTGCCACGGCGGATCGAGGACGCCGGACGCGGCCAGCACCCGCACCGCCTGGAGCAGCAACCGCGCGCTCATCGGCGACCCTGCCGATAGAGCCGAGCCACCACGCCACCCCAGATTTCCTGTGCCGGCGCGAAAGCCGTGTGCGCGGCCTCGGCCCACCACGGACTGATCTTGGCCGGCCGGTCGACGATCGCCTTGCACACCAGCCCGGCGGCCTGGTCGGCGGTCAGGCCCGGCAGGTTGTCGAAAATGCCGGTCGGCGCGCTCATCCTGGTGAACATCAGCGCCATGTAGATCGTCGAGGTGGTGATGCCGTCGGCCGCGGCTTCGGTCGCCATGCTGCGGAAAAAGACGTCAAAGGCACTTTTCGAGGCCTGGTAGGCCGACCAGCGCGGCCCCGGCGGAATGCGTACGCCGATCGTGGAGACGTTGACCAGGTGGCCGCGGCCACGCGCTCGCATCGACGGCAGCAGCTCGAGCGTCAGCTTCACCGGACCGAGGTAGTTCACGTCGATGGTGCGCGTGTAGTCGTGGAACCGGTCGTACGATCGCCGAACCGACCGCCGGATCGACTTGCCGGCGTTGTGCACGATCACATCGACGTGTCCGTGCTCGTCCAGGATTTTCTTGGCGGTCTCGGCCACCTGCTCGGTGTCGGTGAGATCGGTCGGATACGCGTACGCCGTGCCGCCGGCATCGCGGATCAGCGCGGCGGTCTGCTCCAACGCCTCGGCCGTACGCGCCAGCATCAGCACGACCGCACCGGCAGCTCCGAGCCGCCGCGCCGTCGCCTCACCGAGACCGTACGAGGCGCCGGTGATCACCACGATCCGGCCGGCGACGGCCTGGCGCAGCCGCCGCTCGCTGACCGACGCGTGCGGGTTGACCAGCCAGCCGCTCACCGGTGAGGTGGTGATGCCTCTGATCAGCGGGCGTGCCAGCAGGTCCTTGACCGTTGCCATCCCTGGCTCCTGTTCGACCGGCGCGATATCGTTGTTATTCAGATAAGCATGTTATCCAGATACCGTCAACGATACGGTGATGTCCATGCCGCGCATGACCCGTACGGAAAGCCAGACGCGCAACCGCGAGCTGGTGCTGGCCGCCGCTCGCGAGCTGTTCCTGCGCGACGGCTATCTGGCCACCTCGCTGGCCGCGATCGCCGACGCCGCCGGGTTTTCCACCGGTGTCGTCTACTCCAACTTCAACGGCAAAGCCGAGCTGGCGCTGTTGGTCGTACGCGAGATCCAGACCGAGCAACTGGCCGCACTGCGGGGGATCGTGGAGCGCCGCCGGCCGGTCGACGAAACCCTTGCGGCGGTGCGAAAATGGGGTGAGTCGGCGGCCGACTCCGGCTGGCCGCGGCTGGAGATCGAGCTGGCGCTGGACGCGCGCAGCGATCCGGATTTCGTCAGCGTGGAGGCGAAACGGCAACGCTCGGCCGTCGCGCAAGGCGCTGAGATGCTGCGCGGTGTAGTGCCGAAGGTTGTCGCCGACACGCTTCCGCTGGAGGCGATCGCCGACGCGGCGGTCAACTACGCGATCGGGTTCGCCATCCGCCGCCTGATCGACCCGAAGGCATCGCTCGACCACATGGAGACCCTCCTGCGCGGCGCCTTCACCTCGTAGATGGCTTGGAGAGCGTCCGGGCGTATGGCTTGGAGCGCGGTGAGTGGTGGCGGTTACGGAGGGCGGATCGGCGAACAGGCCCGCAGTGGCGGCTCGTCGGGGTAGTTGGGCTGCTTTGGTGGTGGGCGGGTTTAGTGGTGGGGCGGGTTGATGGTGCGTTTTCCGTGATTGTTGCGTTGGGTGGGTGGTGCGCCTGCGCGGAGGGCGACCTCAAGGGGAGGGGCGCGCGGGGTTTCGTTGTTGGTTGGGTTGGGTGGCGCGTGTGCGGTTGGTCTGTGGGTGGGTCCGGTTTGTCCGTTCCCCCCGACGAGGGAGAACGGACAAATCGGACCAGGAGGGTGGCTGGGCGCCGGACCTGCGGTGGTGTCTCGATGGGTGGCGCGAGGGTCCAGTATGTGGGACGGGAAGGCGTGTGGAGCGCTAAATGTCCGGCTTGCGAGGGTCGCGGATGGCGTGAATGTCGAGTTACTAGCGCTGGACGCTGGCGAGCGCCTTGTTGACGAGATAGTCGTCTGGGTCGAAGCGGTCGAGCAGCGTGGTCAGCCGTTTCGTGGACCACGGCCACGAGAAACTGTTACGTCCGTTGGCGTCGATGTAATAGCTGCGGCATCCGCCAGCGCTGTACGCGGTCTTCGGCAGAGCCGCCTGGACGCGCGCGTTGAACGCGTCCTGGACCTGCTGGCGCACCTGCAGGCTGACCGCGCCGCTCGTCCGCAGGTGGCGCAGTGCCGCCATCACGTACGCCAGCTGCGCCTCGATGATCACGAACGCGGACGTCACTGTGCCGAGGCTCGGACCGAGCAGCAGGAAAAGGTTGGGAAATCCGGCGACGGTGGTGCCGAGATACGCCTGCGGACTGCCGCGCCAGTGGTCGGACAGGCTGGCGCCGGCGGCGTCGTACACGCGCTCGGCGACCGGCATGTCCAGGATGCGAAAGCCGGTGCCGAAAACGATCGCGTCGACCGCCGCGGTGCTGCCGTCCGCGCCGACGACGGTGTTGCCGCGCACCTCGGCCAGTCCGCTCGCGCGCACGCGTACGTTCGGGCGAGTGAGCGCGGGGTAGTAGTTGTTCGAGATCAGCGGTCGCGTGCAACCGACCGGATAGGCCGGCGTCACCATGCGGCGCAGCGTACGGTCACGGATCGCCGCGTTGATGTTGGCGACGCCGATCGCCCGCAACGCCGGCTGTAACCGTGGATGGCGGAAGGCGAATCCGAGGGTCTCAAGCGATCGATATTCGCCACCCCGTAACAAAGCGAGCGCGTGCGGATTGCGTAGCAGTCGCCGCTCGACCTCCGGCACGTGATGGTCGGGCTTTGGCAGGACCCATTGCGGCGTACGCTGAAACAGCGTCAGCTCGGCGACTTTTGGTGCGATGGCTGGCACAAACTGTACGGCCGACGCGCCGCTTCCGATCACCGCGACGCGCTTGCCGGTGAGGTCGGCGTCGTGGTCCCACCGTGAGGAGTGGAAAACCGGACCGTCGAAGCCGTCGATGCCAGGAATCTCAGGAACATGAGGCGTGTGCCATGGCCCGGCCGCCGCGATGAGGACGCGAGCGGTGAAGTCACCGCTGGTCGTCGTCAGCCGCCACCGTGCCGCGGACGCGTCCCAACGCGCCTGCTGCACCTCCACGCCAAGACGTACGCGTCCCATGATGCCAAAGCGGCTCGCGGTGTCGGTCAGATACGCCAGGATTTCCGGCTGTCGCGCGAAAACTCGCGACCACTCCGAATTGGGCGCGAACGTGTAGGAATACAGTCGCGACGGCACATCGCAGGCGCAGCCAGGATAGGTGTTGTCGCGCCAGGTGCCGCCGACGCTCGCGGCCTTCTCCAGCACGACGAAGTCCTCGAAGCCGTGCTCGCGCAGCCGCACGGCGGCGCCGATGCCGGCCGCTCCGGCGCCGACGACCACCACCTCGTATTCGCTGGTCGTCACTGCCTGGCTCCTTCGCTCAGCCGTGCCGGCACATGCCTCAGAGCTGCCCGCATCGCCGGCAACCGGCGGCGCGGATCCATGAAATTCGGCCCCATCTCGGCCAGTTCGGCGGCCGACGGGCACAGGCGTGCGACCCGTGTGCCGGCGGCTTCCAGCAGCGCGATCTCGCGATCCAGACCCCGGCTCATCGGCTTGCGCATGACCGATTCGAGCCGTCCGCCGACGCCGCCGATCCGTACGCCCGCCGCCGACGCCATCGGCGCGACCACCAGGACCTCGTCGAGCGTGAGATCGCGTACGAGGTCAGCCGACGCCGTCGATGACACGCCGCCGTCCAGATAGCACCGGCCGCCGATCGTCACCGGCGGATACCATCCAGGGACGGCCCACGACGCGCGTACGGCCGCCGAGAGCGATGCCGGCGGCGCACCCGGTGCGCCAAATGCCACCCGCTCTCCGCTGCGTACCTCGACCGCGACCTGCCACACCGCCGGATGCGTGACCGACAGGTCTTTTGTCAACCTGTCGAGAAAATCCGGACGCGTACGACCTGGCGGCGCCAGGCCGGCGAGCGCCATCAACCGCCGCCGCCGGCGCAATCCTTGCATCGCGAGGCGGCCAAGCGGCAGGCCGATCGGCAGCGCCGGCAATGGCGCTGGAGGCTTCGTGAAGAAATGTCGTACGGACGCGCGCGCGTCGGCCTCGCCGCTCTGGCCGGCCACCATTTCCTCGACACCGACGCCGGCGCCGAGCATCGCGCCAAGGCTGGCGCCACCAGAGGTACCGACGATCACCGCGGCCGTACGCGGGTCCCACTGCCAGGCCGCCTCGATCGCGGCGAGCGCCCCAACCTGCCAGGCGCTGCCGACCGTGCCACCGCATCCCAGCACCAGGCCGCGCCGCATGCCGCCTCCGACCGCCACTCAGATAATGACGATATCCAAGTAAGCATGTCATCTGGGCAGTGTCAACCGCCGTCCGTAAAGAAGGCAGGCGTCTCGCGGTGCCACTCGTCGACCTCCAAGCCGTCGAGCAGTCCTACGATCTGTCGTTCCTCGAAGCGGAAATGCGACTCCAAGATCGCGGCCAGGCCGTCGATGTCGCTTTCGGACGGGAGGTTCTCCAGTCGTCGCAGGACGTCCGCGACCAGCCAATGGTCCTCGCGGAGCTTGTCGATGATCGGCGACAGCTCCGGAAAACGGTCGGCGAGCAGCGGAAACACGTCGTCGTCCTCGCTGGTGTGGTGGCGGGTCAACGCCGTGCAGAAAGCGGCGCAATGCGCCTGCAGGGTGATTGGTGTGCCGGTGCCGATGTTGTCGCGCAGCCGCGCCAGCTCGTCGCGAAGCCATTGGTGGACGCGGATGAGCTCGACGCCGAACGCGATCACGCGTTCGCGTGGTGCCTCCATGAAGAATGTCCTGACGTTCCACGCCTCCATGCCCGCGGCGGTCTCCTGGCCGGGTGCACTGCGACGCTGGCGGTCATTCGATCATCTCGTCGCGCACGCGTCAACGGTCGGCGCGCGGGGTATATGTACGGCCATGCGTGTTGTGACGCTCAACCTGTGGGGAATGTGTGGCGATTGGCCGCGACGGCGTGCCGTGCTGACGGAAGGCCTGCGGCGGCTGCGGCCGGATCTGGTGGCCTTCCAGGAGGTGATCCTGGCCGAGGCGTACGACCAGGCCGCCGACCTGCTCGGCTCGGATTTCCACCTGGTCCAACAAAAAGCGCGCAACCCCAATGGCACCGGCATCGCGGTGGCCAGCCGTTGGCCGGTCCGCGGCAGCGACGAGCTCGATCTGCACGTCACGCCGCGTACGGCCGGCTTCGAGTGCGGTGCGCTGGTCGTGGAGGTCTCGGCGCCGACCGGTCCGCTGTTCTTCGCCAACCATTTCCCCAACTGGCAGCTTTCCTATGCGTACGAGCGCGAACTGCAAACCCGGATGGTCGCCGACCACCTGGAGTCGATCGCCGGCGATCGCGACGTGATCGTCGCCGGTGACCTCGACGCCGATCCGCAGGCTAGCTCGATCCGGTTCTGGACCGGCCGGCAGTCGCTCGACGGTCTGAGCGTCTGCTATCGCGACGCCTGGGAGGCGCGGCATCCCGGCGAGGCCGGCATCACCTACACCCCGGACAATCCGCTGATGTCGGACGGCGACTGGCCGTTTGGCCGGATCGACTACGTGCTGGTGCGCTGTGGACTGCACGGCGGCTCGACGCTGCGGATCGACGCCTGTGAACGGATTTTCGACCAGCCGGTCGACGGCGTGTGGGCCAGCGACCATTTTGGCGTGATGGCCGACCTCGGAGCGCGTACGCGGTAGAGTTAAGAGTCGTTACTCTTTCTCTCGCTCCTGGAGTCCGCGGATGCCACCTTCGCCTGCGCAGCGATTCGCCGAGATCTGCACGCCGCGGCCGCCAGACGACAGCCGGATCCTGATGCGCCGCGCGATCGTCCTCGGCGCGAGCATGGCCGGACTGATGGCGGCGCGGGTGCTCAGTGAGCATGCCGAGGAAGTCGTCATCATCGAGCGGGACGATTCCGACAACGGCGAGGCACCGCGTCCGGGGGTGCCACAGGGGACGCAGGTGCATGCGCTGCTGCCGGCCGGTCAGACGCAGCTCAACCGCTGGTTTCCTGGTTTCTATGAGGAAGCCGTGGCCAGTGGCGCGGTCGAGCCGTCGCCGGAGCGTACGCAGTTGTTCGTCAACGGCGAGCTGCGGGTGGCGCCACCGGTGCGCACGGTCGCGCCGGCTTTGGTGAGCACGCGGCCGTTTCTTGAGTCACGCGTACGCCGCAAGACGCTGGCGGCCGACAACATCACGCTGCTGGCCGGCCGTGCCGACGGACTGGTGTTCACCGGTGACCGCGTCACCGGCGTGACTTTCGTACCTGCCAACGGAAACGACCCGGTCACCGAGGCCGCAGACTTCGTCGTCGATGCGACCGGCCGGTCGAGCAAGCTGACCGACTGGCTGGCGGCCAACGGCTGGCCGCAGCCACCGATGACACGCATGCCGATCAAGCTCAATTACGCGACCGCCGTGTTCAAACGGGACGACCGGGTCAGCGATATCGCAGTGGTCACCTCGCAAACCGCGCCAGGCGACGGGCGTACGGCACGCATCGGCGGCATCCTCGCGGTCGAACGCGACCGCTGGCTGGTGCTCATCTCCGGCTACGGCGACGACCGGCCCAGCCGGGACGAGCAGGAGTTTCGCGAGCGCTGCCGGCGCGATTTCCCCGCTGTCTTCGGCCAGATCGCCGATCATGGCGAGATGATCGGCGGCGTCGTCACCTACCATCAGGCGGACAGCCGGCGTCGCGACTTCGACGCGCTGGACCGGTTTCCGGCCGGCATCGTCGCCGCCGGCGACGCGGTGGCATCCTTCAATCCGGTGTACGGTCAGGGGATGACGTCCGCGACTTTGCACTCGTCCTGTCTTTCGGCGTATCTGCGGTCGAACCCGTCGCTCGACCAGCCGGCGCGCTCGTACTTCGAGCAGGTGCGGGTCGTCGTGGACGCGGCTTGGCAGGTGTCGACGTTCGCCGACATCGAGCTGCCGCACGTCGACGGGCCCTATCCGCGCGGCTATCGGCTGACGAAATGGTTCACCGGCCTGATGTTCAAGGCGTCCATGACCGACGCCAGGATCAACGAAAAGCTGAGCCGGGTCACGACGATGATGGCCCATCCCAGTTCGCTCGCCGACCCGGCAACACTTCTGCGGGCCCTGCGCCTCGGCCTGTTCGGCGTGATCCACGCTCCGGCCTTTTCGGCGATGTTGCCGGATCGAGACCAACGTCGGTGACGATGGTGGAATGCGACCCACAGCCGCACGCCTGTTCGCCGACCTCAGTACGGTCGACCACCAGCCGCCGTCACGAAGGATCATGCGGCGTGCCGTCGTGCTCGGCGGCAGCATGGCCGGCCTGATGGCGGCGCGAGTCCTCAGCGAACACGCCGAGGAGGTCGTCGTCGTGGGGCGCGACGCGTCCGAGGTCGGCGGACAGCCGCGGCCCGGCGTGCCGCAGGGCGGCCAAGTGCATGCGTTGCTCGCCGGCGGCCAGCGGCAGTTCGAGCGATGGTTTCCTGGTTTCCATGACGAAGTGCTGGCCGCCGGCGCCACCGAGACGCCAGGCGACACCATCCAGCGGTTCACCAATGGCGTACGGCTGCCGGCGATGCCGCGGCGGTCCGGAGCGCGCGGTTTGGTTGCCACCCGGCCGTTTCTGGAGGCGCAGGTGCGCCGGCGTACGTTGGCGCTCGGTAACGTCCGCATCGCGTACGGCAGCGCGACCGGCGTTGTTTTCCAGGCAGACAAGGTCGTCGGCGCCGCACTCGACAGCGGCGTGGTCGAGCGCGGCGACCTGGTCGTCGACGCGACCGGCAGGTCGAGCCGGCTGACCGACTGGCTCGCCGCGGCCGGCTGGCCGGCGGCGCCCATGCGCCGGATGGCGGTGAAAGTCAACTACGCGACCGCGCTTTTCCGCCGGGACGCGGCGGTCGGCGACACCTGGGCCGCGACCTCGCAGGACACGCCGGGCCACGGCCGGGTGCCGCGGATCGGCAGCATCATGCCGGTCGAGCGGGATCGCTGGCTGATGCTGATCTCCGGCTATGCCGACGACCGGCCGAGCCGCGACCTCGACGACTATCGCCTGCGGTGCCGGCGCGACTTTCCGCCGATGTTCGCCGACATCGCCGAGCGCGGCGAGCTGATCGGACCGGTCCGGACCTATCACCAGGCCGACAGCCGGCGGCGGGATTTTCACCGGCTGGCACGGTTTCCGGCTGGTCTGGTGGTCGCTGGCGACGCCGTGGCGTCCGTCAACCCGATCTATGGCCAAGGCATGAGCTCGGCGACGCTGCACGCCTCCTGCCTGTCCGCGTATCTTCGCGACGGTCCGGCACTCGAGGAGCCGGCGTGGTCGTATTTCGACCGCGTACGCGTGGTCGTCGACGCCGCCTGGCGCGTGTCGACCTTCGCCGACCTGGAGTTGCCGCACGTCACCGGTCCGTATCCGCGCGCGTA
The DNA here is from genome assembly GCF_010993745.1 of Fodinicola acaciae. NCBI lineage: Bacteria > Bacillati > Actinomycetota > Actinomycetes > Mycobacteriales > Fodinicola > Fodinicola acaciae. The sequence continues at coordinate 1,017,166 of NZ_WOTN01000001.1, forward strand.
CCGGCTGATGAAATGGTCGCACGACCTGCTTTTCCGCGCCGCGCGTACGGATTCGCGGACGAGTGCGCGGCGCGGCAAGGTGTTGAGCATGGTGGAGCATCCGAGCTCGCTCGACCGGCCGGGTCCGTTGCTGCGTGCCGCTCGGTTCAGTGTTTTCCCGCGATCGACCTGAAAAACGCGCGGATGTCGGCGACCAACAGGTCCGGTTGTTCCAGTGCGGCGAAGTGGCCGCCGCGGTCGAAGCTGGTCCAGCGTACGATGTTGTTCGTCCGGTCGGCGATGTGCCGCAGCGGCACGAAGTTGTCGTACGCGAAATCCGCGAGCGCGGTCTTCGCCTCGGACGGCTCCGGTGGCTGTCCCCAGTATTCGGCGTGCGCGCGCTCGTAGTAGATGCGTGCCGACGAGCCGGCGGTCGCGGTGAGCCAGTAGATCATGACATTTGTCAGCAGGTGATCGCGGTCGATCGTGCTGCGCGGATCGGTCCACTCGTGGAACTTCTCCGCGATCCACGCCAGCTGGCCGACCGGCGAGTCGGTGAGAGCGTACGAGAGCGTCTGCGGGCGCGTGGACTGCAGGTCGGCATAACCCTGTTTTTCCTTCTTCCAAGCCAACAACCGCGTCCACGACCGCTTCGCGCGCTGCCACTGCTCATTGCTCAGCGATGCCTCGTCCGGTTCGCCTTCGGCCGCGGACTGGGGGAGGAGGTTGAGGTGCACGCCGATGACCTGGTCGCCATGCGTACGGCCGATTTCGCGTGAGATCGCAGCACCCCAGTCGCCGCCTTGCGTGCCATAGCGGCGATAGCCGAGCCGCGCCATCAGCTCGGCGAAAGCGTTGGCGACACGCTTGAATTCCCAGCCTTTCTCGCGGGTCGGACCGGAGAAGCCAAAGCCGGGGATGCTCGGCAGCACGAGGTGAAACGCGTCCGCCGGGTCGCCGCCGTACGCGCGTGGATCCGACAGCGGGCCGGCGATCGCGAGAAACTCCGCGACCGACCCCGGCCAGCCGTGCGTGATGATCAGCGGTGTGGCCTCCGGCTCCGGTGACCGGATGTGTCCGAAGTGGACGGTCGCGCCGTCGATCGTCGTGACGAACTGCGGCCACTCGTTGAGCCGCGCCTCGGCGGCCCGCCAGTCGTAACGGTGCCGCCAGTAGTGCGCAAGGTCGCGGAGATAGCCGAGCGGCACGCCGTACGACCAGCCGACGTCCGCAAGCTCGTCGGGCCAGCGCGTACGGTCGAGCCGCTCGTGCAGATCGTCCAGGTCGCTCTGCGGGATGTCGATGCGAAACGGTTTCACACCTGCCGATGTTAGGCGGAGGTGGTCAGATCCAGCGCGTCGATTTCGGTGTAGCAGTCGCCTTTGGTGAAGCGCAGCGTGTTGGGTCCGGCGTTCAGGTTGACGGTGACACCGACCACGCCCCATTGTTCCCAGCCATAGTTCGGATACGTGACGGTGCTGGCCGGACCGCCGTTGACCGACAGGAAGTGCGAGCACGGTGTCGTCATGCCGTTGCCGCCACGGATGTACGCGCGGTGCGGTCCGGTTTTTCCGGCGTACACGGTGAAGGTCAGCGTCGAGCTGTTCGGCACGTCGATGTAGCCGACGCGCTGGCCGCCGGAGCTGCGGTCCCCGTCGATCCGCCGGATGGCATCGCCGGACAGCGCCGCGTTGGCGGTCGCCTCGGCCTCGTAACGCAGCATCGGCGTGCCGAGGATCGCCGAATACCAGCGTGCCGCCATCTTCGAATAGCCGCCGTAGGTCGGATGGACGCCGTCGGCCAGCTCGACGGCCGGCACCGCGGAATTCATGTCCACGAAGGACACGTTCTTTCCGGCCGAGGCGAACGAGCCGACGATTCCCGGAATGGTGGCGTTGTATGCGAGTACGCGCCGGTTCTTGGTGTTGTCGGCGATCGGGATGATGCTGGCGACGTAGAGCTTCGCGCTCGGGGCTTTCGTGGTGATCCGGTCGATCAGGTTACGCAGCCGCTCCGGCGCACCGGCGATCGACGTGTCGTCACCGAGATCGTTCGTGCCGATGTGCAACAGGATGACATCCGGCGCGAGGCTGGGGATGCGGTCGACGACGTTGTCGTTGATCCACTGGATCGTCATGCTCGGCCAGCCTTCGTGGTCCTTGTCGCCGAGGTGCGCAGGGCCGCCGCTGCGACTGCCGACGAAGTCGACCGACCGGCCGTCCGCCTGGAAGAAGTGCCACAGATCGCTGCGATATCCACCGTCGGCGCCGCCGTCGGTGATCGAGTCGCCGAGTGGCAGCACCCGCAGCGGTGCCTCAGCGGTCGCCGCCGGTTGGCTCGCTCCGGTCGCCAGCATCGCCGTTATCAGTGCCAGAGCAACAAAACGACCCCTCGCCATCTCCGGTTCCCTTTCGTCGGTCCAGTAGCGGCTGCGCACGCTAACACCGCCGGTGCGGCGCCGGAAGATCCAAAGCCGGCAATCCGTCCAACCGGCTTGGCCAGGACTAGACCACCCGCCGGGGTGGCCGGATCAGGACAGCAGGCGTTGGGAACGTTTTCAGGCTGGCTCCCAGCTGGAATCGTATGGCTCGCCATATCCGCATTTGACAACTTCACGGGAACTGCTTACCGGTCCCGACCCTGACCCGACGGACCGCCTACCGGAAGGAGCAGTCCATGCGTTGGCGGGTAATCATCACGGTTTTCGCGCTATTGGCGACCGGCCTGGTCGCGAGCGGTCCGGCCGCCGCGGCGTTCGCGCCGAAGCAGCCACCGCTGAAGACGCCGTGGACCGACCAGGTCTCCACGACCAATCCGCTGCCGGAGTATCCACGGCCACAGCTGGTACGCACGCGATGGCAGAGCCTCAACGGCGTCTGGCAGTTCGCCGGTGCGGCCAACCTCGACGATCCGCCGGTCAACCGGGACCTGGCCGAAAGAGTGCTGGTGCCGTATCCGATCGAGTCGGCGTTGTCCGGCATCCAGCGGCACGAGGCGTACATGTTCTATCGCCGCACTTTCACCGTGCCCGCCGACTGGGCCGGACAGCACGTGCAGCTCAACTTCGGCGCGGTGATGTGGCAGTCGAAGGTCTGGGTCAACGGGACCGCGGTCGGCACTCACGAAGGCGGCTACGACGCGTTCTCGTATGACATCACCGCCGCTCTTCGGCCCGGTGGCAACGAAATCGTCGTCGGCGTGTGGAATCCGGTGGACAGCCAGGACATTCCGCTCGGCAAGCAGCGGCTCAGCCCGGGTGGCATCTGGTACACGCCGTCCTCCGGCATCTGGCAGACGGCCTGGCTGGAGCCGACTCCGGCCGGTCACGTCAGCAGGCTCGACACCATCCCGAACCTGCCGGCGAGTGCTCTCGACCTGACCGTCCAGGCCGCCGGTGCCACCGGCCAGACCGTACGCGCTCAGGTGCTGACACAAGGAAAAGTCGTCGGCGAGGCGAGCGGCACGACCGGCAGCGCGATCCGCGTTCCGGTGCCGGGCGCGCATCTGTGGACCCCGGACGACCCGTTCCTGTATGACCTCAGGGTCACGCTTTCCGGTGGTGACAGCGTCACCGGCTACTTCGGCATGCGCTCGGTCGGAAAAGCCGTCCTCGGTGGTGTCCTGCGGCCCACGCTGAACGGCAAGTTCGTCTACCAGCTCGGCACGCTGGACCAGGGGTTCTGGCCGGACGGCATCTACACCGCTCCGACCGACGAGGCGCTGCGATTCGACCTGGAGCAGGAAAAAGCGCTCGGCTTCAACACCGTACGCAAGCACATCAAGGTCGAGTCGGCGCGCTGGTTCTACTGGGCCGACCGGCTCGGCCTGATGGTCTGGCAGGACATGCCGGCGATGGTGGCCGGCCGCGACGCGTCGCCGGCCGGCCAGGCGCGTTTCGAGTCCGAGTTGCGGCGGATGGTGGAAAACCACCGCGGGATCACCTCGATCGTGCAATGGATTCCGTTCAACGAAGGCTGGGGTGAGTACGACGCCGGCCGGATCGCCGACCTGGTGAAGAGCCTCGATCCAACGCGGCTGGTCAACCACGACTCCGGTTCCAACTGCTGTGACTCCGACCCGGATCCCGGAAACGGCGATGTCATCGACGACCACACGTACGTGGGACCCGGGGTCACGCGGTCGCCGACGGCGACACGGGTGCTGGTGCAAGGCGAGTACGGCGGGCTCGGCCTGCACGTGACCGGCCACGAATGGGATCCGGCGCACACCTTCGCGTACGAGATCCAGCCGAACTCCGACGCGCTGACCGCGCGCTATGTGCAGATCACCGGCCAGCTTCCGGAACTGATCAGCCAAGGCGTTTCCGGGTCGATCTACACTCAGCCGACCGACGTCGAGGACGAGATCAACGGTTTCTTCACCTACGACCGGCAGGTGCGCAAGATGGACTTCGCGCGCGTACGTGCGGTCAACCTGCAAGTCGTCGCCGCGGCGAGCGGCACCGTGCTGCCGGTCGGCAAGCTGGTTTCCTTACGCGTCACCACTCCTGGCTACACCGACCGCTATCTTCGGCACATCGGCGGCGTCGCCAACACCGAGGTCGTCAACGCCAGCAGCGACAAGGTGTTGAAACAGGACGCGACCTACTGGGTCCGGCCGGGACTTTCCGACAGTGCCTGCTATTCCTTCGAGTCGCGCAACTTCCCCGGACAGTATCTGCGACACCGCGGTTATCGGGTCTATCGCGAGGCCAATCCCGCGCCGGCGGACGCGACTTTCTGCGCCAAGCAAGGACTGTCCGGCGGCGGCACGTCCTTCCAGTCGCCGAGTCTTCCTGGCTATTTCATGCGGCACCGCAACTCCGAGGTGTGGATGGACACGGACCCTGGTGGTTCGTTCGCCGATGACGCCACCTGGAACGTGGTCGGACCGTGGTGGCGCAGTGGCGGCGATCTGCAGGAAGGCGCCGCGCACTCTTTTGGTGTCACCACGACCGGATACACCAACCGCTATCTCCGGCACTCCGGATCCGACGTGCGTACGGACGTGATCGACGCCGGCAGTCCGGAGGCCGACCGACAGGACGCGACCTTCGTGGTACGCGCCGGCCTCGCCGACAACTCCTGCTATTCCTTCGAATCGCGCAACCAGCCCGGACATTTCCTCCGGCACAGCAACTACCAGCTGCACAGTGACGCTTCCGACGGATCGGTGCTGTTCCAGAAAGACGCCACCTTCTGTGCGCAGCAACCGCGTGCCGGCGGCACCGGCAACGCGTCGTTGGAGTCGTACAACTATCCGACCTATTTCGTCCGGCACTATTCCAGTCTGGTCTACATTTCCGCCGCTGGCGCCGGCCACGCCTGGGACAATCCCAACCTGTACGACGCCGACTCGACGTGGCGCGACGCAACGCCTTTGGGGGCCTGATGCTGAAAATCCTGCTCGCCGCCGTCATTGTCGGCAGCCTCTTCCAGGCGCCGGCCGCCGCCGCACCGGTCTGTTCCGTCTTCTGTGACACCAGAGATCCTTCGTTGGCGCGACAGGAGAAGTTTCCGGTCGCCGACCGGATCATCAACGGCCGGCGGCTGGTGCTGCACGTGTCCGATGTGGACGCCATGGCCTGGGGAAGCATCGACGACGGCGTGACCGGCGACTCGGTCTGGCTGGACCGCAGCTGGGACGACGGCTCCAGCTGGGACGGTTTGCTTGGCAAGGCGAGCATTCCGTCGACCTGGACCGGCACGCGTACGCTGATGTACAACCTCGCCGACCCGGCCAACCACCGCCGAGGCATGATCCGCGCCTGCGGCGACGCCAATGCGGTCAACTGCACGGACTGGGTCTACGTCAACGCCTGCGATGCCGCCTGTGACAAGGCCGATCCATCCACCGCTGTCGGCGACAACCAGCCGGTGCCGGCGACGACCTTGAACGGCCGGCAGATCGCGTTGCACATCGACAACCGCGGCATGGCCTGGGGTGCGTTGTCCAACGGTCGCGCCGGCGACGAGGTGTGGCTGGACCGGTCGTGGAACGAAGGTGCCTCCTGGCCAGGAGGATCCTCGCTCGGCCGGATCGGCGTCGGGGCCGGAGCAACGTCGACGCGTACGACACTCTTCGCCACGAGAGACCCGAAACTGTTGCTCTACGGTGGCGCCGTGCGTGCGTGCGGTCGTGCTGTGGAAGGAAACAACGGCAGTTGCACGGCGTGGGCCAGGCCGGCGGACAACCGCGCCGCGGCGGCTGCCGACGCGCTGATCTACGACTACAACCCCGACACCGCGTGGTGGCCGTCGAGCTGGTGGAACTCGGCGGTCTCGGTGACCACCGTGATGGACTACCAGCAGCGGACCGGCCGCACCGACTACAGCTGGGTCATCGACCGCACTTTCGAAGTCAACAAAGGCGTTTTCCCGGCCGGCGTGAAGAGCTCGGACGCGATCGAAGGCAACTTCGTCAGCCGTGCCATCGACGACACCGAGTGGTGGGGGATCGCCTGGATCCAGGCGTACGACCTGACACACGATCCGAAATACCTCGCGATGGCGCAGACCATCGCCGACTATGTGCAGGGTTACTGGGACACCGGCACGTGTGGCGGTGGCGTGTGGTGGGATCGTGAGCGTACGTACAAAAACGCGGTCACCATCGGCCTCTACGTGCGGATGACCGCCGCGCTGCACAACAGAATGCCCGGCGACACCACCTGGCTGAACCGCGCGACGACCGGCTGGAACTGGTTTGTCGCGAGCGGCATGGTCAACTCCGCCGGCCTGGTCAACGACGGCCTGGATGCCAGCTGTCACAACAATGGCGGCACGGTCTGGACGTACAACCAGGGCCTGGCGATCGGCGGCGCGCTGGAGTTGTGGCGAGCGACCGGTAACGCGTCGCAGCTGGCCTTCGCCAAGCGGATGGCGGACGCTGCCATCGCGTCCTCGACGCTGAGCCCGAACGGTGTTCTCACCGAGTCGTGCGACGCGGCCGGCAACTGCGATGACAACCAGAAGCAGTTCAAAGGCGTGTTCATGCGTTATTTGCTGGATCTGGTGAAGGTCGACGCCGGCTATCGCGCGTACGCGCAACACCAGGCCGACACGGTCTGGCAGGCCGACCGCGACCCGCTCAACCACCTCGGACTGCACTGGTCGGGTCCGCCGACGGTACGCGACTGGCGTACGCAGGCGAGCGGCCTCAACGCGCTGCTCAATTGAGATGAACGTTGGGTGTACGTACCGGTTGCGGCTAGCCATCGCGGGTGGTGATCTGGGCAAGATCTGACCTGTGAGCGGTGTGACGCGACGCGCCGAGCGGTTCGGCGACTTCCTGACCGGCTGGGTGGACCGGCTGCCGCGCTGGCCGCGCCGGATCCTGCCGCGAGACCTGGTCGGGTTCGCCATCCTCGGCGCGTTCACACTGTGCATCGACCTGGTGCTGCTGTGGATTCTGCGGACCACGACGCCGTTGCCGTTGCCGGTCTGCGTCTCGATCGCCTACCTGACCGCGTTTTCGGTCAACTTCATGCTGAACCGTACGGTCAATTTCAAGTCGCACGCCCCGGTTGGCTGGCAGGCGGTGCGTTATGCCTTCGTGGTGGCCGGCGACTATCTGCTCACGCTCGGCGTGACGACCGGGCTGAGCACGCTCGGCCTGGACTTCCGGATCGCGCGGCTGACCGCGTCGGCGTGCGTCGCCCTGTTCACGTACTCGGCCTCGCGGTGGTGGGTTTTCCGCGAGCCGGCGGCGAAACGGCACGCGGTCGCGGAACCTCGGCAGGTGCCGGCACGCGCTTCGGACAAAGCGGAGTAAGGTGTGCTCACCGTCCGGCGAGCCCGGACGAGGTGTGCGGTGGAGCGTCGATTTTGTGGAGCGTGGTGTGGTGGCCAGAGGCAGGGTGGTCAGCTTCGACCAGACCAAGGGCTATGGGTTCGTCGCGCCGGACTCCGGCGGCGAGGACGTTTTCCTGCACGTCAACGACATGAGCGATCCGAAATACCTGATGCGGCCCGGTGTGGTGGTCGATTTCGTGGTGGAGGACGGCGATCGCGGCCCGAAGGCGTCGTCGGTGCGGATCATCTCGCCGCAGGGACCGGCCGACCACGCCGAGCCGGCGTTCAGCGAGCGTACGCCGGCCGACGGCGAGTTCTTCGACGTGTTGTCCGCCAACGACTTCCGCCGCGAGGTGACCGAGTGCCTGCTGGTCGCCGACTCGAGCCTGACCGCCGGCCAGATCACCAGGATCCGCGAGCGGCTGGCCGAGCTCGGCCTGAAGTACGGCTGGGTCGACAAATAGCGAGCGTCAGCGGCCGGCGCGCACCAGCAGTCCGCTGATCAGCAACTCGAGCTGCTGGCCGAGCGCGTCGGTGAAGTCCAGCCGCAGAGCGGCCAGCTCCGGATGCCGCTCGTACACGGCGATCATCGCCTCGGACGGACATGCGTTGGGCCAGGTGCCGGCCGTCGCCACCGTGCCGGCCACGGCGAGCCGGAACGCGTCCGCCCCACTGAGCTCCGGAACGCAACGCCGTATCAGGCGTGCGCACTCGCCGGCTCTGGCCAACGCCGCGCGCTTGAACGTCACGGCAACGTCGGGGGAGACGTTGTGTTCGAGTACGGCCGCCTGCGCGCTGAGCAGATCGCACAGCACCGGCCGCTGAGCCAGTGAGCCGGCGATGATCGCGGCGACCTGGTCGCCGCGGTCGTACGGGTCGGCCGCATCGACCACGAGTGTGCGGTCGAGCTCGGTGATCCAGTCGGCCAGCTCGGCGTTGAGAAGCTCCAGCAGCACGGCCTCGCGCGACTCGAAATAGCGCAGCACGTTGGACTTGGCCAGGCCGACCCGGCGGCTCAGCTCGTTGAGGCTGAGCCGGGCGACCGGCATCTCGGTCAGCATCGCGGCCGCCGACCGCAGGATGACCCTGCGCCGCTCACCGCGCTGCTCCTCGCTCCGTGCGCGCTGGAAGGTCGTCACGGATCACATTCTACAGACCTCCGGTCTCTTGTTAGCAGACCTCTGGTCTGTTAGCTTGGGACATAACAGACCGGCAGTCTTTAGGAGTCGAGATGTACGTCGTACCTGATCAGAGCGGCAAACTGGCGATCGTCACGGGCGCCAACAGCGGGACCGGTCGAGAGGCGGCGCGGCGGTTGGCGGCCGCCGGAGCGCACGTCGTGATGGCGGTCCGTACGGTCGCGAAAGGGGAGCGGGCCAGGGCCGAGATCCTTGCCGAGCAGCCGGACGCGCGGCTGGAGGTGCGCCGGGTCGACCTGGCCGACCTCGCCTCGGTGCGGGAGTTCGCCGACGGCATCGACACACCGGTGGACCTGCTGGTCAACAACGCCGGCGTGATGACACCGCCGAGCCGGTTTGAGACCACGGACGGGTTCGAGCTGCAGTTCGGCAGCAACTACCTCGGTCCGTTCGCGCTGACCTTGCGGCTGCTGCCGCGCTTGCTGGCCGCCGCCACGCCGCGCGTCACGACGATGAGCAGCGGCATGGCGAGCCTCGGTCGCATCGACTTCGCCGACCTGCAGCATGAGCGGCGATACAGTCCGATGCGTGCGTACGGCCAGTCGAAGCTGGCTGACCTGATGTTCAGCCGGCAGCTGGCCAAGGTCGCCGCCGAGCGCGGTTGGCAGCTGCTCAGTGACGCGGCGCATCCCGGCTACACCAACACCAACCTGCAGGCGGCCGGTCCGAGCCTGGGGCGCGAGCGGCCGGGTGGCCTGATGTCGATGTTGACCAGGGTCGGTTTCCTGCCGTCTCAAGAGGTCGAGCAAGGCACCGAGCCGCTGCTCTACGCGGCGACCAGTCCGGACGCGGTGGCTGGCGGCTATTACGGACCTGGCGGCCGGTTTGGCCTGGTCGGCCCGACCACCACGGCACGTCCACCGCGCCAGGCTCTCGACGAAGCCGCGAGCGCGCGGTTGTGGGCGGAGTCCGAGCGGCTGACCGGCGTGAGCCTGCCAGCGATCGTCGGCTAAACAGCCCCTAGGCCACTTCGGTCGCCAGCCAGGCCGGCACCGGCAGGTCGGACTGCTCGCACGCGGTGACCGCCGACTGGGTCCACAGGATCGCGTGCAGGATGGCGTCGGCGGTGCCGGCGGCGTCGGTCGAGTCGGCGACCAGATCGAGCTGCAGCTCCGCGTCCGCGTCGTTGTGGTGCAGCAGCGCGAGGATGGCACGCATCGTCGCGCGTACGGGCGGGTCGAGGTCGTCGATGGTGACGCGCCGGCCGTCGGCGGTGTTGATGAGCAGCGTGCAGTCGACCAGGTTCGGCGGATACGGCGCGGCCGCCTCGATCAGTGCGGCGGTGCAACGGGTCAGCTCGGCGAGCACCGGCCGGAGCAGCCAGTGGTTGGGTCCGTCCGGACCGACCAGCTCGGCGATCAGCGCCGACGCGGCGTCGGTGCGGCATTCCCTGAGGTCTGCCATCAGATGGCGGGTCCACTGGCGTACGTGCCGCTCGGTTTTCGTCTCCGACATGCCGACCCTTCCCAGCGGACGGCCCGGGCCTGGCCGTCGACGACGCGAGGCTGGGGATTCCCGCTGGCGGCCGGATCAAACCTCGAACCGGTGACCAAAATGGGGCCCGCGTGCGCGATTACTACGTGCAGTAGTAGTGTTGCCGCCGTGTCGCAAGGCGAACGTGGTGCGCTCGAGCGTGCGGTGATGGAGGCCCTCTGGTCGTCGGAGGCGCCGATGACCGTACGTGCCGTCGTGGACGCGCTGGCCGACCGAGGACTCGCCTACACGACCGTGATGACCGTTTTGGACCGGCTGGCCAAGAAGGGGATGGCGGAGCGTACGCGGTCCGGCCGTGCCTGGCTCTACACCGCCGCCGCGAGCCAGGAGGCGTACGTGGCCGAGCTGATGGTGGCGGCGCTGGCGAAGGCCGGCCGCCCGCGCGACGCGTTGGTGCGCTTCGCCAGATCGATCTCGCCGGCCGAGGCCGCCGCGCTCCGCGACGCGCTCGGGGACTAGCCGTGGCCAGCGCGATCCTGCACAACCTGGCGGTCGTGCTGGCGTGCGTCGCCGTCGCCGGTCCGCTGGCGCGTGCGGAGTGGGTGACCAGAGCTCCGCGGCTGGCCGTGGTGCTGTGGCAGCTGGTGTTGATGGCCGCACTGCTGTCGGTGCCGGCCAGCCTGCTCGGCGTCGGGCTCGCCGGTCACCCCGGCTCCTTGGTCGTACGCGTGTGGCGGTGGTGTGCCGGCGGCTATCCGGATCTGCCGATGTGGCGGACCGTGTTCGTGGCGGCTGGCCTGCTCGTGCTGGCCGTCATTGCGATCGCCGTCCTCGTCGGTCACGTACGCGTCGCGTTGGCGCGCCGCCGGCACCGGATGCTGCTCGACCTGGTGGGCCGCAGCGATCCCGGCTGTCGCGGCGCGGTCGTCCTGGACCATCCGACCCTGGCCGCGTACTGCCTGCCAGGACAGCGGCCGACCGTCGTCGTCACGGCTGGCGCGCTGCGCGGCCTGCGCGGCGACGAGCTGGCGGCGGTGCTCGCTCACGAGCGCGCACATCTGGTCGAGCGGCATGACCTGGTCGTGCTGATGTTCACGGTTTTCGCCGGCCTGGTGCGGATACGCCGCCTCGCCGTGATGCGTGACGCGGTCGCCCTGCTGATGGAGCTGTGCGCGGACGACCGTGCGGCCCGGCAGCACGGCCGGCACGTACTGGCCGCCGCCTTGCTGCGCTTCGCCGGTGTCGCGCCGATGCGGCCACCTGGCGCCCTCGCCGCCGCGGGGGCGGACGTGCTGGTGCGCGTACGACGGCTGCGGTCACTGCCGCCACCCCTGCCGATGGCGGTGCGGGTGGCGATCGTGAGTGGCGGCTTGCTGCTGTTCGCGACGCCTCTGAGCCTGGCGCTCTGGCCTGCCTGACGCATCTACTACGACATGTAGTAGAAATGGCCACGTGTACTGGAGCCTGTGGAGTGTGTACGCCGCAACCGCCGTCTACGTGGTCGCCATGAGCCTGTTCGCAGCAACCCGCCTGTCCTCTTGGTTTCCCCGGTCGTCGGGGCCTGATTGGCACCTTGTTGACCGGCTGAATCGATCCGCGCGGTCGACAAGGTCGCATTCGGGCGCCGTCGGCGGTGTCCGAATGGCACGCGTTATGACAAAGCTGCAGGTCAGCGACCACCCGACGACGCAATCGGAGTCCGATTGGAAAGTCCGGCGGTCGTGGCGGGAGCGGGTGGGGCGGATGGCGGTCGCCGCGACGATCGTCGGACTGCTCACGCACGGCACGGCCATGGTCGGTCGGTGGCTGGATGCCGGCCGCGCGCCGTGGGCCAACATGTACGAGTTCGCGATCGCCGTCGCGTTCGTGACCGTGGCGGCGTTCCTGGTGGTGCTCAGCCGCTTCCCGGAAGTACGCGCGATCGGCGTGCTGGTGACCGGGCTGGCCGCGCTGGTGCTCTACGCCGCGCTGGCATACCTGCAGGTCAGTCCGTCGGCGCCGCTCGTGCCGGCGCTGCGCTCCAACTGGCTGCTGATTCACGTCTTCGCGGCATTCCTGGCCGGCGGCATCTTCACGCTGGCCGCGATGCTGTCGCTGGCGTTCATGTACGTCGACCGCCGCGAGCGCGACGGCGTCGCGGTCTCGGTGCCGGCCGTCCGGCTCGACCGGCTGGCGCGGCGGCTGCACGACGTGGCCTTCCCGATCTGGACCTTCGCGGTGATCGCCGGCGCGATCTGGGCCGAGGCGGCCTGGGGACGCTACTGGGGCTGGGACCCGAAAGAGACGTCGGCGTTCGTGACCTGGCTGCTCTACGCCGCATACCTGCACGCGCGATCGACGCGTGGCTGGAGCTCGCGCCGTACGGCCAAGGTCGCCGTCCTGGCCTGGGTCAGCCTCATCTTCAATTTCTGCTGGATCAACCTGGTCGTCAGCGGACTGCATTCCTACAGTGGCTTCTAGAGACTGTTGGGGAACTGAGACCCTGTCTTCCGGCAGTGTCCGCGCTGGTTGTCCGGCTTGTACGGTCATGGCGTGAAGGCGCTCCACACCAGTCGTCGCGAGATCGTGGTCGACGCGGCGATCTGCGCGGCACTGATCGTGTTGATCGTGCTCGAGCAGGCGCTGGTCGACGAGCCGCCGTTGGCTTGGCTGGCGGTCGCGCTGGCGGCGCCGCTGATCGTGGCGGTCATCGTTGTCGGCCGGCGGTGGCCGCTGGCCGGCCTTTACGCCGCGGCGGCGGTGAGCCTCGGCTATGCGCTCTGGGATGCCTATCGGCCGGGCGGCACGCTGCTGGGATACCTGCCGGTCACGGTCGTCGCGAGCTATCTGGTCGGCCGGCGGATGGAGTCGGCGCGGCCGGCGCTGCTGTCCTTCGCCGCGATGGCGGTCGCCGGCATCCTGATCACGACCGGCTTCGGCCTGCTGGCGCGGCGACCGACGATGGTCACCAACGGCGGCCTGTCCGGCTGGGTCTCCAGCCTGGTCATCATGTCGTTCCTGCTGGTGGTGCCGTGGCTGGTCGGCCGCTATCGGCGCCAGCAGGAGGCGCTGATCGCATCGGGCTGGCAACGCGCGCGCGAGCTGGAGCTGCGCCAGCGTGCGATCGCCGATCGCGAACGGCTGGCTGAGCGTACGCGGATCGCCGAGGACGTGCACGACTCGCTCGGCCACGAGCTGAGCCTGATCGCGTTACGTGCCGGGGCGTTGGAGATCGCGCCGGACCTCGCCGCGCATCACCAGCAGGCGGCGACCGAGCTGCGGCTCGCCGCCGCGGCCGCGACCGAGCAGCTGCGTACGGTCATCGGCGTCCTGCGCGAAGAAACGGCCGGCGCGCCAACGGTGCCGGTACGCGAGACGATCGCCGACCTGGTCGAGCGGGCGACAGCGTCCGGCATGACCGTCGAGCTTGAGATCGTGGGGGAGAGGCCGCCGGTTCGGCCGGTGGTCGACCGCGCGGCGTATCGCGTCGTGCAGGAATCGCTGACCAACGCGGCGAAGCACGCGCCCGGCGCGCCGGTGAGCGTACGGCTGGACCACGGCGGCGACGCCACGACGGTGACGGTCACCAACGTGCTGAAAACCTTGCCTGTCAAGGAAGGTGGTCGTGGCCTGATCGGGTTGCAAGAGAGGGTCCGGTTCGCCGGCGGCTCGTTGACTGCGGGGCCGGACGGCGGCGAGTTCGTTGTCACGGCACGGTTGCCGTACGAGCAGAGCGGTGTGCGACCGGTGGTCGAGGAGCCGGTGCCGTACGCGGAAACCACACAGCGCAGGCTGCGCCGGCAGCTCGCGGCGACGGTGTTCATTCCGGTGACGATCGGCGCGGCGGTGGCTGTCGTCGTGCTCGGCGGATATCTGGTGTTCACGTTCAACTCGGTGCTGGCGCCGGACGCGTACGCGGGTCTGGCGGTCGGCGAGGATCGCGCGTCGGTGAGCGAGGTCCTGCCGCCGCTGCAGATGGTCGATCCGCCGCGTACGGACAAGCCGGCCGGCTATCCGGACGCCGACTGCCGCTATTACCGCACCAGCGCCAACCTGTCCGTCGACGCGGCCTATCGGCTGTGTTTCGTCGGCGATCGGCTGGTCACGCTGGACCGGCTCGGACACGAGACGATGACACAGTGATGACACAGTGATGACGCCGTGATCAGGGTTCTGGTGGCCGACGACGAGCTGATGATCCGTGCCGGCGTACGCGCGATCCTGGCCGCCGACCCGGAGGTCGACGTCGTTGCCGAGGCGGGCGATGGCCGCGAGGCGGTCGAGCAGGCCCGCCGGCACCGGCCGGACGTGGCGCTGCTGGACATCCGGATGCCGCGGATGGACGGACTCACGGCGACCGCCGAGCTGCGCGCGGCGGTGCCAGACACCGCCGTGCTGGTGCTGACGACATTCGGCGAGGACGAATACATCGCGAAGGCGCTCGGCGGCGGTGCGAGCGGTTTTCTGTTGAAATCCGGCGATCCGCGCGAGCTGCTGGCCGGCATCCACGCGGTCGCCGGCGGCGCCGCGTACTTGTCGCCGCAGGTCGCCAAGCGCGTGATCGCCGAACTCAACGCCGGTGCCGGTGGCAGGAAGATGGCCAGGTCCGGTTCGGCGCGTGACCAGGTCGGCAAGCTCACCAACCGCGAGCGCGACGTGCTCGGCCTGCTCGGCGCCGGCCTGTCCAATGCGGAGATCGCGGCCGAGCTGCACCTCGTGGAAGGCACCGTCAAGACCTACGTTAGTGCCATTCTCGCTCGGCTGAACGCACGAAACCGCGTGCAGGCGGCGATCCTCGCGTACGAGGCCGGACTGGTCGAGGGATTGTCCGAATAGGCAGAAATTCGTGACGTTCGATACGCCGCGGCGAGGTAAATGAACTGCCAGGTTGTCGTACCCGCACGTTAAGGTCGTAGTCGACCGGGATGAGATCCGGTGCGGAAATCATTGAATCTGGCGATGAGTTTTACGCGGCCACGGAGTCCCCTTAACTGGACACCGCGGGTAACGGCGAAGGGGATAACGATGGCGACGAGCGAAGCGGCTCGCCAGCTGCTTGACGAACATACGGGGGACGCACCCTCCATGGACAAGGCCACGGTCGCCGACTTCTCAGTCGCCGAGCCGGCGAGGATGAGCTCGCGCGACAAGACGGTCATCGGCGTGCTGCTGGTGTCGACGTTCGTCGTGCTGCTGAACGAAACGATCATGAGCGTCGCGCTGCCGGTGCTGATGCACGACCTGCAGGTCGATCCCAACACCGGCCAGTGGCTGACCGCGGGCTTCCTGCTCACGATGGCGGTGATCATTCCGATCACCGGCTTCCTGATCCGCCGCGTGCCGACGCGAACGCTGTACGGCGTGGCGATGTCGCTGTTCTCGATCGGCACGCTGACCGCCGCGCTGGCGCCGGGATTCCCGGTGCTGCTGCTCGCCCGGTTCGTGCAGGCGAGCGGCACGGCGATCATGATGCCGTTGCTGATGACGACGGTGATGACACTGGTGCCGCCGGCTCGCCGTGGCGCGGTGATGGGCAACATGTCGATCGTCATCTCGGTCGCGCCGGCGATCGGTCCGACCGTGTCCGGCATCGTGCTCAACACGCTCGGCTGGCGCGGCATGTTCTGGACCGTGCTGCCGATCGCGGTGGTCACGCTGGCCGTCGGCGTACGCAAGATGGTCACCGTCGGCGAGCAGAGCGACGCGCCGATCGACCTCGTCTCGGTGGTGCTGTCGGTGCTCGGTTTCGGCGGCCTGGTCTACGGCCTGAGCAGCATCGGCCAGGCATCCGGCGCGCCGTCGGTGATCCCGGTCTGGCTGCCGTTCGCGGTTGGTGGCATCGGCCTGGTGGCCTTCATCCTGCGGCAGGTGGTGCTGCAGCGGACCGACCGCGCGCTGCTTGACCTGCGTACGTTCAAGTCCAAGACCTTCACGCTCGCGTCGGCGCTGATGGCGCTGATGATGGTGACGTTGCTGGGCACCGTGGTGATCCTGCCGATCTACCTGCAGGACGTGCTGCGGCTGCAGCCGGTGGTGACCGGCCTGCTGTTGCTGCCAGGCGGCCTGCTGATGGGTCTGCTGGGTCCGGTGGTCGGCCGGCTCTACGACCGTTACGGCATCCGGGCGCTGCTGGTGCCGGGGACCGTGCTGGTGAGCGCGTCGTTGTGGTCGACGACGCTGTTCACCTCGGCCAGCCCGATCTGGCTGGTGCTGGTGTTCCACCTGCTGCTGAGCGTCGGCCTGGCCTTCGTGTTCACCTCGCTGTTCACCGGTGGCCTGGCCGCGGTGGAGCCGAAGCTCTACTCGTACGGCAGCGCGATCTTCGCGACCACGCAGCAGCTGGCCGGTGCCGCCGGTGTGGCCCTGCTGGTGGCGTTGCTGAGCATCCGGTCGGCGATGCTGAGCACGGGTGGTGCGACGCAGGTGGAGAGCACGGCCGGTGGCATCCACCTGGCGTTCCTGGTCGCCGCGGTGCTGTCCGTGGTCGGCATCGCCGGCGCCTTCCTGATCAAGACGCCGCCGAAGCCGGCCGACGACGCCGCTCCCGCCGGCCACTGATCGACCGCAACGCCTCGTTGCTGGCATCCAGCGCCAGTAACGGGGCGTTGCGGCGTTTATCGGCGGCGGCGCAGGAGAGTGGCGAGGCGCGCGCGGCAGGCGCGGAGGAAGTCGTGGAAGCGGCTGCCGCCGTTGCCGAAGGCGACCAGGTCACGGACCCATGGCGGCAGGTCCGGCTCGCGTGACATACCGGCACGCTAACGCACCCGTACGAGCTCCGGCGCGACCGCGCGGCGAGGCAGCAGCAGCGCCGGCACGAAGGCCAGCCCGCTGAACGCCAGCGTCCACCAGAAGGTGTGCGAAAACGCGGCCGCGGCCGGATACGCGGCGAGCTGCCGCTGCAGCAGGACGGCCAGCACCGCCGTGCCGAACGAGCCGCCGACCTGTTGCGCGATCCGGGTCATGCTGCTGGCATGCGGGATCTGGTCGCGGTCGAGGCCATCGAAGGCACCGACCATCACCGCCATGTTGGCAGTGCTCAGGCCGAAGCCGCGGATGACCAGCGCGGCGGCCAGCAGCCAGACGTTGGTCCACTGGTCGGCGAAGGCATAGGGCAGCGTGCCGAGGGCGGTGAGCGCAAGGCCGGCCAGGATCACCGGCCGTGGACCGATCCGGTCGGCCAGGCCACCCATGCCGCGCGCGAGCAGGCTGCCCAGACCCTGCGGCGCGAGCATCAGGCCGGCGGCGAGTACGCCGAGGCCGCGCAGCTGCTGATAGTAGAGCGGCAGCAGCAGCATCGGTCCGAACATCGCCAGGCCAGACAGGAAAAGCAGGCCGGTGGAGGCGGCGAACGAGCGCGTACGCAGCAGCCGCAGGTCGACCAGCGGCTCGTCGGTACGCAATGCCCGCCAGACAAAGCCGGCGAGCAGGACGACACCGATGGCCAGGCCGAGCAGCGGATCGCCATCGTTGCCGATCGCGGTCAGGCCGTAGATCAGCGCAGCGAGCGCCGGCGACAACAGGAGCAGACCCGGCAGGTCGAGGCGATGCCGCGGCCGCGGCTCGTCGGCCGGCAGGCCACGCCAGGCGAGCACGATGGCCAGCGCACACAGCGGCAGGTTGACGTAGAAGATCCACCGCCAGTCGAGATGGCCGACGATGAGGCCGCCGACGACCGGACCGAGGATCGGACCGGCCAGCGCCGGCAGCGTGGCGATCCCCATCAACCGGCCGATGTGCCGGCCGTCGGCGGCACGGATCAGCAGTGTCTGCAGGATCGGCAGCATCAGGCCGCCGCCGATGCCTTGTACGACGCGGAAGGCGATGAGCGAGCCGGCGTTCCAGGCGAGTCCGCTCAGCGCCGATCCGGCCAGGAAGACGACCAGCGCGGCGATCCACATCCGCTTGGCGCCGAACCGCTCCACGGTCCAGCCGGTGATCGGTACGGCCGCCGCGAGCGCGAGCAGATATCCGGTGGTCACCCACTGGATCGTCGACACCGACGCATGCAGCTCGAGTCCGAGCGTACGGATCGCGACGTTGACGATCGTGCTGTCCAACAGCGGCGCCAGCGCACCGACGATCAGGATGCCGGCGAGCTTCAACGCGGCCGGGTCGAGCTTGGTCCTCACGTACACCTCCAAGAGACGCTTCGTCTCTTATCGTTGTACGGTAATCTAAGAGACGCAACGTCTCCAAGGGGGAATGTGGTGCGGAACACCGAGCGGACCCGCCGGCGCGGGACCGAGCTGGAGGCGTCGATCATGGACGCCGCGTACGAGGAGTTGGCCGAGGTCGGCTATCAGCGGCTCACCATGGAGGGGGTCGCGGCCCGTGCGCACACCGGCAAGCAGGTGCTTTATCGGCGCTGGCGCAATCGAGCCGAGCTGGTGATCGCCGCGATCCGCCACCGTACGGGCTCGATCACCGACGAGGTGCCCGACACCGGCGACCTGCGTGCCGACGTGCTGGAGGTGCTGCGGCGGATGGCGCGCCGGCAACGCGATCTCGGTCCGGAGACGATCCACGGCCTGATGGCCGACGCGCCGGACCTGAGTCCGGAGTTTCTGTCGCCGATGAACGGCGTGATGACCACGATCCTGGAACAGGCGGCAAAACGCGGCGAGGTGGACCTGGCCGCACTGCCGCGACGGGTGATCACGGTGCCGACCGACCTGCTGCGCCACGAAATGCTGCTGACGCGCCATCCGGTCGCCGCCGAGACACTGACCAGCATCGTCGACGACGTATTTCTGTCGCTGGTCCGCCCTTGACGACATACGATTCCATCAATGACGGATCAGTCGCGTTCTTTCGGTGCTGCTGCTGAGCTTTACGACCAGTTTCGGCCGGGCTATCCGGCCGAGGCGATCCGATGGGCGATTGGCGATCGACCCCTTCGGGTCATGGATCTCGGTGCCGGTACGGGCATCCTGAGCCGCGTCGTACGCGCGCTCGGACACGAGGTCGTCGCGGTCGAGCCGGACGACCGGATGCGTGCACGGCTGCAGGAGGCCAGCCCGGACGTCACCGCTTTGGCCGGCACGGCCGAGGAAATTCCGCTTCCTGACGAGTGCGTGGACGCGGTCGTGGCTGGCCAGGCGTATCACTGGTTTGACCACATGCGTGCACATCCGGAAATCGCGCGCGTGCTGCGACCAGGGGGAGTTTTGGCCGCATTGTGGAACGACGCCGACCTGACCGTGCCGTGGACCGTACGGCTGGTGGCGATCATCGACAACCGTGACGCCACCGAGCCTGGTCAGGCGGTCGACTTCGGCCAGTGGTTCGGCGAGGTGGACCGAGCGGAGTTTCGCCACGAGGAGCGGATGACGCCGGACAACCTGGTCGCGATGGCGACGACTCGCTCGCCGTATCTGGTCGCGTCCGCGGACGGTCGAGAGGCCATCGTCACGCGGATACGAGAGCTGCTGGCTGGTCCGGAGCTCGCCGGTCGGGAAACCTTCGCCATGCCGCACATCACCAGGGTGAGACGCGCCTACGCCGTGTAGAAAGAGCGGATGGACGCCGAGGAATACCAGCGTTACGACGCGGTGGGGTTGGCGAGGCTGGTCGCCGGCGGCGAGGTGAGCGCCGCCGAGTTGCTGGCCGCCGCACGCGAACGCACGTCACAGGTCAACGCGCAGATCAACGCCATCGTACGCACCATCGACGTGCCGGACCGGCCAGCCGACCCGAGCCGGCCGTTTGACGGCGTACCGTTTCTGATCAAGGACCTCGGGCAGGACTACGCCGGACAGCCAACCAGCGCGGGTTCGCGCTCGCTGGCCCGCAGACCGGCGAAGGAACACGCGACGGTCGTACGGCGGTGGCTCGACGCCGGCTTGGGGATCTTCGGCAAGACCAACACGCCGGAGTTCGGCGCGAAGGGGATCACCGAGCCCGAGCTGTTCGGTCCGGCGCGCAATCCGTGGGATCTCGGCCGCACGCCCGGCGGCTCCAGCGGCGGCGCGGCCGCGGCGGTGGCGGCCGGGATCGTGCCGGTCGCCGGTGCCAGCGACGGTGGCGGCTCGATCCGCATCCCGGCGGCGTGCTGTGGCCTCTTCGGCCTGAAGGTCGGCCGTGGGCTGGTGCCGGCCGGACCGCTGGCCGGCGAGTCGCTGCACGGCTCGGCGGTCAACGGCGTGATCTCGCGGACCGTACGCGACACGGCCGCGATGCTCGACGTGATCGCCGGTCCGGAGCCGACCTCTCCGTACTCGCCGCACCTGCCGTCCGGCCGTTTCGCCGACGAGGTTGAGCGCGAGCCCGGGCGGCTGAAGATCGGCGTGTACGTGCCGAGTGCGATCAACCCGACCCCGGATCCCGAGGCGTACGCGGCCGTCGCCGTCGCCGCCAAGCTGCTCGACGAGCTTGGCCATGAGATCGTCGAGCTGCCGCGCGCGCCGTACGACGATGCCGTGCTGGCCAAGGACTTCCTCACGACCTGGTTCGCCTCGGTGGCCTGGCTGGTCGACACGACGCGGCGGGACACCGGCAGCGGCTTCGAGCTGGACACGCTGCTGATGGCCGCGCTCGGCCGCGCCACCAGCGGCGTCGACTACCTGGCCGCGCTGGAGCGGCGGCACGACCACGTACGCCGGCTGGCCGCCTTCCACGCCGACCACGACCTGCTGCTGACACCGACGCTCGCCACGCCACCACCGCGGATCGGCGCCTTCGACATGTCGGCTGCCGAGAAGGCGGCCGCGGTGACCACGCTCAAGCTGCGCGTCGTACCGGTGCTGACGAAGCTGGGGATCGTCGACCGGATGATCACCGACAACCTCGGCTGGGTGCCGTACACGCAGCTGGCCAACATCACCGGCCGCCCGGCGATGTCGGTGCCGCTGCACTGGACGGCCGCCGGCCTGCCGCTGGGCGTGCAGTTCGTCGCGCCGTTGGACGGGGAAGGCACGCTGCTGCGCCTCGCCGCTCAGCTGGAGGAGGCCAAGCCGTGGTCGGATCGCCGGCCGGAGGTTTGACGCCGAGCGAAGCAGGGCATCCATCGCGTTGGCGATGATCATGCAGGCTGATCATCCAGGCAGATCACCCAGACGAGGAGGCGAGATGAACCAACCGGCGGATCCCGCCGACGTCACCGAGCAGTCCACCCCGGTCGTCGACGACGAGCCGTCGCAGCTCGACGGCGCCTTCCCGGCCGAGGCTGACGAGGCCGACGTGGTCGACCAGCGCCACCCGGTCCCGATCAACGACGAGGAATACCAGACCTGAGCACACTCATCTGGGCCGGAGTTGGAGGTCGATGAAGGGGATCGTGTCGCCGTCGAGTACGTAGCGGTCGATCTCCACGAAGCCGCGTCGCTCGGCGAACCGCAGGCCATCCTCGTTGGACGCGAGGACGACGGTCTGGATGACGTCGGCGCCGAGGTCGTACGCCTCGGCCAGCGCGTTTTCGTACAGCTGCTGGCCATGCCCCTGCCGGCGGTGCTCAGGAAGAATACGCGCGATCACGGTCGCGGCTTTGGTGTCGTCGGCAGGCGGACGCACGGTCGAGCAGCCGACCGCGGTGTCGCCGCGATACGCGACCGTCAGGTGGTTGCGGCGCACGCGTTGGTGCATGTCGTCCATCGACAGCACAGCCGTCGGGATGATCAGGTTGTGGATGCGCAGCCAGTCAGCCAGCGTGACGGCGTCGTCTGGGCGCACCGGTTGGAAGCGAAGCGTGGACACGCCTCACACTATCCGCACCGCCGACATCGCCACCGTCGCGTACGCCATCGTGAAGCCGTCGCCGACCGCCTCGCCGATCCCAGCGAGGATCTCCTCCTGCTTGTCGGCAGGCAGCAGGCTGAAACCGCCGAAAGTCGGCACTTGGTCGAGCCACTCCGCGCGCGCGTAGTCGCGGCTCCAGTCAAACCGCCACTGCTCCGGCTCGCCGAAGCCGCCGGCCTTCTGTACGGCCTCGCCGGCCGACACGCAGCCGCGCTGGTAGACCTCCGGGCCAGGCATGCCGCGGTGCAGCATCGGCTGGTCCGGAAGTGCCTGGCGATAGACGGCAGCGACCGCCTCGTTGAGATCGGCCGGCAGTTGCATGGCGTTCCAGAAGACGGCCAGCCGGCCGCCGGGCCGCAACGCCGTCGCCGCCTTCGCGGCGCCCGCGACCGGATCGACCCAGTGCCAAGCCTGTGCGGCGACGACAGCGTCGTACGCGCGACCGGCCGGGTTCCAGTCCTCGAACTTCGTCACGTCGACCGTGAGGCCGGTCTGGCGAGCCAGCTCCGCCATTCGCTCGTCCGGTTCGACACCGGTCACCCGGCAGCCGGCGGCCTTGAACAATCGCGCCGCGATGCCGGTGCCGCAGCCCACGTCGAGAAGGTCGCGACCAGGACTGGTGTCAAGGATCTGCTGGACCAAAGCCGGCGGATAGCCTGGCCGAGCGCGGTCATAGCGGTCGGCATCGTTGCCGAAGGACTCGGCGACCTGTCGCTGCTCATGCGGCCTGAGCTGCGGTGACGGCGGTATCGTTGACATGGCCCGAGATTAGTGGGCCATCGCCCACTTAGGCAACGGAGGACCCGCGTGCCGACCGGCGTACGCATCCGCGACGTACGTGAGCAACTGTTCGACGCCGCCGAGCGGGTCCTGCTGCGCGACGGGCCAAGCGGCCTGACCAGCCGGGCGGTGACCACCGAGGCCGAGGTCGCCAAAGGCGTGCTGCATCGGCACTTCGCCGACTTCGATGGTTTCCTTGCCGAGTTCGTGCTGGACCGCAAGGACCGGATGGACGCTCAGGCGGCCGTCCTGCGCGAGTCGGCCGGCACCGGCACGGTCGTCGGCAACATCGCCGACGCGCTCGACGCTGTCTTCCGGTCGGTCGCGGTGGCGATCGTGCCGCTGGTGACCTTCCGCGACGAGCTGCGCGCGCGGCTGCGCACGACCTGGCCGGCCGGCGTGCCGGTGCTGACCGACGCCACGCTGATGATCGAGGCCTATCTGGCCGGTGAGCGCGACCTCGGCCGGATCGCGCCGGACGCCGAGATCGATGGCCTCGCGCCGATGCTGGTCGGCACCGGACACCTGCTCTACGCCGACCGGACCGGTCCGTCGCCGGAGCCGGAGACCGTACGGAAGGCCGTCGCCTCGGTGCTTGCTAGCGTCCTGCGGTAGTGCGCGAGGCGAGCTCGTCCACGCCGAGCACGCGCAGCGCGCGAGCCATCGTGTCCGGATAGATGTCGGTCTCGCCGCGGTCGGTCATCGCGACGAGCGCGTCGCGCAGCGCGGTCGCCTGCGCCACCAGGGCCTGCGCCGCCGTCAAGACGCCGTACGTGCTGGTGGCGCGCGCCGGATTGGCGCGGCCGAGCTGGCGCAGCGCGCCGAGATAGCTGTCGATCAGGTCCTGCTCGGCTCTGGTGAGCGCCGGCAGCTCGGCGTCGCGCTTCACGCGCCGGTCCGCAGGACCAGGTCGGCGATGCCGTACGCGACGGCCCCGTCGGCGTCGAGCGTCAGCTGCCGGCTCAGGTCGTCGTGGACGGTCGAGACCGTACGACCGGTGTGCTGCGCGAACAGGTCCTCCAGCCTGGCGCGCAGCCGGAGCAGGTCGTCGGCCCGGCGGATCAGGTCGGCGGCCGACCCCTGGTTGACCTCCATGGCCGGCTCGCGCAGGATCGCCCGCGCCGACGGCAGCATCTTGCGCTTGCCTGGCGTACCGCTGGCCAGCACCAACGCGGCCGTCGGACCCACCTCGCCGAGGCACACGGTGGCGACCTCGCAGGTCAGCGACTGGATCGTGTCATAGATGGCGAGCGCCGCCGACACCGTGCCGTCCGGACAGTTGAGGTAGATCGCCAGCTCGTGCTCGGGGTTGTCGGAGTCCAGATGCAGCAGCTGTACGGCGACGTCGTTGCCGGCGGTGTCGTCCAGCGAGCCGCCGACCACGACGATGCGGTCTTTGAACAGTCGTGAGTACGGATCGATCGTGCGTTGGCCAAAGCCGTCCGACTCGGTGATCGACGGCAGGAAACGTCCCGGCATGCGGCCTCCTCAGTTCTGTACAGATTGTACGTCCCGTGCAGAACGATAGGATAGGGTCATGGCTCACGAAGTGCCGGTCACCCAAGCCAGAGCGGAGTTCGCCGACCTGGTCAACCGTGTCGTGTACGGCGGCGAGCGCGTGGTGGTGACCCGGCACGGCAAGCCACTGGCCGCGCTGGTGTCGGCCGCGGATCTGGCGCGGCTGGAGGAGCTCGACCGGCAAGGCGACGGTCAGGTCGTACGCCTCGCCGGCGAGCAACGAGAGCAGGCGCCGGTTCGTCGCCATGACATCGCGGCCAAACATCGGCCGCCGGGCTTCCGCTAGCGGCGGATCCGCGCGACCAGACGGACCAGCAGCCAGGCGATCTGCGCGGGGATGGCGAAAAGGACCAACACAAACGGCGCCACCGCGAGGTTTTCCAGCAATGGTCGCGCTGGTTCCGGCAGCACGATCATCGAAACGGCGAACAGCAGGTTGGCCAACACGGCCAGCGCGACGAACGGCACCGGCATCGGAAACCGGTTCCACAGCAGGCCGACCGGCCGAGCCGGACGGCGCATGATCCAGCGGTAATAGAAGCCGAAGCCGACCAGCGCCAGCGCGCCAAGAACCGCACGCACGGCCCAGTCGTCGACGGCGATCGCGGCAAACCACAGCACGAAGCCGAAAAGACAGCTCAGCCGGAACAGCCGGAACAACACAAACTTGCCCCAGCCGCCGGTGGCCGCCGGCGACTCCAGGTCGAAGACCACGTTGTCGGGTCTGCGCCGGTCGACCACGGCGATCGCGATCGCGGTCGCCGGCAGCGCGATCAGGATTGCCAGTAACAGCGGCAAAATCGCCGGACCCGGCGGCACGAGTGGAGCGGCGATGCCGACGCCGATGCCGGTGACGAGCACGATGGCCGTGCAGATGGCACGCGCGAGAAACGGCGGATCCGTGCGCATCCAGCTGATCGCCACCGGCCGGATCGCCGGCGGGAACGCGCGTACGGTCCGATAGGACCAATACGCGTTGCCGGCGACGACCGCCGCCGCAACCACCCACATGACCGGGAAAACCGTGAAGAGCAACAGAAACATCGTGCACGCGCCGACCAGCCACGCTCGGGACGCGAGCTGGACGAGCACCCTGCGCACGTGCGTGGCGCCGTCGACCGTGCCAGGTGAGGTCGCCGCGGCCGCCGTGTAAATACGTGCGGCGTCGCTGAGCCGGCCGGTGTTTTCCGCGATGCGGCCCAGATTCACCGCGGCGGTGACATTCTGCGGGTCCAACGCCAAAGCGCGTCGATAGTTGCGTCTGGCGGCGTGGTTCATCCCCAGCGCCTGCTGCAGCACACCTCTGGTGACATGTGTGTCCGGCTCGTACGGCGCCAGGCGTACGGCCTGCCGCGCGGCCGCCAGCGCCGCCGGACGTCGCCACGGCAAGCCAAAAAGCGCGACCGCGAGCACCGTGTAGGAGGCCCAGCTTTCCGGTGCCAGCCGCGCGGCGGCGCGAGCGGCGGCGATCGCTTCCTCCGGCCGTTCCGATCGGGTCAGGGCGACCGCGCGCAGCCGTACGGCCCATTCGTCCTGCGGATCCGCCGCGCAGGCACGGGAGGCGGCATCCAGCATCGCCGGCACGTCGTCGTTTTCGCCGTGACAATAGGCAAGCAGGCACAGCGCCGGCACGTGATCCGGCTCCACGGCGAGAAAGTCGCCGAGCATGGTGGTCGCTTCGGTGTGGCGGCCGAGATCCGCGAGCGCCTGCGCGCGATCCAACATCAGAAAGTCCTGCCTGCCAGCTCGATGCGCGAGGAGATGCCGAGCTTGTGGAACACCTTGCGCAGGTGATAGTCGACCGTACGAGTGCTGAGAAACAGCTGCGCGGCGATCTCGCGGTTGGTGCCGCCTTCGGCGACCGCGGCGGCGATCCGCAGCTCCTGAGCGGTCAACGTCGACAGCGCGTCTGGCGTGCCGTCGATCGCGGTTTCGCCGGCCGCGCGCAGCTCGTCGCGCGCACGCGCGGCCCAGGCGGTGGCACCCAGCTGCGTGAAAGAGTCGTACGCGGCGCGCAACTCCGCGCGAGCGTCGGTCTTTCGCCTCGCACGGCGCAAAAACTCGCCGTAAAGCAGACGCGTGCGGGCCAGGTCGAACGGCGAGTCGGTCGGCATGTCCACCGCACGTCGGAAATCCGGCTCCGAGCCGGCCAGCCCGCGACAACGCGCCGCCAGCGCGAGCACGGCGGGAGAACCGGTCGCCTCGGCCCACCTGACAAACCGCGCCAGCGGTTCGGCGACCAGCTCCGGCCGGTCGATCCGATACGCCGCCTCCACCAGGTCGGGCACGTTTTGGTGCAACAGTCCCGGATGCTCGGCCGGCTGGAAGTGACCGATGGCCGCCTCGGCGCGGCCGGTGGCCAGCTCCAGCAGGCCGAGCGCGCGATGTGCCTGGCCGGTCACCGCGGCCAGCTGCCGGCCGACCGTCTCGGCCAGCACGCTCTCGGCCAGCTCGCGTGCCTCGGTCTCCCGGCCGCGCAGTCCGGCCAGCGTCGCCTGCATCGCGCGAAACCAGTGGCCAAGGTTCGGCTGGCCGGTTTCGGTGGCGTGCCGGCGGCCTTCGTCGGCGTGCGCCTCGGCGGCGCGGAACCGGCCGGTGGCCATCTCGTCTGCGACCACCGACTGCAGGACCCAGGCCAGCGTCCCGATGGCGCCGACCGCGTACGCGCGTTGCATCGCACGCTTGCGCAGCCACCGGCCGCGCTCGATGTCGCCGATGCCGTAAAGCATGCCGCCGGACCAGCAAAGCTCCACCGGATCGGTCAGCTGGTCCAGGATTTCCTTGTCGCCGTCGGAAATCCCGGCCGGCGCACCACGGCGTACGCGGCTGACCGCGCGTGCGAGCCGCAGCAACGCCTGGTCAGGCGCGTCCATCTGGATGCGCTCGAGTGTGTCACCGACGAGCGTCCAGGCCTCGGCGTCGGCGGAGTGATAGCTGGCCTCGCCGAAAAGGATCAGCAGCTCGATCGCTGAGTTTCCCCGCAGAGCTTCGGAAATCACCGGTCGCAGCAGTCGCAGTGCGTCCGGCGGGCTGCCGGCGCGCAGCTCGATGAGAGCGCGTAACGACCGGTCGGTGTGACCGTGCCGCTCGGCCAGGTCGAGCTGCCGGATCGCGCGTACGGCGTCGCCGGCCTGCCAGGACGCGGCCGCCGCGGCACCGAGCCGGCGTGCGCGGTCGGCTCCGCCAGGTGTCAGCTCGGCGGCGCGCGCGAGCGCCGACGCCGCGACGGCTGGACCGGCACGGCGGGTCGCCCGCTCGGCGGCACGTTCCAGCTCGGCGGCGACCGCCTCGTCCGGACCGTCGGCGGCGTGTCCGAGATGCCAGGCACGCCGGTCCTCGTCAGCGGTCAGCGCGTCGGCCAGCGCGCGGTGAGCGGCGCGGCGCTCGGCCAGTGTCGCGCCGTGATAGACCGCCGACCGGACCAGCGGATGCCGGAACGCGACGACAGATCCGTCCGTACGCAGCAGGTCGCTGACATCGTCCAATGGCCTGCCGGCGGCCCGGCGTAGCACTGCCGGATCGCCCGTGCCGTCCGCCGCGACCAACAACAGCAGCTCGGCGTCGTACGAGCCGAGCCGCTCCAGAAACGCGTCCTGCAAGCGATCGACGAGCGGCAGCGGCTCACCGGTCGCGTCGTCAGGCGGCGACAACTCGCGCAGGGCGAGCGGATTGCCGGCAGCCGTACGCAGCAGCAGGTCGTCGTCGGGCTGGCCACGCTCCCGGAGCAGTGCCACCGCGGACGTACGGTCGAGGCCGGTCAACGGCAGCTCCGGCAGTCCGGCGAACGGCGACCGCAGCTGGTCGTCGGATCGCGTGGCAACCACGAGCGCGATCGGCTCCGCGTCGAGCCGGCGAGCGATGAAGGCGAGCGCGTCCAGTGACGGCTGGTCGACCCAGTGGGCGTCATCGACCAGGCAGAGGATCGGCTGCGTTTGTGCCGCGTCGGACAGCAGCGTGAGCATCGCGAGTGCGACCAGGAAGCGGTCCGGCGCTGGTCCGCGCGATCGTCCGAGGACGGCGTTCATTGCGTCGGCCTGCGCCGGCGGCAGGTCGTCGACACGGTCGAGGATCGGCCGCAGCAGCCGGTGCGCGGCGGCGTGACCGAGCTCGCGCTCGGGCTCGACGCCGGCCGTACGCAACACGCGCGGCCCGGATGTGGCCGTTGCCTCATCCAGCAGAGCTGTCTTGCCGATGCCCGGCTCGCCGCGAAGCACGAGCGTGCCACCGGCACCATCGCGGGCCCGCGCGATGAGGTCACGGATCGCCGCCATTTCCTTGGCCCGTCCGTGAAGCACAACAAGAGCCTAGCGATGACTGGCAACTTTGCCGATTCCCCGGCCGGCGATCCGCCATAGCGTCTGTGACCAGCAGCGATACCACTTGCAGAGGAGTCGAGATGTCCCGTTTGTTTGACCAGAAGGTGGCACTGGTGACCGGCGCCAGCCGCGGAATCGGCGCCGCGACGGCATACGCGTTCGCCGAGGCCGGCGCGAAAGTGGTGCTGGCCTCCCGTGACGAGGAGGCACTGCAGAAGGTCGCCGCGCGGATCGCCGAGCATGGCGGCAGCGCGATCGTCGTAGCGACCGACGTGCGGCATCCGGAGGCGGTGAGCCGGCTCGTCGAGCAGGCGCTCGGCGCGTACGGCCGGCTCGACGCGGCGGTCAACAACGCCGCCGGCGGCACGCACCGGCCGACACCACTCGCCGACATTCCGGCCGCCGACTTCGACGACGAGCTGGCAGTCAGCCTGCGCGGCGTGTTTTTGGCGATGAAATACGAAATTCCGGCGATGCTGGGGTCAGGCGGCGGCGCGATCGTCAACATGTCCTCCACTGCCGCGGAGTGGCCGGTCAGCGGCCTGGCCGGATATGTCGCCAGCAAGGCCGCGATCAACGGCCTGACGCGTACGGCGGCGCTGGACTACGCGGCGGCCGGTGTACGCATCAACGCGCTCATGCCTGGTCCGATTCACACCGAAAACCTCGACAGGGCCGGGCCACAGGCGCGCGAACACGTGGCCAACGGCCTGCCGGTCAGGCGGCTCGGCACACCGGCGGAGGTCGGTGTGGCGGCGGTCTGGCTGTGCGGACCGGCCGCGGGTTTCGTCACCGGCACGTGCCTCGCGATCGACGGCGGCCTCCTGGCCGGCATGCCGTCCTTCGGAAAGGGGAAATGACGATGTGGCTGCAATACACGCATCTGGAGAAGCTGTATGGCTATCTGCCCGGCATGACCGACGCGCTGCCGGCGATTTTCGGCCTGACGGCGGAAGAATACGCGGCCGAACGGGCGAAGTTCGACGCGAACGCGGCCGGCGCGGCGGCGGAGTTGTTGGCGGACCCGGATTTCGCCAAGTTGGTCGACACGTTGCCGTTTCGCGACGGCGAGACCGTGGTGGCGGTCGGCGACAGCATCACCGACGATCTGCAGTCGTGGGCCGAAATCCTGCGGCACCTGCTCCGGCTCCGGCAGCGCCAAATCAAGATCGTCAACGGTGGCCTGTCGGCACACACCACGACGATGATCCTGCGCCGCTGGCCGGCCACCGTCGCGGCCACCAAGCCGGACTGGGTCCTGTGCGCGCTCGGCGGCAACGACGTGACGCGTATCGGTGCCGACCCGCAGGTCGACCTCGCCGACAGCATCGCCAATCTGCGCCGGATGCGAGCCATGGCAACGACATCACGATGGCTGTGGATGACGCCGGTGCCGGTACGCGAGGAGCGCGTCGCGCAGTATCCGCCGTTCCGCTTCGGCGGGTCGAGTTGGCGTAACACGGACATCCAGGCGTTCGCCGAGGCGATGCGCGACCTCGACGGACCGCTGGTCGACCTGGTCGCGGCCATCGGAGTGCCGGCCGACCCGGATCTGCAGGGCGAGGACGGCGTACACGTGACGCTGGCCGGTCAGGCCGCCATCGCGCGAGCCGTGGTGACTACGCTTTCTTCAACCGAGCGATGATCCCGTCGAGGTCGATGGTGAACATGTCCGGCCGGAAGACGTGACCGCCAGGCCGTTCGTGTGCCTCGTACGCGATGCCCGCGCCGTCCAGTGCGGCGCGGAACTCGCGCTGTCCGGCCAAAACCTGTGTCTCGTTGGCCTGGTCGAACCAGTTGACCGGGTCGGGACTGGTGCCGGCGACCAGAAAGATCCGCTTGCCGCGATAGCTCTCCAGCCGCTGCATCGGATTGTCGGCACTGACGCGTGCCTCGTCCCAGAGCGGCGCGCCGTACACCGTGCCGCCGGCCAGGTCCAGCGCAGCCGAGGAAACGTTGGCCCAGTGCACCACCAGGCCGCTGTCGCGGCGCAGGCTGGCCGGTCCGGAATGCGCGCTCACCGACGCGAAATGACCGTAGTACTTGGCGGTGTATTTCAGCGCGCCGAAGCCGCCCATGGAAAATCCGGCCACCGCGCGACCGTCGTATTCGGCGTAGGTCCGGAAATTGGCGTCGATCCAGGGGACCAGCTGCTCGAGGTGGAAGGTCTCCCAGTTACGCGGACCGGTGTTGGAGCTGACCGGGTTGGAATACCAGCCGGCGTGGCCGCCGTCCGGCATCACCACGATGATCGGCCGGCCGGCGGTCAGGTCGCGGATGCCGAGCCGGTCGAAGGTGATGAAATCCTGGTCGGTGCCACCACCGTGCAGCAGATAGAGCACCGGATAGCGGCGGCCGCTGGTGCGGTAATCCTCCGGCAGCAGCACATTCACGCCGGGGTTCCAACCGATCGCGTTGGTGGCAAACCGGTAATACCACATCCGCGCGTCGTTCTCGTTGTGGTCGACGATGTGCAGTCCGAAGCCGTCGCCGGCCGCACTCGCCGGTGAAGCCGTCGCGGCGAGCGCGCCGCCGGCCAGGGTCAGCGCGGCGGCGGACTGCAGAAGCTTGCGACGGCTCAAACTCACGGCGACCTCCATTGTCGGGTTTCGTCGCGAATCCTGATCTGTCCGTCGGTTTATCGCAATACCGTACACTGGCGCAGATAGGACATTACGCATTTCCGCCATCTCGAACTGGCCTGGTCCAGTCGCGTCTATACTTTGGATGCGGCTGCCGGTGCGTACACCGGGCAGGTCACCAGATGCAGCCTCGAATCGATCGCCCGCTCGAGTTTCGAGGAGTCCCCTGTGTTGAAGCGAAGGATGCTGCGTACCGTCATCGTGGTCGGCCTGGTGATCGCCACGCTGCTCGGATCGGCTTCGGTGGCGAGTGCATCGCCGACCTCGTTTTCGGCGAGAGCCGTCCACGGCGGCGGCAGCGGTGCCATCGGCGTCGCGCTCACCGGCGCTCTGTCCTGGTCGAACCGTTCGGTGGCGCTCACGTCGGTGCGGCTCTACACCGGCTCGTACGAGCAGGCCTACGTGCAGATCTTTCCGTGGAACGGAAACACGCCGGTCACCAGTGTCTATCTGCCGTCGTCCGGCGGTCTCTACAAGAACGACGCCGTCGCCGGCTGGTGGAACCTTTACACCATCCCGGTCGACGGCAGCGACTATTACGGCGGCATCACCGAAATCGAGATCCGGGTCGGTGACTACCAGCACCGGATCGTCGGAGTCGCCGTGTGCAAGCGCGCCGCGTCGTCCTGCACCAGCTATCAGGAGTGACGAGGCTAGGCTCGCGGCATGACCGGACTGTCGAAGGCACGGCTGGCACGCTTGGACCAGGTCATGGCCGGCCACGTCGAAAGCGGCTATCTCGCCGGCGCCGTGGCGCTGGTCAGCCGCGGCAGTGACGAGCACGTTCACGTGAGTGGTGCGAAAAAGCTCGGCGGTGACGAGCCGATGCGGCGTGACACGATCTTCCGGATCGCCTCGCTCACCAAGCTCGTCACTGCGGTCGCCACCATGATGCTGGTGGAGCAATGCCAACTGAGGCTGGACGATCCGGTCGACAACTGGCTGCCGGAGCTGGCCGGCCGGCGCGTCCTGCGCGCGCCGGACGGCCCGGTCGAGGACACCGTGCCGGCGGCTCGGCCGATCACCGTACGCGATCTGTTGACCTTCCAGTGTGGTTATGGCCAGGCTTTCGGCATGGACCCGTCGACGCCGATCCAGCGCGCCATCGCGGACCTGGAGATCGCCGGTTTCGGTCCGCCGAAAGAACAGAAGCAGTATGCACCGGACGAGTGGCTGAGCCGGCTCGGCACCTTGCCGCTGATGCACCAGCCAGGAGAGGGCTGGCTCTACAATCTCGGGTCGTACATACTGTCGGCGCTCGTTCCGCGGGTGGTGTCACAGCCGTTCGACGTGTTTTTGCGTGAGCGCGTCTTCGAGCCGCTCGGCATGCCGGACACGTCGTTCTTCGTGCCGGACGACAAACTGGACCGGCTGGCATACGCGTATCTGGGGGAGGAGGATGGCGGCCTGCGGCCGCACGACGGCATTGAGGACAGCCTTTTCCGCGCTCCACCGGTCTTTCCTGACGGCGGTGGCGGCCTGGTGTCCACAGTGGACGACCTCCACCAGCTCGGCCGGCTGTTGCTCGGTTTCGGCCGGGTCGGTGACCGGCGGCTGCTCGCGCGGCCGACGGTCGAGCTGATGGTGACCGACCACCAGAGCGCCGCGATGAAGCCGCGGATCGACTTCTTTCCTGGCTATTTCGACAGTCACGGCTGGGGCCTGGGGTTGGCGGTCACCACCGCGCGCCGCGACCTGGCCGGCACGCCTGGCCGGTTTGGCTGGGACGGCGGCCACGGCACCTCGCTGTGGGTCGACCCGGCCGAAGACCTGATCGGCATTCTGCTGACACAGCGGGCCGGTTTCCCGCCGGCTATGGCGTCGTACAACGACTTCTGGACCGGTGCCTACCAAGCCATCGACGACTAGCCGACCGATGCCAACGTGTCGGTTAGTGGTGGTAGGCGATGAGCGGTCGCATTCGAACAGATTGATGAAGTGCCTTGCGTTCGTCGATTGTGGGGTGGATTCACCACCGCTTGGAATAGATATCTAGCTCCGCCTTTCAGGCATGTGTCATCGACCGCGAGGTGAGTCTCGAGGTTGGTGCTCGTCCTGTTGTTGGTTGGTGGTCCACCTGTTCGGTTTATCCGTACAGGTGGTAGGTATTTCGGAGCGGCTTTTGTTCACCGTCCACTTCGACTGGTGGTGTGAACTCGGGGTGGCCGTTGTTCATGCGTACGGTCCAGTCGGTGTGGTGGATTTCGCGGTGATGCTTGTCGCACAGCAGCACGCAATTGTCTAGGCACGTGGTGCCACCATCGACCCACGACAGGATGTGGTGCGCTCGCGTGTGCCGCACCGGCCTCGTGCAGCCTGGCCTCGCGCAGCCTTTGTCTCGCGCGATCAACGCTTTGCGCAGCTCTGGACCGGCCAATCGCTCACTGCGACCGACATCTAGCGGTACGCCTTCGGAGTTGAGGACGACCGGAATAATGTCCGCATCGCAGGCCAGCCGGCGCGCCGTTTCCGGCGTGATGGTCAATCCTTCGTACGCGCGTGCCACGCCGAGGCAGTCGCGGAGCATGTCCCAGGAGATCGTCACGGTCAGGTGCGGCCGTTCGGCGCCTTGGATTGGCAGCTTCGCCGAATCCACCACGTTGAGAATGTCGGCCAGCGCGTCACCGTTGCGTTCGGCCGCCGACCGGGGGTCTGGTGTGCCGTTGTCGGTCTCGGGTTTGGTCAGTGGGGAGAGGATTTCCTGCAACAAGCAACCGGTTTTGGCGTCCAGGATGCCGCGTAGCGTGAGTCGTCCGTCGCGGCCGGTGTGCAGGTGCAACTCGCGCCGCGGCCGCGCGTCGTCTTGTCCGACGGCGCCGCGCCGTCGGGGTCCAGGTAGGCGTGCAGCCTGGTGCCGAGCCGGTAGAGCCGACCGGCGTCCATGTGCTTGGCACCATCGACCATCGCCGCCTCGGCCTCACGCCGCTGCTGGAAATCCACGTGCGCCGGCAGTTTGGTGATGACGGTACGGATCGCGTCCAACTGAGAATCGGCGAGCTCACCACGACACATCGCCTCGGCGGCGATGTCCAGCTTCGGCGCCAACATCTCACCGGTCAACGCCATGCTGGGACAGAACGTACGCGCGCGTTGAACGCGGCGGCGAGCCTCGGTCGCGGGAAAGCAGCAACTGGTCTTCCAGCAACTGCTGGACGGTTTTGGCGTGCAGGTCCTTGTACGCCTCTTTGTCCTCGATCGCCTTCACAATATTCAACACACGCGCCGCCGACGCGCGATACTCACGCTCGGCGTCGCGCAGCATCGCCGCGAGCACCTTCTCATCTCCCACCGGCCACGGATCACCGGCTGGCGCGGTGGTCGCGGAAGGAGTGGTCCTGCCTCCGATAATACCGGCCACACCGACGAAACCACGCCACCAAACACATTTCTCGATGTTGATTTTTTCGCTGTCAGAAAGGAATCTCGGGGCCACACGTCAAATACCACTAAGAACACGATCAAGTGCCGCTCGACCTGCGGGCCCCCAATGAGACTTGCCGCCGGGAAGCCCCCGATCTCCGTTCTGTCCCATGAGCATCAGGAAAAGGCTCTTCATCGCGGCCAGCCCCCTGGCTCGCCGGATCGCCGCTTCGTCCGCACGCGCGTACGTGTCGAAGAATCGTGCGGCAGCGCCTGCCGGTAGCAGCACCCATGCGGAAGCGAGGTCCCACGCTGGATCGCCGGCGGACAGATCACCGAAGTCGAGGATGCCTGAAAGCGTTCCGTCCGAGACAACGACGTTCGCGGGATGGAGGTCGCCATGCACCCACACCGGCGGGCCTTTCCAATCGTCGGCCGCAACGGCGTCATCCCAGACGGCCCGGACGTCGGCAACGATGTCGTCGGGGGTGACGGCCTGGAAGAAGCTTTCGAAGCCGTCTGTGCAGTTGCGGGGATGCGCACCGCGGTCGGTCGCGATCGGCGCTTCGACAGGCGCCTCAACATGGAGCGCCTGGAGAAAACCCGCCAGCGTGTCGGCGGCGTGGACGCTGCGGCTGATCGAGCTGTGGTCAAGCGGCTTGCCGGGGACCCAGGTCATCACGGTCCAGTGCTTGGGGAAGCGTTCGGACGGCTCGCCGAACCGCACCGGAGTTGGCACCGGAAGCGGCAGGAGCGGCGCCAGCACGGGTAGCCATCGGCGTTCCTTGAGCTGGAACTCCGGCGTGCGGGCCATGCGCTGCATTCGCACGGCCAACTCGTCCCCGAGACGCCACATCTGATTGCTCCAGCCGCCAGTCACCTCGCGGATGGTCAGCCCCGCGAGGTCTGGATGTTGCTCCTGCAGCAGCGCGCGGACCAGGTCAGCGGTGACCTCGACCCCGGGATCTGTCATACGATGCCACCATACCGAGCCGGCAGGCGGGCCAGCGATGGCATCCGTGTCACTGCCACAAGCGGCAACTGATTCGCGTGCGCGGATCTGAAATACGACGGAATTCGATTGTTAACAGCGCAAGGCGGCGAGTCCGTTGTCGATGGTTTCGAGCGCCTCGGAAATCCACGGCTCGGCGATCGGATTGGCGCTCGCCAACGCACTCCAACGCTCCTCAGCCGTACGTCCATAGAGCAGGCTGGTGGCGACGCGACATCGCAGCGCGGCCGGATCGTCGCCGAACGCGGAGCCGGCGAGTACGCCGATTCCGTGCCGCTCA
This sequence comes from Fodinicola acaciae, assembly GCF_010993745.1. Taxonomy (NCBI): domain Bacteria; kingdom Bacillati; phylum Actinomycetota; class Actinomycetes; order Mycobacteriales; genus Fodinicola; species Fodinicola acaciae. The sequence goes on from NZ_WOTN01000001.1 coordinate 1,053,191, forward strand.
AGCAAAACCTCGGCCAGCTCGGCTCCACTGTGGATGGTCGGCAGCGATCCGAAATCCGGATAGAGATAGAAGCCGGCCGTCGGACGGCGGCCGGTGGCGCCGGCCGCGACGAAACGCTCGTACACCGCCTGGCTCACCAGTCCGTGCAGCCGCCGAGCCGCCGCCACGTGCGCGACCAACTCCGGCGGCTCGGCGAGGACGCACTCGGCGACCGCCTGCATCGGCGTCGGCATGCACGACCAGACCTCGCTGGCCAGGCCGATCAGCGGCGCGAGCAGTTTGTCGTTTGGCAGCCTGGTGAATCCGATCCGATAGCCGCCGAGCGCCGCCTGCTTGCTCAGCCCGGTGGTCACGATGACGTGATCCGGTGCGATCTCGCCGGGACCGCGCAGCCCCGCCGGCTCGTACGTGAGATCGCGGTAGATTTCGTCGGAAATAACCAGCAAACTCTCCGCGCGAGCCAGTTCGCAGACCTCCCGGACCAGATCCGGCGACGCGTACGTGCCGGTCGGGTTGTCCGGCACGGTGACCACCAGCACGCGCGGATCCAGGCCGCGCCGGCGCGCCTCGGCCAGCGCGCCCGGCAGCCGCTGCGGATCCGGCACGCCGCCGGCCTCGGCCGGGATCGGGACGCCGATGACCTGGTGGCCGGTCAGCGCGACCTGTGCGGCGTAGCTGACCCAGCTCGGCACCGGCAGCACGACGTCACCGCCGATCGCCGATATCAGGCCAAAAAGCAGTGCCTTGCTGCCTGGCGCGAAGACAACCTGGTCGGCTGTGGTGGGCATGCCACGGCGCTGGAAATAGCCGGCGGCGGCCGTACGAGCCGTGAGCGAGCCGGCGACCGGCGCGTACGAGGACAGGCCGGCGGCGTCCGCCAGCACCTTCTCGATCATCGGTGGCACCGGCAGGCCGGCCTCGCCGAAGCCGAGGTTGACGATGCGCTCGCCGGCCGCCTGCCGCGCCGCGATCCGCTCGTTGATCGCCAATGTCGCCGAATGCGCGATCATTTCGCTCCTTTACGTCGAGCCTGGACGATCAGGCCGGCCGCCACCGCGACCGCGGTGACCGCGCAGGTCAACAACAGCTTGTCACGCTTGTCCGGCGCGACCGCCATGCCGAGCAGGACGATCGTCAGGGCCGCGACGACAAACCAGGAAAGATAAGGAAAACCCCACATGCGTACGGTCAGCGACTCGCCGGCGGCCTCGGCGCGGCGGCGGCCGCGGATCTGCGTGACAGCGATGACCAGATAGATGACCACGGCCACCGAGCCGGAAGAATTGAGCAGGAAGTTGAAAACGACGGCGGTCGGCAGGAAATAGTTGGCCAGCACGGCCAAAAATCCGCCGACAGAGGCCGCGCACACGGCGACGTAAGGCACACCGGATCGGCTTGTACGCGCCAATGCCTTCGACCCTTCGCCTTGACGCGCCATCGCGAACAGCATTCGCGAGGACGAGTAGATGCCGGAGTTGAGGCAGGAAAGGACAGCGGTCAGCACGATCAGGTCCATGATGAACGCCGCGCCGGGAATGCCGAGACGTTCCAGCACGGCGGCATACGGCGAGGCGGTGACCGCGGTCGCGTTCCACGGCAACAACATCACGACGACGAAGATCGAACCGGCGTAGAACAACAGGATCCGCCACGCGACGCTGCGCATGCTCCGCCGTACGGTCTCGGCCGGATGCACCGCCTCGCCGGCCGCGACGGTCGCCAACTCGGTGCCGAAATAGGAGAAAAACACGACGAGCGTGGTGAGCAGCAGGGGAGACCAACCGTTGGGCAGGAAGCCGCCGTGACCGGTCAGGTTGGACAGGCCGGGTGCTGGCACGCCTGGCAGCAGGCCGACGATCGCCACCAGACCGATGAGGATGAACGCGACGATCGCGGCCACCTTGATCAGCGCGAACCAGAACTCGAACCGGCCGAACGAGCGCACCTGCGCCAGGTTGACGCCGGTCAGCGCGGCCATGAACAGCAGCGCGGCGGCCCACGACGGGATGCCAGGCAACAGCTGTTGCGTGATCGCTGCGCCAGCGATCGCCTCGAAGGCGATCGTGACGCACCAGTGATACGCGTAGAGCCAGCCGACCGCGAGACCGGCCCAGTGGCCGAGCTCTCTGGTCGCGTACACGGCGAACGAGCCGGTGGCCGGCGCGGCGACGGCGAGCTCGGCGAGCATCCGCATCACCAGGATGACCAGGCCGCCGGTGACCAGATAGACCAGCAGCACACCGGGTCCGGCGGTCTTGATCGCCGTGCCGCTGCCGACGAAGAGGCCGGCGCCGATCACGCCGCCGAGCGCGATCATCGTGAGCTGCCGGGTCTGCAAACCCTGTCTGAGTGGACTGGCGGACTGTTCCTGGGTCGTGGCGACCATCGCGACCTCCGCAACTGTGGTTGCGGCATAGGATGGTTACGCAACTGTGGTTTCGTCAAGGGGTTGGTGAGAGGATCACCGGATGGCGGCACCGACGACGTACGACGAGCTGCGCAAAGCGATGACCGAGCGGCTCGGCGACTACGCACCGGGTCAGCGGCGGATCGCGCAGGCGATCCTGGACGACCCGGAAGGCACGGCGTTCCGCAGTATCGGCGAGACCGCGCAGCTCGCCGGCGTGCACTCGTCGTCGCTGGTCAGGTTTGCGGCGAGCCTCGGCCTCAGCGGCTATCCGGCGCTGGTGGAGCTGTGCCGCCGGCAGCTGGCCGACCAGGCGCAGCTCGTACGCCGCTTCGACCGCGCGGCCGAAGGTGAGCCGTCGACGCTGCTGGCGACCGCCGCCGAGCACGACCGCCAGAACATCGCTCGTACGGTCGCGCGCGTCGACAACGACGACTGGCAGGCCGCTGTCGACGCGCTGGCGCATGCACCGCACGTGCACGTCATCGGCCTGCGGAAGTGTTACGGCGTCGCGCATCTGCTGGCGTATCTGGTGCGGCTCGTACGACCCGGTGTCCGCCAGATCGCGCCGGTGTCCGGCTCGTTGGTCGACGATCTGCGTGACCTGGCGCCGGAGGACACGTTGGTGGCGATCTCGATCCACCGCTACACGGCCGACACCGTACGCGTGCTGAAGGCCGCGGCCGGCCGTGGACTGCGGACGATCGCGCTGACCGACCATCCGTCGTCGCCGCTGGCGCGGCTGGCCGACGTGACCTTCCAGGTCGAGACGAGCGGTGTCACCGTACTCCGGTCGGTCACCGCGTTCACCGTGCTGGCGCAGGCATTGGCGACGGCGGTGGCCGTGCGGCTCGGCGCCGACAGCCGCGCCGAGCTGCTGACCGACGAGCAGCTGCTGGAGGAGTTCTCGGTCTATCTAGTGTGACGGCACGCAGTGCTCGACGGCGGCGACCAGGCCGTTGGCATAGCGGTCCTTGTCGGCCGCGCTGAGACCGATCATGCCGGCGCTGTTGCCGCCGGCCTCGTTGTAGATCCACGGCACTTTCGAGAGCAGCTGGACGATCCAGATGTTGCCCGGCGCCAGCTCGCGGCTGCCGAGGTCATAGCCGACGTCGCCGCGTACGGCCACCTGATGGCCTTCGGCGAGCGTGCGCTGCTGGCCGAAGACCTGGCCATAGCGTGCGCTCGTCGCCGCGACCGCACGGTCGGTGAAGTAAATCCGCTTGCCGCGCGGCGTGGCGCGATAGGTGCCGACGGACTGGTAGTAGACCGTGTTGTTTCCTTGGTTGAAGCCGATTCCGCCGTTGCGGCCGGCCTGGTCGTGGATGCTGAGCGCCAGCGCCGCGTGCGTGTTGTTGGCGATGGCCGCGCGTTTGGCCTGGTCGATCCGGTCGGTGACCTGGTTCTTGGTCATCACGACCCGATAGCCGGAGGCCTCCAGCTTGGCCTTGACCAGGACGGCGACCGCGAACACGTCGTGCATCTCCGGCTCGTTCACGTAACCGGACACGTCCAGACCGGTGGCCGGATCGGTCGCGGTGATGGCGGGACTGTGGCCCGGGTCGATGACGATCGTCGGCGCAGGTCCAGGTGCGCCGACGTTGCTCGTACGAGGTGCCGGGCTCTGCGGTGTCGGCGACACCGTCGGCCCTGGTGCGCTGGGGGACGGGGTGGTGACTGGCTGGCCGCAGGCGGTGAGAGTGAGCAGCGCGGTGACGACGACCGCCGCCCAGCGCGGCCAGTGATGATCCATTCCGCCACTGTAACGATGGCTCAGTCCGGCTCCGGCAGGTCCACCGCCGCCAGCCTGGCCGGGTCGGTCAGGATCGAGATCTCGGTGATCAGTCCGTCGACGACCGTATAAGCGGTGATGCCGAGCGGCGACTTCTCGTCGTCCCAGGTGACCAGGCCGGGGCGGCCGTTGACGAGTGCGGTCCGCCAGAAGCCGATCGTGCCGGTGCGTACCCGCTGCGCTCCGGTCGCGACCTTGGTGGCGCCGATCACCACGTACGTGCCGTCGGCGCTCTCTGCGGTCAGCTTCACGTCAGGATGCAGGACACGCAGCAGTCCGTCGAAGTCTCCGTCGCGAGCTGCGGTCAGGAACGCCTGCACGACCGCGCGCTGCTCCGGACCGCTTGCCGGCGGCTCGGTCGCCTGCACTTTCCGCCGCGCGCGGCTCGCGAGCATCTTCGTCGCGTCGGCGGATTTGCCGAGGATCTGGCCGATGTCGTCGAACGGTACGGCGAACAGGTCGTGCAGGACGAAGGCCAGCCGCTCGGTCGGCTTCAGCGACTCGAGCACGACCAGCAGCGCCAGGCCGACCGAGTCGGCGAGCTCCGCGTCCTGCTCCGGGGCGGCGCCATCGTCGACCGTCACGACGAGCTCGCCGTACGCGGCCTCCGGACGCGCCTGCCGCGACCGCAACACGTCCAGGCTGATCCGGCCGACGACGGTCGTCAGCCAGCCGGCGAGGTTGTGGATCGTCGCGGTGTCCTGGCGGGAAAACCGCAGCCATGCCTCCTGTACGACATCCTCGGCGTCGGCGTACGAGCCGAGCATGCGATAGGCGACCGCGCGTAACCGGTCGCGCTGCGCTTCGAACACCGCCGTGCTGTCGGACATCCTGTTACCTTCCTCGGTTCCGCTCCGTCATGGGTGATGACGGGCCCGGAGGGGCTCAGGTAACCGATGAAGGAGCACACCCATGACAGCACGGCTGAAGGACGCGCCAAACCCTGACCTGTTCACGGCGGTGGGACACCTGCACAAGGCCATCCAGGCCGGCGGCGTCGACCCGCTCGTACTGGAGCTGGTGCACCTGCGCGCCAGCCAGATCAACGGCTGCAGCCCATGCGTCTTCGCCGGCGTACATTCGGCGAAACAGCACGGCGAGACGGACGAGCGGCTGCACAACGTCGTCACGTGGCGCGAGACGCCCTTTTTCACCGAAGCGGAGCGTGCCGCATTGGCGCTGACGGAGGCGGCGACGCGGATCCAGGACGGTGCGCCTGGGGTCACGGATGAGATTTGGGACGCGGTGGCGGCGCACTTTGATCAGCAGCAGTTGATGGCGATTACGTTGAACATCGCGCTGACGAATTTCTTCAATCGGATCAACCGTACGACGGGGGAGCAGGCGGGTAAGACCTGGTAGGGACAGGTGGCGCTGCGACTTCGTTGGGGCGGAGTCGCGGCGCCGGGTGTTGCGGGTCGGGGGTGGTTGGGGCTTCTGTTTGGTGTGGTGGGGAGGTGGGTGGGTTTCTGGGGTGCGGCGGTGGTCTTCATGTTTGGTGCGTTGGGGAGGTGGGCGTCTCCTGGTTGGTGCGTGGGGTGGGTGGTTGCGTCTCCTGGTTGGTGCGTTGGGTGGGTGGTTGGGTTTTCTGTTTTGTTGCGTCAGGGGGTGGTTGGGTTTTCGCCTGCGCGGCGGGCGCTCCTGCGCGGAGGGCGACCTCAAGGGAGGGGGCGCGTGGCCGCCAATCGGTGTGCATGGGGGTGCGGGTGGCGGTTTCGTGCGGGGCTGGGTTTTCTGGGCTTGCTCGTTCTCCCCGTCGGCGCCCGGAGGGAACCACATTGTCGGAGGGGCCGCCGAGCTTGGGTGGGTGGTTGCGTTTGGGAGGGCGGCGGCCCCTCCGACAATGTGGTTGGCTGCGCCCGCCGACGGGGAGAACGAGCAAGCCAGGTCACGTGCGGGAAGCAACCCGTCGGTTTGGACGCCAAACGATCGTGCTGTGGCGGCTGACTGCGTAATACTTGTTTAACAAGACATCAAAACGGACATCTGGTGCAGGCCGGCAGTCACAACAGCCTTATCAGCCTCAGCAGTCACACCCGTCACAGTCTCCGGGGATCACGGTGGCGTGAAAGCCTTGTTTCTTGCATCTAGCGCTAGTAAGGCGGCATTCACGCGACCCGCGAACCTCGCAAGGCGGACATTTAGCGCTGCATTGACTCGCCGATCCCAGATAGTGGACCTTCTCGCCACCTGCCGGGACACCACGGTCTCTCTGGCACCAACCGCTGCTTAATGGCTCGGAGGTGTCAGACCGGGTCGGCACAATGGCGGAGTGACCGTTGACATCAGAGTTCTGACCGACGACGCCGAGCTGCGTCGCTCGGCGTCCGTGTTCGCGACCGCGTTGGTTGGTGCGCCGGAGTTGGATCCCGATCGGGATCTGAGCAAGCGATTCGAGCCGGGGCGGACGTTGGGGGCGTTCGTGGACGGCGAGATGGTGGGTACGGCCAATGCGTACACCAGTTGGCTGGTGTCGCCGGGCGGCGACCGGTTGCCGCATGCGGCTGTCACGCATGTCGGTGTGCTGCCGACGCATACGCGGCGCGGGGTGTTGTCGGGGTTGATGCGCCGGCAGCTGGCGGATTTTGCCGCTCGTGGCGAGGTTGTCGCGAGCTTGCGCGCCAGTGAAGGAGTCATCTACGGCCGGTTCGGCTATGGCGTGGCGACCATCGGCGCGACGTACGAGCTGACGCGCGAGCGGCTCGCGTTGCGGCCGGAGGTGCCGGCGGGTGGGCGCGTGCGGCTGCTGCACCCGGACACCGGCTGGCAGGAAGCGCGGAAAATCTATCCGTCGGCGGCCAGCTGGGTCGGTGCGATCAACCGGCCGGCGTACTGGTGGGACGGCGTCCAGTATTCGGCGCGCAAAGGGCAAAAGCAGTATTTCCTGGTCCACGGCGAGCCGGGCGCCGAGGACGGCTTCCTGCGTTACGAGGTGGCGGAAAACTGGTGGGAGAGTCCGCGGACGATCGTCGTCCACGACCTGATCGCGGCCAGCGAGACCGCGTACGCCGGGCTGGTCCGCTATCTGGTCTCGATCGACCTGGTGGAGCGGATCAAGTTCGACTACACGCCCACCGACACGCCGTTGGCGTATTTCTTCGTCGATCCGCGCGCGTTGAACACGACGTCGCGTGACGACGAGACGTGGCTGCGACTGGTCGACGTGCCGGCGGCGCTGTCCAGGCGCACCTACCGCGGCGACGGATCCGTGACCGTCTCGGTGACCGACAACGTGCTGCCGGACAACAACGGCACGTACGTGATCAGCGGCAAAGGCGCGAGCCGCACCGAGTCCGACCCCGACCTGTCGGTCGACGTGAGTACGCTCGCCGCGCTCTACCTCGGTGGACCGCGCTGGTGGCAGCTGGCACGCGCCGGCCGCGTGACGGTGCATCGCGCCGACGCGGTCGCCGAGGCGGACGACCTGTTCCACCAGGACGCGGCGCCGTTCTGCGGCACCTACTTCTAGGGCCTGTCTCCATATTCCGGGGGGATGAGAGACAGGCCCTAGGAAGCGAGGCCGCCGGCTTCCAGCGACTGGGTGGTCGCCAGCTCGCGATAGAGACCGCCGGCGGCCAGCAGCTCGGCATGTGTGCCGGTGGCGCGCAGCTCACCGCGGTCGATCACCAGCACACGGTCGGCGCTGGCGACCGTCGACAGCCGGTGTGCGATGACGAGTACGGTCGTCGTCTTCGCGACGTCGGCGACGACCTCGCGCAGCGCCAGCTCGTTCACCGCGTCGAGCTGGGAGGTGATCTCGTCCAGCAGGAGCACGCGCGGCCGGCGTAGTAGCGCGCGAGCGATGGCGATCCGCTGGCGCTCGCCGCCGGAGAGCGTGACGCCACGGTGGCCGACGACCGTGTCGAGGCCGTCCGGCAGTCGCGAGATCGTCGATTCGAGCCGGGTACGCGCGACCGCCGCCGCGATCTCGTCGTCGCTGGCGGTCGGGGCGGCATAGAGCAGGTTGTCGCGGATCGTGCCGGCCAGGATCGGTGCGTCCTGTTCGACGTACGCGATCGCCGCGCGCAGCTCGTTGAGCGGCCAGTCGGCGGTGTCGCGACCGTCAACGCGTACGCTGCCGGACTCCGGCTCGTAGAACCGCTCGATCAGCGAGAACACCGTCGTCTTGCCGGCGCCGGACGGTCCGACGAAGGCGGACATGCCGCCGGCCGGCAGCCGGAAGCTCAGGTCCTGGTGCACCAGCGGACCGTCCGGTTGATAGCGAAACGACACGCGGTCGAAGCTGATCGACGCCGGCCCGGCCGCCACCGGCTGCGGCCGGAACTCGAGCACGTTGCCGCTCTCGGTCTGCAGCAGCTCGATCTCCCGCATCCGGCGGATCGCGGCCAGTCCGAGCTGCAGCTGGACGCCGGCCTCGATGACCGACATGACCGGCGCCATCAGATAGAAGAGAAAGAGCAGGAAGGCGATCAGCGACGACAGCTCCATCGCGCCGGTCGCCACGCGCGCACCGCCGACGCCAAGCACGACCAGAAACGACACCTGGATCGCCAGACCGGCGACGACGTCGACGGCGGCGTTCCACTTCGCCGCACGTACGCCGCTGCGCCACGCCTGTGCGGCGGCTTGGCGGCCGGACTCGATCTCGCGCGCCTCGGCGTTGCTGGCCTTGACCGTACGAAAAGCGCCGAGCGCGCGTTCCAGCGTGGTGCCGATGGTGGCGACCGACGCCTGCGCCGCCTCGGTCGCGCGGCCGATCTGCGGCAGCATCAGGCCGGCCAGGCCGCCGATCAGCACGAGTACGCCGAGCGTCACCAGCAGCAGGACCCAGTCCATGACGGCCATCAGGACGATCGAACCGATCACCATCAGCACCCCGTTTGCCGCGTTGACCAGGCCGGTCGTGCTGATGCCGCGCAGCAGCGTCGTGTCGGAGGTGAGCCGCGCGATCAGGTCGCCGGGCTTGAGCCGGTCGACGTCGGAGACGCGCAGCCGCAGCATCCGGCCGATCAGCCGGCGGCGTGCGGTGAGCACGACGTTTTCGGCCGTACGCGCGAGGACATAGCCGCCGAGCGCGGACACCGCGGCGCCGGCCGCCACCAGGCCGGTTAGCAGGACGATCGGCCAGAGCAGCGAGCGGCCGGAGCCCAGCGAGTCGATCACGGCCTTCGCCGCCAGCGGCTCGGCGAGGCCGGCCAGGCCACCGACGAAGGTGATCACCGCACCGGTCAGCACCAGCCATCGGTGCGGCCGGATCTGCTCCATCAGCAGCCGCAAGGCCTCCATCTGCGCACTCCTTCAATCTTTCTTGACCTTGTCGACGGTACGGAACGCGGCGGCCGCGGGCCTCGACCCGGCGGCTGACAACGCCCTCCACCTCGTGGACGAGACGGCCAGCCGAGTGGACGTTCCCCACACTCGCGGCGGAGGGGAATCCGCGGTCCGTGGAGCGCTTTTGTTGGTTTCCTACAACCCGGGCATCATGGATGCGTTGCTCGCGACATGGCACTACGAGCGGGTAGCGGCGAGGGTGGACGAGGCAGCTTGTCGGTCCGAGGAGGTCTTGGTCGGTGTTCAGTCGTGTCGCCATCGTCAACCGCGGTGAGGCCGCCATGCGGCTCATCCACGCCGTACGTGACATCGCAGCGGAGACTGGCACGCGGATCGAGACGGTGGCGTTGCACACCGACGTGGACCGCACGGCCACCTTCGTACGTGAGGCGGACATCGCATATGACCTCGGTCCGGCCTCGGCACGGCCTTACCTGGACCTGAAAGTGCTTGAGCAGGCACTGGTCGACACCGGCGCCGACGCGGCCTGGGTCGGCTGGGGTTTCGTCGCGGAGGACCCGGCTTTCGCCGAGCTGTGCGAGAAAGTCGGCGTGACGTTCGTCGGTCCGAGCGCGGAGGCGATGCGCCGGCTCGGCGACAAGATCGGCGCCAAGCTGATCGCCGAGGAGGTCGGCGTGCCGGTCGCGCCGTGGAGCCGCGGCGCGGTCGAGACGCTGGAGGCGGCCAAGCGGTCGGCCGCCGAGGTCGGCTATCCGCTGATGCTCAAGGCGACCGCCGGTGGTGGCGGCCGCGGCATCCGGGTGATCACCAATGAGGCCGAGCTGGTCGACGCGTACGAGCGAACCAGCCAGGAGGCCGCGCGCGCTTTTGGCAGCGGCATCGTCTTCCTGGAGCGGCTGGTCACCGGTGCGCGGCACGTCGAGGTGCAGGTCATCGCCGACGGCCAGGGGACCGCGTGGGCGCTGGGCGTACGTGACTGCTCCGTGCAGCGGCGCAACCAGAAGGTCATCGAGGAGTCGGCGTCGCCGGTGCTCTCCGCCGAGCAGGCCGCCGAGCTGAAGACCTCCGCCGAGCGGTTGGCGATCGCGGTCGGCTACTGCGGCGCGGCGACCGTCGAGTTTCTCTATCACCCCGGCGACCGCATGTTCGCCTTCCTGGAGGTCAACACGCGGCTCCAGGTCGAGCATCCGATCACCGAGTCGACCACCGGCTTCGACCTGGTCAAGGCGCAGCTGCAGGTGGCGTCGGGCAACAAGCTGACCGGTGAGCCGCCGGTCGAGCGCGGTCACGCGATCGAGGCACGGCTCAACGCAGAGGACCCCGACCGCGACTTCGCGCCGTCGCCCGGCCGGATCGCGCGGCTCGACCTGCCGGCAGGTCCCGGCATCCGGGTCGACACCGGCGTCAGCGAGGGCGACCGCATCCCGGCCGACTTCGACTCGATGATCGCCAAGATCATCGCGTACGGCCGCGATCGCGACGAGGCACTCGGCCGGCTGCGCCGCGCGATGGCCGAGACGACGGTGATCATCGAAGGTGGCGCCACCAACAAGAGCTTCGTGCTCGACCTGCTCGACCAGCCGGAGGTCGTCGACGGCAGCGCCGACACCGGCTGGATCGACCGGGTACGCGGTGAAGGCCGGCTCGTCCTGCACCGGCACGCCGGTGTCGCACTCACCGCGGCCGCCATCGAGGCGTACGAGGAGGCCGAGCGCGTCGAGCGGCAGCGACTGCTCTCGACGGCGTTCGGCGGCCGTCCGCAAGTGCAGCACCAGAGCGGACGGCCGCTGGACCTGAAGCTGCGCGGCGTCACCTACCGCGTACGCGTCGCCCGCGTTGGTGCGCAACGCTTCCGCGTCGGCGTGGAGGCCGGCGACAGCGTACGCGTGGCCGAGGTCGAGCTGGACCGCTTCGACGAGCACACCGGCCACATCACCGTCAACGGCGCGCGGCACCGCCTGTTGACCGGCACGCACGGTCCGATCCACCTGGTGGAGGTCGATGGTGTCGCGCACCGCGTGAGCCGCGACGAGGGCGGCGTGATGCGGTCGCCAGCGCCGGCGCTGGTGGTCGCGACTCCGATGGCGATCGGCGCCGAGGTCGAGGCGGGCGCGCCGGTGATCGTGCTGGAAAGCATGAAGATGGAGACGGTCGTACGCGCTCCGTTCAAGGCCCGGCTGAAGGAGCTGGCCGTCTCGGTCGGCAGCCAGGTGGAGACCGGCGCGCCGCTGCTGCGGCTGGAGCCGGTGGCTGAGGAAGGCGCCGCAACCGAGACGGTCGACGACTCGGTCGAGATCGACCTGCCGGCACCGCGCGACGACGTGCCAGACCGCGTACGGGCGAGCCGCGGCCTGGAGGATCTGCGCAGTCTGCTGCTCGGCTTCGACGTCGATCCGTACGACGTCCGGCGGACGCTCGATGACTATGTGGCCGCTCGGCGGGCGCTCAACGGTCGCCGCATGTTGGCCGAGGAGCTGGAGCTGGTTGCCGTGTTCGCGGACATCTGCGAGCTGAGCCGCAACAAGCCCGGTGTCGAGGAGCTCGGCGCCAACAACCACGTCCGCAGTGCGCGCGAGCATTTCCATTCGTATCTGCAAAGTCTCGACGCCGAGCGGGCCGGCCTGTCGGCCAGCTTCCAGAGCCGGCTGGCCAAGGTGCTCGGCCACTACGGCATCACCGACCTGGAGCGTACGCCGGAGCTGGAGGCCGCGGTCTTCCGGATCTTCCTGGCGCAGCAGAACGCCGGCACCAACACCAACGTGATCATGACATTGCTGCGCGAGTGGCTGCGCGAGCTGTCGCCCGGCGAGGCGATGCGGGAGCCGGCCGGTCTCGCCTTGGAGCACCTGGTGTCGGCGACGCAGGTGCGGTTTCCGGCGGTGTCCGACCTCGCGCGCGGCGTCGTGTTCGCCTGGTTCGCACAGCCACTGCTGCGCCGCACACGTGCTCGCGTGTATGCGGACGTACGCTCCCACCTGCGCGAACTCGACCGCGACCCGGCCGCGCCGGATCGCGCCGAGCGGATCCGCGAGATGGTCGCGGCCTCCGAGCCGCTGGTCCGGCTGCTCGGCCAGCGCCTGCACAAGGACGTCGACCACGCGCCGCTGCTCGAGGTGCTGACCAGGCGTTACTACGGCAACCGGTCGCTGGAGGACGTACACACCGAGCCGGTGGCCGGCTGTACGTTCGTCGTCGCGCGGCGGCCGGAGACCGACTCGCGGATCGTGACGACCGCGGTCGGTTTCGCGGCGCTCGGCGACGCCCTGCGCGGTGTTGGCGAGCTGGCGGCCGAGGGTGACCTGAGCGCCGACATCTACATCGGCTGGGACAACCAGCCGGAGGACTCGGACGTGATGGCGGCCGAGCTGTTGGAGGTCCTGGCGGCGCAGCCGTTGCCGAGCCAGGTCCGCCGGATCACCACAACGGTCGCCGGCAGCGGCCACTCGGTGATGCACCACCATTTCACCTTCCGGCCGGCCTCGACCGGTTTCGCCGAGGAGCGGCTGATCCGCGGCCTGCATCCGTACATCGCCGAGCGGATGCAGCTGCAGCGGCTGCGCAACTTCGACCTGACGCGCGTACCGTCCTCCGACGAGGAGGTCTATCTCTTCAAGTGCGTCGCGCGGAAGAACCCGTCGGACCAGCGGCTGGTCGCGTTCGCGCAGGTGCGTGACCTGACGCCACTGCGCGAGCACGACGGCCGGCTGGTCGCGTTGCCGGCGGTGGAGGAGATCCTGGCGACCTGCCTGGACTCGCTGCGTCGCGCTCAGGCCCAGCGTCCGGCGCGCAACCGGTTCGACACCAACCGGATCGTCATCTACGTGTGGCCGCCGAGCGAGCTGACCGGCGAAGAGATGAACATGCTCGTCCAGCGCGTGCTGCCGACCGTCGTCGGCGCCGGCCTGGAGGAGGTGCTGTTCCTGGCCAAGCAGCGCGACCGCGCGACCGGCGAGCTGCACGAGATCGCCGTACGGATCAGTGAGCCGACCGGTTCCGGCGTACGGCTGAGCCTCAGCGAGCCGCCGACCGAGCCGGTCGAGCCGTTGGACGACTACCGGCTTAAGGTGCTGCGCGCGTCCAGCCGCAACACGGTCTATCCATACGAGGTCACCTCGATGCTCGGCGACTTCGTGGAATACGACCTCGACGAGTCGCATACGCTGACGCCGGTTGACCGGCCCAAGGGCCTGAACACCGCGGCGATCGTCACCGGGGTGGTCAGTACGCCGACCAAGCGCCATCCGGACGGTGTGAAACGCGTCGTTTTACTTGGCGATCCGACGAAATCTCTCGGTGCGCTGTCCGAGCCGGAGTGCCGGCGGGTGAGCGCCGCGCTGGATCTCGCCGAGCGGATGCGCGTGCCGGTGGAGTGGTTCGCGCTGTCGGCCGGCGCGCGGATCTCGATGGACTCCGGCACCGAAAACATGGACTGGGTCGCCGTCGCGCTGAAGCGGATCGTCGAGTTCACGCAGGCAGGTGGCGAGATCAACATCGTGGTCAACGGCATCAACGTCGGCGCGCAGCCATACTGGAACGCCGAGGCGACGATGCTGATGCACACCAAGGGCATTCTGGTGATGACGCCGGACTCGGCGATGGTGTTGACCGGCAAACAGGCCATGGACTTCTCCGGCGGCGTGTCGGCCGAGGACAACTTCGGCATCGGCGGTTACGACCGGGTGATGGGCCCGAACGGCCAGGCGCAGTACTGGGCTCCGACGCTGGCGGCGGCGCGCGACGTGTTGATGGCGCACTACGACCACACGTACGTCGCTCCGGGCGAGGTCCGGCCGCGTCGTACGGCCACCTTCGATCCGCACGACCGCGATGTCTCCAGCTATCCGCACGCGGTGGAAGGCAGCGACTTCGCGACGGTCGGTGAGATCTTCTCGGCCGAGCTCAACCCCGACCGGAAGAAGCCGTTTGACATCCGTACGGTGATGCGAGCGCTGTCCGACCAGGACCACGCGGTGCTGGAGCGGTGGGCCGGCATGGCCGACGCGGACACCGCGGTGGTGCAGGACGTGCACCTCGGCGGCGTCCCGGTCTGCCTGCTCGGCATCGAGTCGCGGGCCGTGCCGCGTCGCGGCTTCCCGCCGACCGACGGCCCTGACACCTACACCGCCGGCACGCTTTTCCCGTTGTCGTCCAAAAAGGCCGCTCGCGCGATCAACGCGGCCAGCGGCAACCGGCCGCTGGTCGTGCTGGCCAACCTGTCCGGCTTCGACGGCTCGCCGGAGTCGATGCGCAAGCTGCAGCTGGAATACGGCGCGGAGATCGGCCGTGCCATCGTGAACTTCCGCGGCCCGATCGTGTTCTGCGTGATCTCGCGCTATCACGGTGGCGCGTTCGTGGTGTTTTCCAAGGCGCTCAACCCCAACATGACCGTGTTGGCGTTGGAAGGCTCGTACGCGTCGGTGCTCGGTGGCGCTCCGGCCGCCGCGGTCGTCTTCGCCGGTGATGTCAACGCACGTACGGCCGCCGATCCGCGTGTCGTGGACCTGGAGGCCCGGCTCGCGTCGGCCTCCGCCGCCGAGCGGTCGGCCCTGCGAGCCGAGCTGGACGAGCTGCGGGTGGCCGTACGCGCCGAGAAGCTCGGCGAGGTGGCGACCGAATTCGACCGCGTCCACAGCATCCAGCGAGCCGTCGAGGTCGGCTCGGTGGACGCGGTGATCAGCGTCGCCGAGCTGCGTCCACGGATCATCGCTGCCATCAACTCCTGAAAACGGCTGCAACCTTTCCGCTGCCTGGGTGTCTGACTGGCAGCGGAAAGGACGGCGATGGCGAGAGCGACGTGGCTTGCGGCTTCGGTGGTGGCGTTGGTTGCCGTGCTGGCGATCGTCGTCTGGCAGGTCGGCGATCGCGACGCACCGGTGCCGGTCGCATCCTCGACCTCGATGTCGGTCAACTTTGTCAACGCGGCGTCCGCTCTCTACCTCGACAGCGAGGCCGACGGTCGCGTGTTTGCCATCAATGGCCACGGAAGTGCGAGCCAGCGGTGGATGGCGGCCGGTTCGTTGCGTAACTGCCACACCTGGCCTGTGTCTGGACGGAGGCGTCTCGGCCAGGGCATGCGACGGCAGCGCGGCACAACGGTGGACGGTCTCGGCCGACGGGCGGGTGCTGCATCGTACGACCGGATTGTGCTTGGCCTACGAGGAAACCGGCTCGGTCAGGCTTGCTCGCTGTGGTCCGGCGCTGTCGTTGCGTTGGCTGATCGGCGTTTCCTGATGACGAAGTGCGCGACGACCAGGATCGCGAAGAACGGCAGGCCGGCCATCCAGGCCGTGTCGAGGCCCTTGATGAAGGCGGTGGAAACCATGACCGCGAAAAGGAAAAGCGCGGCGACGCCGGAGGTGTAGGGCGCACCCCACAGCCGCACCGGCGCCTTTTGCTGACTGGCACGGCGAAAAGCCCAGTGCGTCACCAGGATCAGGATCCACACCAGCAACGCTCCGAAGATCGAGATGCCGAACAACGCCACGTACGCGCTGTTCGCGGCGACCGCGGAGAGCGTGGCGGCGAGCGCCAATCCGAGCGCTGACAACAAAAGCGCGTTGCGCGGCACGCCGGAGGCGCTGAGCCGGCCGGTCCAGGCCGGCGCGTAGCGGTCGGTGGCCAGCGAGTGCAGCATCCGGGTGGTCAGATAGAGATTGGTGTTGGCGCTGGAAAGTGCCGCGGTCAGCACGACGAAGTTGGTGATGGCCGCGGCGGCCGGGATGCCGGCGCTCTGGAAGACGCGTACGAACGGACTCGCGTCGACCGAGCCGCCTTGCGCGGTCACCGTCCACGGCACGACGGCGAGCACGATCGCGATGGCCAACACGTAGAAAAGCACCAGCCGGACGACCATCCGACGCGCCGCCCTGGGGATGTCGCGCTCCGGTTGCTTCGACTCCGCCGCGGTCACCGCGACGACCTCGGTGCCGATGTAGCTGAACAGCACGAAAACCATCGCCAGGAACAGGCCACCGAGGCCGTTGGGCAGGAAACCGCCGTGACCGACCAGGTTGCCGAGGCCGGTCGGCGGCGATTTGGGCAGGCCGACGGTGATCAGCAACAGGCCGAGCAGGACGAAGACGACGATCGCGACGACCTTGATCATCGCGAACCAGTACTCGACGGTGCCGAAAAACCGTACGGCCATCGCGTTGGAAACCAGCACCAGCAACGAAAACACGACCACCGGCAGCCACAACGGGACCTGCGGCCACCAGAACTGGATGTAGAGGCCGGCCGCGACGACCTCGCCGCCGACGGCGATGCACTGGATGGCCCAGTAGGTCCAGCGCTGCACGAAACCGGCCAGCGGTCCGAGATAGCGATGAGCGATCGCGCCGAACGAACCGGCTTCCGGGTGCACGACGACCATCTCGGCCAGGGCCCACGCCACCACGAACGCGACGAGAGCGCACACCCCGTACGCGATGATGGTGCCGGGTCCGGCCTGTGAGATCGCCAGCGCCGAGCCGAGGAACAGGCCGGTGCCGATCGCGCCGCCGAGGCCGATCATGCTCAGCTGCCTGCTGGTGAGCTCGCGCCGCAGTCCGCCGGTCTGGCCGGGGTGCTCCGTTGTGCTCGGACGCGTCATGCTCAGGCAGTCTGCGGCCGGCCGGCAGGCGTGTCAACGGCCGGATCGTGACACTGTGGCTAAAGTGTTTCAGCCCACCTAAAATCGTACGGTGGTCGGGGAACGGGTTCGCGAGCTGCGGACGGCGCGGTCGATGACGGTGACCGAGCTGGCCAGGGCGGCCGACGTGTCGGTCGGGATGATCAGCCAGGTCGAGCGCGGCGTCACCGATCCCAGCCTGGAGACGCTACGCCGGATCGCGCGTGCGCTGGACACGCCGCTGTTCAGCCTGTTCCAGGAGTCGGACCCGGAGCCGGTCGCGGTGGTACGCGCCGGCAGCCGGATGGACGTGCGGTCGCCGCGCGGCGAGATCGCCTACCAGCGCGTGTCGGCCGGTGGCAGCCGGATCGAGGTGCTGGAAGGGCGGTTGGAGGCGGGTGCCGTGTCATCGGAGACCGGCTGGAGCCACCCGTCCGAGGAATGCGCGGTCGTGCTGGCCGGCCGGTTGGTGGTCGAGGTCGACGGCGTGCGCCACGAGCTGCGCGCCGGCGACAGCGCCACCTTCGACTCACGGCGGCCACACCGCTATCTCAACGAGACCGCCAGGCCGGTCCGCTTCCTGCTCGCGGTCACACCGCCGAGCTACTGACAGGGGTGCGATGCTCACCAGTGCGCAGTTTCGCGACAACTTTCCGATGCTGGCCCACACCGTCCATCTGGCCAGCTGCAGCCAGGGTGCGCTGTCCGGCGAGCTGACCGTGGCGCTCGCCGAGCTGACCGCCAGCCTGCACGCGTACGGCGCGCCGTGGCAGGTCTGGATGACCGAGGTCGACCAGGCTCGCGACCGGTTCGCCGAGCTGATCGGCGCGAGTCCGGACGAGGTCGCGATCGTCGCGTGCGCGTCGGATGGGGCGTACCAGATCGCCTCCACAAAGGACTGGTCGCGGCGGCCGGTCGTGGTGACCACCGACATGGAGTTTCCATCGATCGGCCATGTCTGGCTGGCTCAGGCACCGCGCGGCGCCGAGGTCGTGCATGTGCCGGAGCGAGACGCGACGGTCGATGCCGACGAGCTGGTGGCGGCGATCGACGAGCGTACGGCGCTGGTGTCGGTGCCGCTTGCGTCCTACCGAAACGGCGCACGGATGCCGGTCGAAGCCGCCGTCGCGCGCGCTCGCGAGGTCGGTGCGCGGGTGTTCGTCGACGCGTACCAGGCCGCCGGTGTGCTCCCCATCGACGTACGCGCGCTCGGCTGCGACTATCTGGTCGCCGGAGCCCTGAAATACCTGCTCGGCCTGCCGGGACTCGCCTTTCTCTACGCGCGCGACGGGGTCACCGACGATCTGCCGCCGCAGCTGACCGGCTGGTTCGGCCGGGTCGACCCGTTTCGCTTCGACCCGCGGCGGCTGGACTTTCCGGCGCGGGCTCGCCGTTTCGAGACCGGCACACCGGCGATCCCGGCCGCGTACGCCGCCAACGCCGGCCTGCGGCTGTTGTCCCGCGTCGATCCGTACGCGGTCGGCCGGCACGTGACCGCCCTGGCCACGCGTACGGCCGAGCGGCTGCGGGCGGCGGGGGAGAAGGTGTGGCTGCCTGCTTCGCCCCCTGGCCCGCAGGTCGCACTGGTCGACGACGATCCGGACCGGCTGGCCGCATACCTGTCGAGGCGCCGCATCTTCACGGCGCCTCGCGGCAACGTCCTGCGCCTGTCTTTTCATTACTACAACAACGATTCCGATGTGGACGCCGCGCTGGCGGCGATCGCCGACTACCGCGCCGGCATCGCAATCTGACTCCAGTGCAGGCCGTCGTCGGAGACGATCAGCCTGGCCGCGTTCATGCCGCCGGTCGCGGGATGGACGAGAGCCGCGTACGCGCCGGTCACCGTACGCTCGATGCCGGCCGCGTGTGCCGTGCCGGGGATCGGCGTGAAGGTCTTGCCGCCGTCCGTGCTCCGCAGCAGGGTGGTGGCCGGATCCGGGGAGTTCAGCGGCGGCCGGCCGATCATGGTGCCGTCCGGCAGCACGTACAGGTCGCTGAGCGCCATGCCGAGAGCTTGTCGCTGCCACGTCCTGCCGCTGTCGTGTGACACCAGCACGCCGGGCGTCTTGTCGGTCGCGCCAGCCGTCGCCACCAGCGCGTACGCGGTGCCGTCACTGGTCGTCGATGGCGCGTTGACACATCCGGCGCTGCCCGGGATGGGGTAGGTCGACCACGACGCGCCGCGGTCGGTGCTCACGCTCAGCGCACACGACGGCTTGTCGCCAGGCAGCACCACGCGCTTGGCGGCCCACATGCGGCCTGCCGAATCGACCGTGACCTCGGTCGGTGTCGGAGGCTGGTGCGCCAATGGATGCCATGCGCCGGTCGCCGGATCGACCGCGTAGACCTCACAGGCCGTGTCGTTCTCGCACAACGACCGCGCGGTCCAGCCGTCCGGGACCGCCTGCTTGACGGCCGAGTTCACGTAGGCGGTGATTTGCCGGGAAGTCGAGCCGGTGGTGGCCACACCGGTCGTCGGGGTGCCTTCGACTCGCGTCCAGAGGCGGCCGGAGGTGTCACTGACATATCCGCCGAAGGAAATGGTGGTCGGACCGAGCACGTCGACTGAGTCTGTGCGGCGGGTGTTCGGCGGAGGTGCCGTCCACTGCCAGCTCCGGCCGCCGTCCGCGGTGAAGCTCACGCCAACGACCCCGTTTTCGTCTCGTTGAGGCACAAACGCGTGGTGGCTGTCGACCGGGATCATCGCGTCGACGTAGACCTGGGCCGGGACAGGCTTCGCCGGTGTGGTGGACCGGGTGTGCGGTCCGGCCGTACCGATCGCGGCGACGCCGACCACGACGGCCGCGGCGGTCGTGCCGATGGTGGTGGCGACTCGGCGGCGGCGGATGCGTTCGCCGGACCGTACGACCTCGGCGAAGTCCGGCACGACGACGCTGTCGCGTACGTCCTGTGCGAGTTCCCTGAGCTCAAGCATCGTCCTCGTCCTCTGTTCCGAGCTGCTCGGCGAGCCGGAGCCGGCCACGCCGGATCCACGACTTCACCGTCCCGAGCGGAGCGGCCATGATCTCGGCGACGCTGGCGATGTCCAGGTCGGCCAGGTAGTGCAGCGCGATCGCCTCCCGCTGCCGCATCGGCAGCGCCTGCAGAGCGGTCAACAGTGCCACGCGGTCGGGCGACAGACCCGGAATGTCCGGCGGTGGTGCGCTGCGATGCAGCAGTACGTCCAACCGTCTGCGCCGGCGATAGCGACTGCGGGCGATGTTGCGGGCGACCGTCAGCAGCCAGGCCTCCGGATTGCTGGCGGCGCGCACCTTCGCCGGCGAGGCGACCGCTCTGGCGAAGGCCTCCTGCACGGCGTCCTGCGCCTCGGCCATGCTGCCGGTCAGGCCGTACACGGTGGCGAGGATGCGGTGTGCGTAGCCGCGATACATCTGCTCGATCGCCGCGATGTGTTCCGCGCGGCCACCGGTGCCGGCGACCTGGTCAGGGGTCACCACCGCCGAGCTGCCATCCACTGTGCCTCCGTCGTCGATCGATCGTCTCACCGAGTCGACCCACGGCAGCGGCGCGAGGATGCAGCGCGGCAGCGGAATCCTCGACCTGACACCGCCGTTCGCTGTCGGCATATTCCGTCAGCAGCGAACGCGCTGCCATGCCGCTGCGGCGCGTGCTTGTGTGAGATCACGCCCAAATCGCAACGGAGGTGCGTGAGCGATGATGTTCGAACGGTTTACCGATGGCGCGCGCCGAGTCGTTGTACTGGGCCGCGAGGAGGCGGATCTGCTCCAGCACCGCTACATCGGCACGGAGCATTTCCTCCTGGGGTTGATCAGGGAAGGCGAGGGCGTCGGCGCGCACGCGCTGGACGTCCTGGGGATCACGCTGGACGCCGTACGCCGGCGTGCCGCGGCGCTGTCGCAGCAAGACCGGGACGTGACGACCGGCCAGATGCCGTTTACGCCCAGAGCGAAGCGAGTGCTGGAGCTGAGCCTGCGAGAGGCGTTGCAGCTCGGCCATACCCATATCGGCACCGAGCACGTGCTGCTCGCGTTGACCCGCGAGACCGAGAGCTCGGCCGCGCGGATCCTCACCAAGCTCGGCGTCGACCTGGTCGGTGTGCGCCAGCAGGTCGTACGCCTGCTGTCGGATCCGGAGCAAAGCGTGGCGGCGGCACCGGAAAGCGCGCCGTCCAGCGCACTGGTCCTGGACCAGTACGGTCACAACCTGACCAGAGCCGCGCGCGACGGCCGGCTCGACCCGGTGATCGGACGGGCGACCGAGATCGACCGGCTCATGCGCGTGCTTTCCCGGCGTACCAAAAACAATCCGGTGTTGATCGGTGAGCCAGGTGTCGGCAAGACCGCGGTCGTGGAAGGCCTGGCGCAGGCGATCGCCGGCGGTCACGTGCCGGAGACGTTGAAAGGCAAGCAGCTCTACACCCTGGAGCTCGGCGCGTTGGTCGCCGGCTCGCGTTATCGCGGCGATTTCGAGGAACGGCTGCGAAAAGTCGTGAAGGAGATCCGTACCCGCGGCGACATCATCCTGTTCATCGACGAGATCCACACGCTGGTCGGCGCCGGCGCGGCCGAAGGTGCCATCGACGCGGCCAACATCCTCAAGCCACTGCTGGCGCGCGGCGAGTTGCAGACCGTCGGCGCGACCACGGTGGCCGAATATCGGAAGCATTTCGAGAAAGACGCGGCACTCGCGCGTCGCTTCCAACCGGTCGACGTCGCCGAGCCGTCGGTGGCCGAGACGATCGAGATGCTGAAAGGCCTGCGCGACAAGTACGAGCAGCACCACCGGGTGACCATCACCGATGCCGCACTGGTCGCCGCCGTGACGCTGGCCGATCGTTACATCTCCGACCGCTTCCTGCCGGACAAGGCGATCGACCTGATCGACGAGTCCGCCGCGGTGATGCGGATCCGCCGGCTGACGGTGGCGCCGGAGCTCAGCCAGTTTGAGGAGATGGTCACCGAGGACGTGATCGCCGAGGTGCTGTCGGACTGGACCGGCGTACCGGTCGTCAGGCTGACCGAGGAAGAAACGTCTCGGCTGCTGCGGATGGAGGACGAGCTGCACAAGCGGATCGTCGGCCAGCACGAGGCGATCAGGTCGGTGTCGCAGGCCATCCGGCGTACGCGTGCCGGCCTGAAGGATCCGAAACGTCCCGGTGGTTCGTTCATTTTCGCCGGCCCGTCTGGTGTCGGCAAAAGCGAGCTGTCGAAAGCGTTGGCGGAGTTTCTTTTCGGCCAGGACGACGCGCTGATCCACCTGGACATGTCGGAGTTCCACGACCGCCACATGGTCTCCCGGCTGGTCGGTGCGCCTCCTGGTTACGTCGGCTATGAGGAAGGCGGCCAGCTGACCGAGAAGGTGCGCCGTAAGCCGTTCAGCGTGGTGCTTTTCGACGAGGTCGAGAAGGCGCATCCGGATGTTTTCAATACGCTGCTGCAGGTGTTGGAGGACGGCCGGCTGACCGACGGTCAGGGTCGCATCGTGGACTTCAAGAACACGGTGTTGATCATGACGACCAACCTCGGCGCGCGAGATGTCGCCAAGTCCGTGTCGCTCGGTTTCCAGACCGCGAACGACCCGGCCGGCAACTACGACCGGATGAAGCAGAAGGTGCAGGACGAGCTCAAGCAGCATTTCCGGCCCGAGTTCCTGAACCGGATCGACGACATCGTCGTGTTCCACCAGCTTACCGAGGGCGAGACCGTACAGATCGTGGACATCATGATCGCGCGGGTCGCCGAGCAGCTGAAGAACCGCGACATGACGCTGACCCTGACCGACAACGCGCGTACTTTCCTTGCCAGGAAAGGCTTCGATCCGGCGCTCGGCGCGCGGCCGCTGCGTCGTACGATCCAGCGCGAGGTCGAGGACGCGCTGAGCGAGAAGATCCTCTTCGGCGAGATCCCACCAGGCTCCGCGATCACCATCGACGCGGACGACGCCGCGACGCGGCTCGTCTTCAAGGTCGGCGAGTTCGTCTAGGGCCGGGTTCCGAAGTCCCACGCGGCCGCGAGTTTCCCGCGTGGGACTTCGTCAGCTGGCGGTGATTTCGGTGCCCTGGGCCGACATCAGCTGCCAGCCGTCCGGGCCGGTGCGGAAGACGTGCGTGTAGCGGCTCTGGACGGCCGTCGTGGAGCCGGCGTCGAAGGTCATCGCCGTGCGTCCCACCACGATCCCGACGGGACCGACGCGCCGTACCACTGCCTGCTCGGGAAAGGCTTTGATAGCCGGAAAAGTCAGCGCGCCGGTGGTCACCGCCGTCAACAGTGTGGTGCGATCGACCACGCCGCCGCCGCTGACCGCCACCAGCAGGAAGTCATCGGTGAGCAGGCTGTCCAACGCGGCCGAATCGCCGGCCGTCAGAGCCGCGAAGAAGCGCCGGTCGGTGTCCAGCAGCGCGTCACGATCGGTCATCCGGTGATGGTAAACATTCACACCGGCGGCAAGGCTACCTGTTCAACCGTAATGCGGATCGCGGATGCCCCGGAGTCGGTGTTGGCGTTGGCGGGAGTCGCCAACAGATAGCGACTTTGCCGAGGCCGTGCCGTCGTAGACAGGGTGTCAACCCTGGGCGCATGGTGCGGCGCGTACGGCGGGTGTCTGCCCAGAGTCTGGTCGACACCTCATGTGTGAGGCTTCGGTCTTGCTTGGATGGATGTCGTTGTGCCCAAGCCCTATCCACGCGCTCCGCGACCCGCGCGGTGTCGTCGTCCGCTCCGACCGGGGCGCCCTATTCCGGTCGGCGGCTCACCGGCCGCCTGTTGCGCGCTCATGGGTTGGCCGGGTCGATGGGCCAGGTCGGCGCAGGTGGTGTCCTGGATCGAGACGAAGTGCCATCGCAAACGCCGGCAAGGCGCCCCTGGGCAAGCTCACCCCTGGTCGAGTTTGAGACCATCTACACAGCCGCATCAGCGGCCTGAGAAACAGTCAACCCCGGTGTCAACCGAAGTCTGGGCAGACCCCGGCTCAGCAGCGCATCGAGTAGCGGTGTGGCGGATGGGTGTCTGTGTCGGGTCGATGGAGGCGGGTGGGACGAAGTACGGTACGCCGTTGAGCATCTGGATTGTCCATTGGTTGTGGTGCAGGATTTGGTGGTGGGCAAGGCACAGTAGCGTCATGTTGTGCGGTGTGGTTTGCCCGCCGAACTCCCACGGTGTGACGTGGTGTGCGTCGCACCAGTGTGCTGGGTGGTCGCAGCCGGGGAAGGCGCAGCCGCCGTCGCGCAGGACCAGCGCTCGGCGGATCGTGGTGGTGGCGGTGCGTGAGGCGGTGCCGACATCCAGCGGCAAACTTTTACCGTCCAGGACGACCGGGATGATCTGGGCGTCGCAGCACAGCCGCCGCGCGGCTGCGGGGCTGATGAGGCCGTACCCGGTCATCAGGATCCGGTGCACGTCTTTGCGCAGGTCCTCCCAGGACAGGGTGAGAATGATCTGCGGGCGTGTCTCGTTGGGTAGCATCCCGGTGCAGGTCACACCGTGATGGACCAGTTCGGCGAGGGCGTCGCCTTGGCGGCGTTCGGTGCTGCGGGTGTCGGTGGTGTCGCGGGGCCGGGCGAACGCGGACATGAACGCGTTCAGCTGGATGGCGGTTTCCTGGTCGATGCTGCCGGCGATCACGACCCGCCCGTCCAGGCGTTCGGTGATCCGCAGCCGCCGGTCCGGGTCGGCCAACCGCTCCCCATCATCGTTGTCTGGTGGTGGGGTTTCCTGCTCGACCCGGTCGGCGATGACTTTGCCGAGCTCTTTGACGTCCTCGGGGTGGCCCGACCGGGCCAGGGTGGCTAGTGGGGCTTCGATGCCGTCGCGGTCGGGCCAGTCCGGCGGCACGGTCGACATCGCGGTGATGATTCCCGTACGTGGCTGGGATTGACTGCGCCGTCGGCTAACGCGGCGGCGGTGGCCGGCAGCTCGGTTTCGGTGAAGCAGGACCTGCCGGCGGGCTGGCGGGTGGTCATCCGGGCGACTTTCACCAGCGCCCGGCAGTCGGCCAACGACAGCCGGGTCAGCTGTTTCACCAACTGCGCCACCCGCCGCACCGGGAACCCGTCCGCGGCGGCGATGCCACGGTTTTCCAACGCCGCCACCGCGGCGACCAGCTCCGCGTACGAGCGCAGATGCGCCTGGCACGCCTGCCGCACAAACGCCTTCACCTGATCGTCACCCAACGCGCGGACCTGCTCGATCGCGGTGTCCACGCTCGTACTCATGTACGACATTCTATCATTAGCGAACGCTGATCCCAAACTGTCCGACTCACCTGTTTTCCATCTTTTGCAGCAAAATATGCGCTGTGGGCATCTGTTATCTCGATCCCACAAGTAAGTCTTGGCAGACAGGCCCTAGGTGTCGAAGGCGCGATCCCACTCGGAGGTTCTGGTGTCCCACGGTAGTGCTCGGCTGACGGTTCATGGTCGGCGACTGGTTGTTCAGCGTCATGCGGCTGGCTGGAAGAAGCCCCACATCGCCGCTGCGATGGGTGTGTCCCGCAAGTGTGGGAGGACCTGGATCGACCGTTACGCCGCTGAAGGTGAGCCCGGTCTGCGCGACCGGTCCTCGCGGCCGCACAGTATGCCCACCCGCACCAGTGACGAGGTCGAGCAAAAGGTCCTGGCTGCCCGCGCGGAGCATCGCCAGGGCCCCGACGTGCTCGGCCCCACAGTGGGGGTGCCGGCGCGGACGGTCTCGCGGATCCTGCGCCGCCACGCAGTGGCCTACCTGCGTGAGCTGGACCCGATGACTGGTGAGGTGATTCGGTCTTCGAAGCGGACCGCCATCCGCTACGAGCGGGAACGTCCGGGCGAGTTGGTGCACATGGACGTCGCATGGACGTCAAGAAGCTCGGCAAGATCCCCGATGGCGGTGGCTGGCGATCCGGCGCGATGCCACACGGCGGGAAAACCAGCGCACAGAAGAAGACCAAACTCGGCTACGACTACGTCCACTCCCTGATCGAGGACCATTCCCGGCTTGCCTACAGCGAGATCCTGCCCGACGAAAAGGGCCCGACATGCGCCGCGTTCCTGCAACGCGCGATCGACTACTTCGCTGCCTACGGCATCACCAGGATCGAACGGATCATGACCGACAACGCCTGGGCCTACCGATGGTCGTTACGCGAAGTCTGCGCCGCCCACAACATCACGCAGAAGTTCATCAAACCCCACTGCCCCTGGCAAACGGCAAAGTCGAACGCCTGAACCCAGACCCTGGCCACCGAATGGGCCTACCGGCAGGCATTCACCACCAACAACCAGCGCGCAGCCGCACTTGCACCATGGCTCCAGCACTACAACACTGAACGCCACCACAGCGCACTCGGAGGACAACCACCCATCAGCCGACTGCTACCAACCTGATGGCCGGGTACACCTAGATGGTCTTCCAAAAGGGCGAGGCCCGGGTGACGCTGCAGCGTTCATGGCAGCTCCGTGGCGTGGCCTGACCCGGCTGCTGGCGGGGAGGATCGACGGCCAGGCAACCCGTGAATGCGTCATGAAACCGTCATGAAGGCATGGCGTGCTACCCCTCTCTCGACTTCACCACTGGGTGACTGCGACATAGAGAGGGAGCAAGACCATGGCAGGCCAGTTCATCGGCGTCAACCCCAACCAGGCGGTTGGCGCCGGGCAGACGGTAGAGGCGCTCGGCAGCGGTGGCGCGTCCATGCGCAGCGACTTCCAGCTCGCGTCGTACGATGCGGCGGCTGCCGCTGTGGAGCGCAACCTGCCGGCGGCATACGAGGGTTACCAGGCGCTCTGGACCGACCGGATCAACCAGGTCATCCACCTTACCGAGCAGAGTGGCATGAACGTGCAGGCCGGTGGAGCCGCGGCCGCGGAGACCGACACGACCGCGGCGAGCGGTTTCGACCAGGCGCATGCCACGATCCCGCCGATCAACCGCGGCGTGACCAGCGGCAGCATCAGCGGACCGGTGGCCTGACATGGTTGCCGCACCGGAGATTCCCGACACCGCAGCACAACCCGGCGTCATCCAGGCGAGCGCGACCCGGCTGGCCAAGGTCGCCGCGGCGATCACCGGCCACGGTGAGGACGTACACGCGGCGCTCGGTACGGCGGCGCTCGGGTTCTCGGACCTCGTCGCCGACAACATCAAGGCGCTGGCAGGTTACAACGAGGCGGCCTGGCAAGCCGCATACCAAGGCCTGTTCTGGGGCTCGGCCACCACGCACCGCTGGGCCGGCAACGTCGTGGAGTTCAAGGCAAAACGCGCGAAGCTGTTGGCGGCCTGGCACCAGGCGGAGGGTACGCACTTCGGCGTGACGCAGCCGGACATTCCGGCCGGCGCGACGGCGGAGGAGAAGAAGCAGGCCGTGGACGCGTACGCCGGACAGGTCGACGCGGCCGGCAGCAAGCTGTCCGCGGACCTGACCTCACAAGGCCAGGCGCTGCTGACCGAGTTGCACAACAACGCCGACGCGCGCGCCGGTGAGCTGCAGCGCGAGCCGACGGACGCCGACCTCAACGGCTTGGCGCAGGCCGGTTTGCTGTCCTGGGGCGGATATCTGGCATACCAGGGCCGCGGCCTCACGGCTCCGCCGATCACGGCCGCCGACGCCAAGGCACTCGCCGACCAGGTCGAGGCCGCCGCCCAGCGCGGTGACACCGAGGCAGTGAAGAAGGGCCTCGCGATCATCGGCGATCTCGCCGACGCGATCATCGCCGGCAACGGACCGCGGGACGGCATCGAGGCGCTGAACGCCTTCTACGGAGCGCTCGGTCTGACCGGCCTGACCACGGTCAAGAACTTCCTCGACCAGCATCCGAACGACTTCGCCGCCTCCACCGTCGAGGCACTCGGCCGCGGACTTCTGGTGCTGTCCAACGAACAGTACGCGGACGGCGACGGCACCACCGGTGGGCTTTCGCAGCTGCCGAAGGACATCCAGGACCTGGTCAAGAACGAACCGCCGACCACGTTGAACCCCAACGAGATCAGCGACTACCTGGCGAAGTGGCGCACGCTGGCGTCCGTACTCGGTTATACGGCCGAAAACGTCCAGGGCGGCCGCGAGTTCTCCGCGCTGATCACCTTCCGTGTCTCGCAGCTGGCGGCCCGCATCGACCTGCTGCCCGGCGATCCGCACATCCTGCACTTCGACGACAGCCTTGAGTCGTTGATCAGCGTGTCGACGCGCAACCACCTCGCCAACTACGACGTGCTCACCAGCGAGTACGGCCAGCAGGCCCTGGCCAAGATCCTCGACTACGACTGGCTTGACGATGGCAAGGCCGCCAGCGGCCTGATCACCTGGATCGCCACTGACGGACAACTGCCTGCGACGCCGGAAAACGCGGAGCTGCGGGCGCACGCGACCGCGGCGGCGGCCAACGTCATCAACTGGCTGACGGATCCGCACAACGAGCACTTCCGCGATTCCTACATCGCGATCCACGACAGTCCGCAGTTTGCCTTCGCCGTCGCCGACGTGGCCGGCGCATATCTCGGCGACTTCGCCGAGCCGTCCGCCGACGAGACCGGCGTGTCGCGTGCCGACGGCAGCCTCGGCATCAGCGACGGCGACCGGCAGCGGTTCCTGGCCCTGGTCGCGTCCAATCCGGACGCGCTGGCCGCACTGTCGGTCAAGGTCGGCGCGTACGAGCAGGATCAGCTCAACAAGGCCGACGCCGGCCTCATCGACTACCGGCAGGCGGCCACGGTGAACGCCGCGCTGGACGGCAACCTCGGCGCGGCGGCGCAGAACGCCGACGACATCGACCGGCAGCTCTCGTACGAGGTGGACAGCCAGCGCTACAAGGAAACGCTCAGCAACATCGCGCTCGGCCGTACGCTCGCCACCACCGCCGGCGGTTTCATCCCCGGTGTCGGTTCGTTGGTGAACGCGTCCATCAACGTGATCGCCAACGCGATCAGCGACGGCGTCATCCCGCCTTCGCCGCCGGTCGAAGGCAACGCGCCGGAGCTGGTCGATCAGGGTTTCGCGGAGACGAAGGGATATGTCGACTACGGCAACGCCGCGATCGCCTCAGATCCGGCCGCGGCGGCGCAGATCCGTGCGCAGATCGCGCAGACCATCGCCGAGCACGGCTATCACTACAAGGTCGAGGACTTCTTCAACCCGGACGGATCGCTGAAGTCGCCGGAGGCCTTCGCCAGCTCGGAAGCCAGCGAGGTCGTCACCGAGGCGGTCGGCGCGGCTTACCCCGGCGCGGGAGACTACGCCGCCGACTACCGCGACCGGGTGAGCGACAGCTACGACACCAACAAGGATCCGAGCGGCAAGCGGCTGCTGGACGGTTAGGCGGCGAAAAACGTGGTGAGGCGCTGCCAGACATCGGCCAACGTGTCCGGTCGCGCCTCACGCTCGAGATAGTGCCGCTCGAAGAAACCGTGTGGCGCTCCTGGATAGATGACGATCTCGTGCGGCACGCCGGCCTTGTCCAGGAAGTCGTCGTACGCGCGTGGGACGGCGGTGGGGATCACGGCGTCGGCATCGCCGAAGAGCCCGAGCACCGGCCGGCGCATCGCGGTGACGAAGTCGTCCGGCAGCGCCGGCTCGTCAGGCCCGAGCTCGCCGGTGTACGGATAGAACGCGACGACTCCGGCGAGGCCGATGTCCGTCGTGCCGGCCAACAACGCGGTGCCGCCGCCGAGACAGAAGCCGAGGACGTACGGATCGCCGTCGGCGACCGTGGCGAGGTGGTCGACGCCGGCGCGCACGTCCAACAACATCGCCTCGCGACGCAGCTTTTGTTGGTGTGGCAGGTGTTCGAAGTCGTCGTCCTCGCGTGAGTCGGACTCGGCCGTACGTCCGTAGTAGTCGATCGCGAGCGTTGGATGACCGAGCCCGGCGAACCGGCGGGCCGCGCCGAAGTAGAAGGAATGCAGGCCACCGGCGTCCGGCAGCAACAGGATCGGCGCACCGGACTGCCGCTCGGGGGTGGCCAGGTAGGCCGGATATCGGCCGCCGTCAGCGGCGGTCAGGTGAAGATGAGTGCCGCTCACCGGCCCCTCGTCGCCGGGAGCCGCCGGCACGGCATCGTTTTCCGAGTAGCACATGCGGTGATCGTAAACAGCCACGCAATGCGCGACTGCCGTTGTCACACCGGCGTGCCAGACTCGCCGCATGAAGTACGTCCTGCTGATCTGCGACGACGAGTCGAGGTCACCGAGCAACGAGGAGCTGGCCGCCGATCCGGTGCACCAGGCCTGGCTGGCCGACCTGCAGCGGCGTGACGTGCGGCTGTACGGCCTGCGGCTGCGGCCGGTCGAGACCGCCACGTCCGTACGCGTCCGCGACGGCGAGACGCTGGTCTCGGACGGGCCGTTCGCGGAAACCAAGGACTTCGTCGGCGGCCTGGTCGTCATCGACTGCGCCGATCTCGACGAGGCGATCGCCATCGCCGCCGGTCATCCGTACGCGCGGTGGGGTGGCGTCGAGATCCGTCCGGTCTGGGAATGACGGCATCGGTCGACGACGTACGCGCGGCGGTCGACGCGGCCTACCGCGACGAGTGGGGCCAGGTGGTCGCGACGCTGATCGGCCTCATCCGCGACTGGGACCTCGCCGAGGACTGCGCGCAGGAGGCCTTCGCCAGCGCGCTGGAGACCTGGCCGCGTGATGGCATCCCGAAGCGGCCAGGTGCCTGGCTGACCACGACCGCGCGCAACCGCGCGACCGACCGGCTGCGACGTGACGCGGCCGGGCGCGAGAAACTGCGCCAGTTGGCCGTGCTGGCAGAGCCGGTGCCCGAGCCGGACGAGATCGCCGACGAGCGGCTGCGGCTGATCTTCACCTGCTGCCATCCGGCGCTGCCGTTCGAGGCTCGGGTAGCGCTCACGCTGCGTACGCTCGCCGGCCTGAGCACGGTCGAGATCGCCAAGGCGTTCCTGACCGCCGAGCCGACGATGGCGCAGCGGCTGGTACGCGCAAAGCGCAAGATCGCCGAGGCCGGCATTCCATACCGGGTGCCGCCCGCCGAGCTGCTGCCGGAGCGGCTGGCCGCGGTGCTCGCGGTGCTCTACCTGATCTTCAACCAGGGCTACGACGAGCATGACGGCGACCGCGCGCTGACCGCAGAGGCGATTCACCTGGCACGAGTGCTCGTCCAGCTGATGCCGGCCGAGCCAGAGCCGCGCGGCCTGCTCGCGTTGATGCTGTTCAACGAGGCCCGGCGCGCGTCGCGTACGGACGACGGCGTGCTGGTGACGCTCGAGCAGCAGGACCGGTCGGCGTGGGACCAGGCGATGATCGCCGAAGGTGTCGCCGTGCTCGACCAGGCGCTGGCCATCCGGCGGACGGGGCCGTACCAGGTGCAGGCCGCGATCGCCGCCTGTCACGCGACCGCGGCCGATTCGGCGTCGACCGACTGGCCGCAGATCGCCGCGTTGTACGCGCAGCTGGCCCGGCTGGCGCCGTCGCCGGTCGTGGAGCTCAACCGCGCGGTGGCGGTGGCGATGTCCGACGGCATCGCGGCCGGCCTGGCACTGGTGGACGAGCTGGCCGAGTCCGGCCGGCTGGACGGCTATCACCTCCTGCCGGCCACCCGGGCCGACCTGCTGCGGCGCGATGGTCGCGTGGCCGAGGCGAAGGTCGCGTACGAGCAAGCGCTGCGGCTGGCGCCGACCGATGCCGAGCGCCGCTATCTGAGCAGCCGCCTGCACTCGCTCTGACCTGCGTCAACGAAACTGGCAAAAGTTTTTCGCGACGGATGTCGATCTGGCGCCGGCCGCTTCGTCGGTGGGACGAAAACCCATCAGACGAAGGAACCCGAGATGTCAGTTATCCAAGAGCGGACCCAGAGCAGTCGGGCGGCGCCGGCCAGGCGTGGCCTGGTGCTGGCACTGGCCTGCACCTCCACGGCCATGGTCGGCCTGGACACCGCGATCGTGAACGTGGCGCTGCCGTCGATGCAGCGCGATCTCGGCGTCGGACCGAGCGTGCTGCAGTGGGTCGTCGTCGCGTACGCCCTGCTGCTCGGCGGTTTCCTGCTGCTCGGTGGTCGGATGACCGACCAGCTCGGCCGCCGGCGCGTCTTCCTGACCGGCCTGGCGATCTTCAGCGCCGCCTCGCTGCTGGCCGGTGCCGCGCAGCAGGTCGGCCTGCTGATCGCGGCACGTGCCGTCCAGGGTTTCGGTGCTGCCCTGATCGTGCCGGCGGCGCTGTCGCTGCTGGCCGTCACCTTTCCGGAGGGACCTGAGCGCAACCGCGCGGTCGGCATTTTCGGTGCCATCGCTGGCATCGGCGGCTCGGTCGGCGTCGTCGCCAGCGGCCTGCTGGCGGCCGGTCCGGGCTGGCGCTGGTCGTTTCTGATCAACGTGCCGGCCGGCGTATTGTTCATCGCGCTCGCCATCGCCTTCCTGGCTCCCGATCCGCGTGGCGAGCGCGCGAAGCGGCTCGACGTCGCCGGTGCGACCACGGTGACGGCCGGTCTGCTGCTGTTCGTGTACGCACTGCACAACGCCGCCACGTACGGCTGGCTGAACCTCTCGAACCTGGCCCCGTTCGTGGTGGCCGTCGCACTGCTCGTTGCATTCGTACGCATCGAGGCGCGGTCGGCGGCTCCGCTCGTGCCGCTGTCGATCGTGCGCAACCGTACGCTCGTCGCCGCGAACCTCACCGCGTTCCTCGCCTACTGCGCCTTGCTGTCGTTCATCTTCATCGGCTCGCTGCTGATGCAGCAGGGCCTCGGCTACCGGCCGGTGCAGACCGGTCTGGCCTGGCTGGCCACCACGATCACCAGTTTCGCCGCGTCGATGGTCGGCGCCAGGCTCGCTACCCGGATGCCGGTGCGCTCGCTGCTGGTCGTCGGCCTGCTGATCGTCACCGCGGCGGCGCTGCTGCTGGCCAGAGTGCCGGCAGGCGGTGCGTACGCCGTCGACCTGCTGCCGGCCTTTCTGCTCGCCGGCATCGGCTTCGGATTTTGCGGTCCAGCCGTCCAGATCGGCGCGCTGTCCGGTGTGTCGCGGTCGGCCGCCGGGCTGGCGTCCGGCCTGGTCGAGACCATGCGCGAGGTCGGCGGTGCCGCCGGCGTGGCCGCCGTGTCGACCGTGCTCGTCAGTGGCTCCGGCCTCGCCGGCTTCCACCTGGCCTTCCTGTTCATCGGTGGCCTCGCCGTGCTCGGCGTGGCCGTCGCGGCCTTCGGATTCACCCGTAAGTCCTGAGAGAAGGAGACAGTCATGGACCACCTGCCACCAACCGTCGACCGCGCCACTTTCCAGGCGGAGCTGGACCAACTGCGGATCCGCGAGAAGGCGCACACGCGCGAAGGCAGCGCGATCGCCGCGGCGCGCCGACGGCTGCCGATGGTCGAGGTCGACGCCAGTATCGAGGTGCTCGGACCGGACGGACCGGTCACGCTGCACGACGCGTTCGAAGGACGGCGTCAGCTCATCGCGTATTACTTCATGTGGTGGGACGGCCATCCCTCGGCCGAGCAGTGCGAAGGCTGCACCTTCTACACCACGCAGGTCGCGGAGCTGGCCTACCTGCATTCGCGCGACATCACTTACGCCGTCTTCGCGCAGGGACCGTACGCGCAGACGCGGCGCTATCGCGACTTCATGGGGTGGACGATGCCGTGGTACTCCGCGCAGGACTCCGCGGAGAAGCTGCTGGCCGGACGGCAGGTCGGGATGTTCCACCTGGTCTGCTACCTGCGCGAGGGCGACCGCGTCTTCGAGACTTACTGGACGACCGGCCGCGGTGTCGAGGCGATGGACTACAGCTACGCGCTGATGGACCTGACCGTCTACGGACGCCAGGAGCCATGGGAGGACTCGCCGGCCGGCTGGTCGAAGGCGTGGCCGGTCGACGGCGCCAACCTGCGTACGGACGGACGGCCGATCGCGCAGTGGTCGCGGGTCGAGGACGGACGCCCCGACGAGCTCTAGGGCCTATGGTCGGAGCGTGGACTTCGCACCGACGGCAGACCAGGAGACGATCCGCGCGGCGGTGGCGGAGCTGGCCGGCAGGTTCGACGACGACTACTGGATGCGCAAGGACCAGGAGCACGAGTTTCCGTCCGAGTTCTACGACGCGTTCGCCCGTGGCGGCTGGCTCGGCGTCGCCATCCCGGCGGCGTACGGCGGCCACGGCCTCGGGATCACCGAGGCGTCGATCGTCCTTGAGGAGGTCGCGAAGTCCGGCGGCGGCATGAACGCCGCCAGCTCCATCCACCTGTCGATCTTCGGCATGCACCCGGTGGTCGTACACGGCTCCGAGGGCCTGAAACGGCGTACGCTGCCGCGGATCGTGGACGGCGACCTGCACGTGTGTTTTGGCGTAACAGAGCCAGAAGCCGGCCTGGACACGACGAGGATCAGCACCTTCGCGCGTCGTGACGGCGACCATTACGTCGTCGACGGCCGCAAGGTGTGGATTTCCAAGGCGATGGAGTCGGAAAAGGTCCTGCTGCTCACGCGTACGAGCAAAATCGAGGACGTCACGAGGAAAACCGACGGCATGACGCTGTTTCTCACCGACCTCGACCGCGCACACGTGGACATTCGGCCGATCCGGAAAATGGGTCGCAACGCGGTGTCGTCGAACGAACTGTTCATCGACGGCCTGCGTGTGCCGGCCGAGGACCGGGTCGGTGCGGAAGGCCAGGGTTTCCGCTACCTTCTGGACGGCCTCAACCCGGAGCGGATGCTGATCGCCGCCGAAGCGCTCGGTCTGGGACGAGCGGCGCTGCGCCGGGCCGTACGCTATGGCAACGAACGCGAGGTCTTCGGCCGGCCGATCGGCATGAACCAGGGCCTGCAGTTTCCGTTGGCCGACTCGCTGGCGCGGCTCGACGCGGCGGAGTTGGTGCTGCGCAAGGCAACCTGGCTCTATGACCACGGCCGGCCGTGTGGACGCGAGGCGAACACGGCCAAATATCTGTGCGCCGACGCGGGTTTCCAGGCCGCGGACCGCGCATTGCAGACGCATGGCGGCATGGGCTATTCGGAGGAATATCACGTGGCGCGGTATTTCCGTGAGGCACGGCTGCTGCGGATCGCGCCGCTGAGCCAGGAGATGGTGCTCAACTATCTCGGTGAGCACGTGCTCGGCCTGCCGCGCAGTTACTGAGCCAGTAACGGCAACGACCGCCGGCCGTTGACCTTCAGCGGCATCCCCCGGACCGGGGGCGCGCTGTTACCCGAGGCGCCGTAGCGCTGCCTCGACTGCGACCTCGACCCGGGAGGTCATGCCGGGCGCATCGACGGGACGGCGGCCGGCGACCTGACGACGGACCCACTTCGGTTGGCTGTCGTCATGGTGCAGCAGGGCGTACAGGTCCCACCACGGATCGAGCGTCACCCCGGCGATCGACTCATAGAGCGACCGAAGCCGCTCCGCCCACTCGGGCGAGTAGAGCGCCGCCAAATATCGCCGACAGTGCCCGACGTCAATCGCGCGCGCTCCGCGATGGATGCCATTCCAGTCGGTCAGCCCGGTAATCCTCCCGCGCGACCAGAGCATGTTCACCGGCAGGAAATCGCAGTGCAAGAAGACCGCATTGGCCGGTGGTGGCGGCGCCGCCATGGCACCGAAGGCCGCCTTCCACACGGCCGGGTTGTGGGCGTCGGCCGGGACCTGCAACTCGTCGAGCGGGGCGATCCAGGAATCCCTCCACGGCCTGAACGTCTTCGCGGGGAGATCGAGGGAATGCAGCGATACGGCAAGCTCCGCGATCCTGGTCATCCACGACCGGGGTTGCGCCGGATTCAGATCGACATGCCCCGGCAACCGTGTCATCAGCAACGACGGCGCGCCCCCGGTCGAAGCGCCAGCGACATCGGCAGCCAGGATGCTCGGAACCGGGAGCCCGCTTCCGGCCACCACCCCAAGGTTGGCGATCTCCTTCTCCAAGCTCTCTTGCAGCCCAAGCCCGGCCGGGTATTGTCGCAGTACGACGAAAGTCCGCACCCCACGTCGCTCGACAGTCAGCCGGTTCACCGCGGAGCAGACGCCACCGGTCAGTCGGCGACAGCCAACGACGCGACTGCCCCGACCCATCGACGCCGCCACCCAGGCGAAAGTCTCCGCGGAGGGCCGGCGCTGCACGAACCGGCCATCCCTCCAGTCGCCGTCGCTCATGAGCGCGAGCCTATTCGCCCGCGGCGCTCGCCAGACGGTCAATATCGTCGCGGCAACGACGCGGCGGACTCCAGGCAGGAGTCCGCCGCCTGCCGTCACAGCTCCGCGCGGACGTGCCGGGTCGCGGCGACGAGGTTGGCCAGGGTGGCGCGCACCTCGGGATAGCCGCGGGTCTTCAGGCCGCAGTCGGGGTTGACCCACAGCCGGCCGGCCGGAAACGAGCCGAGAGCGGTACGCAGGTGCGCGGCGATCTCGTCCACCGACGGCACTCGCGGTGAGTGGATGTCCCACACGCCGGGTCCGACCTCGTTCGGATAGCTGGCCCTGCTGAGGTCGTCGACGATCGCCATGTTGGACCGCGCCGCCTCCAGGCTGATCACGTCGGCGTCCATGTCGATGATCGCCTGCAGCACGTCACCGAACTCCGCATAGCACATGTGTGTGTGGATCTGCGTACGGTCGTCGACCCCGGAGGTGGTGAGCCGGAACGACTCCACGGCCCAGGCGAGGTAGGCCGCGCGACCGGCCTGGCGCAGCGGCAGTGTCTCGCGCAGCGCCGGCTCGTCGACCTGGATCGCCGCGATGCCGGCCGCCGCAAGGTCGGCGACTTCGTCGCGCAACGCCAGCGCGACCTGCGCGGCGGTGTCCGCGTGCGGCTGGTCGTCGCGTACGAACGACCAGGCCAGCATGGTCACCGGGCCGGTCAGCATGCCTTTGACCGGCTTTCGCGTCAGGCTCTGCGCGTACGTCGACCAGCGGACGGTCATCGGTTCGGGCCGCGACACGTCACCGACGATGATCGGCGGCCGTACGTAGCGCGTGCCGTACGACTGGACCCAGCCGTGCGTGGTCGCCAGGAATCCGTTGAGCTGCTCGGCGAAGTACTGGACCATGTCGTTGCGCTCCGGCTCGCCGTGCACCAACACGTCCAGGCCGAGCGCCTCCTGTTCGGCGACCACCGAGCGGATCTCCTCACGCATCGCCTGGTCGTACGCCTCGGCCGTCAACGCACCGGACCGCAGCGCGGCACGAGCCTTGCGCAGGCTCGCCGTCTGTGGAAACGAGCCGATCGTGGTGGTCGGCAGATCGGGCAGCGCCAGCCGTTCGTGCTGTGCTTGGCGGCGTTTGTCGTAAGGACTCGCGCGATGCCGATCGGTGTCGCGCACGGCTGTAACGCGCGCGCGTACGGCATCGACGCGGACGATCGGCGAGGCCGCACGCGCGGCGCGCCGAGCGGCGTTGACTTGGAGCTGCCCGGCGATGGCGTCCCGGCCGTCGGTCAGGCCCTTGGCCAGGGTGCTGATCTCCTGCAGTTTCTGTGCCGCGAAAGCGAACCAGCCGGCCAGCTGCGGATCCAGATCGCGCTCGAGCGTGACGTCGATCGGCACGTGCAGCAACGAGCACGATGCCGACACGTCGACGGTCTGCGCGAGACCGAGCAACGTACCAAGCGTCGACAGTGCCGCCGGCAGGTCGGCGATCCAGATGTTGCGGCCGTCCACCACGCCGGCGACCAGCCGCTTGCCGGGGATGCCGCCGGCAGCGGCGAGGTCGGTGAGGTTGGCGGCGGCCGGCCCGGTGAAGTCCATTGCCAGGCCTTCCACGGCCGTGCCGGCGAGCACCGGCAGCGCGTCACCGAGCCGGTCGAAGTATGTCGCGACCAGGATCTTCGGCCGCGACCTTTCCGCGCTGAGCGCGTCGTACGCGCGTTTCGCCGCCGCCAGCACGGCCGGCGGCTGGTCGGTGACCAGCGCCGGCTCGTCCAGCTGGACCCACTCGGCGCCGGCCGCGCGCAGATCCTGCAGCAGCTCGGCATAGCACGGCAGCAGCCGGTCGAGCAGCCTCAGCGGCTCGAAGCCGGCCGGCGCGCCCGGCTCCGGCTTGGCCAGCAGCAGGAACGTGACCGGACCGACCAGCACGGGCCGGGTGACCATGCCGGCCTCGGCGAACTCCTCGAGCGGTTTGGTCGCGTCGAGCCGGAACTCGGTGCCGGGTCCGAGCTCTGGGACCAGGTAGTGGTAGTTGGTGTCGAACCACTTGGTCATCTCCAGCGGAGCGGCGTCGGCGGTGCCGCGCGCCATCGCGAAATAGCGGTCGAGGCGGTCGGCCTCCGCCTGGTGCCGCGCCGGGATGGCGCCGACCATGATGGCCGTGTCCAACATATGGTCGTACAACGAGAAATCGTTGCTCGGGATCTCGGCGATGCCGGCGTCGCGTAGCTGCGCCAAACGCTGCAGTCGCAGCTCACGCGCGGCGGCCAGGAGCGTGTCGGCGTCGGTGGCGCCGCTCCAGTAGGACTCGACGGCCTTCTTCAGTTCCCGGTTGACACCTTGCCGGGGAAAGCCGTACACCGTTGCTGCCATGGGCTCTCCTTCGCGAGTCCACTGCGGACCGCGCAGGTGAGCGTCGGCGCCCAGGACCGAGCGCACCGACCGACCCACCCACGAGGTCGCGGCCAACCGCCCCGCGGTCGCGGGACGGGCGCTGGCAGGTCTTCGGACTCGTGAGCACGACCGGCTGCTCGCCGGTCACCTACCGGCCGTCGCTTCCCAGGCCCGTGCGGACCCAGTGCCGTCCCTCGTACGGGACAGACGGCTGTCGTTCTCACTCACCGCTGCGGGGCAGTCCCGGACTCGCACCGGGTTCCCTCTTGCCTCGCCGTCCACACGACACACGTGGACCGCGAACCAGCTGCGCGGCCAACTCTAGTCAGTCGACGAAGGAGTCGAACATGCCTGGCTGGTACGAGCCGGCCGGCGTACGCACGATGACGTTGATGCGGTTGGCCGCGTTGATCAGTGCGACCAGCGACACGAGCGCGGCGAGCTGGTCGTCGTCGTAGTGCTTGCGCACCTGCTGCCAGGTCTCGTCCGACACACCACGGTGGTGGTCGGCGATACGCGTGCCTTCCTCGGCCAGCGCCAGCGCCGCGCGCTCCGCCTCGGTGAACACGGTCGCCTCACGCCAGGCGGCGACGAGGTTCAGCCGTACTGAGGTCTCACCGGCCGCCGCGGCGTCCTTGGTGTGCATGTCGGTGCAGAAACCGCAGCCGTTGATCTGGCTGGCCCGCAGGCTGACCAACTCCTGGGTGGACTTGGGCAGCGACGAGTTGCTGATCACCATGCTGGCGTTGGCGAACCGCTTGCCGAACTTGGCGGCGAGCTCGTTCTCGAACAGGTTGATACGGGGTTCCATGACGATCGTCCTCACTCGTGTTGTGGACTGGACGAACACGAGATGCCGGCGATTCGCCGCGTGTGACAGTGACGAGGGCCACTGTCACAGCACGGTGCGACGTGGTGTCTGGTGAGCGACACGAGAGGACCGGCATGCACACCGAGACGTTCGTCGAGCATCGCAACCTGCTGTTCACCGTCGCGTACGAGATGCTCGGCTCGGCTGCCGACGCGGAGGACGTGCTGCAGGAGACCTGGCTGCGCTGGTCCGGCGTCGACCTGGACACGGTCGAGAACCGACGCGCGTACCTGGTGCGGATCACCACGCGGCAGGCGCTCAACCGGCTGCGTACGCTCGGCCGCCGCAAGGAGTCGTACGTCGGTCCGTGGCTGCCGGAGCCGCTGCTCACCGCGCCGGACGTGGCCGAGGACGTGGAGCTGGCCGACAGCGTGTCGATGGCGATGATGCTGGTGTTGGAGACGCTGACGCCGACCGAGCGAGCCGTTTTCGTGCTGCGTGAGGTGTTCGACCTCGGCTACGACGAGATCGCCGAGGCCATCGACAAGACCGCGGCGGCCGTACGACAGATCGCGCACCGAGCACGCGAGCACGTCGCCGCCCGCCGGCCGCGCGGCAGCGTCTCGCGTGACCAGGCCAGGGACGCTCTGCAGGCATTCCAACGCGCGGCCGCCACCGGCGATCTGCAGCATCTGGTGGACATCCTGGCGCCGGACGTGGTCTTTCTCGGCGATGGTGGCGGCGTCAAGGAGGCCGCGCCGCGGCCGATCGTCGGTGTCGGCAAGGTGTCCCGGCTGCTGGCTCTCGGCCTGGAGCAGATCGACGCGCAGTCGCTGCAGCTCACCCAGGTCAACGGTTATCCGGCGCTGGTGCTGCGGATCGACGGCGAGGTCGACACCGTGCTGGCCTTGCGCATGGACGACGGCCTGGTCACCGGCTTCTACGCCGTACGCAACCCGGCGAAACTCTCGCGCATGGACCAGGAGACGACGTTGCGGCGCTGACCGAGAGATGATCACCGTATGGCAGACATCGCATTCAGGCGGGCCCGAGCCGACGACGCGGCTGAGGTCGCCACGCTGCACGCCGACAGTTGGCGGCGGCATTATCGGGGCGCGTACGCCGATTCCTTCCTCGACGGTGACGTGGTCGCCGATCGCCACGCGGTCTGGTCGGAACGGCTCGCCGCGCCATCGGCCAGTGCGACGGTGCTCGCCGAGCGGGAAGGGGAGCTCGTCGGTTTCGTCCACGTCATGTTCGACAAGGACGAGCGGTGGGGGAGTCTGGTCGACAATCTGCACGTACGGCATGACCAGCAGCGCGGCGGCATCGGCTCGGCGCTGCTCGGCCAGGCCGCGCTCGCCATCCGCGATCAGGCGGCCGGCGATGCGATGTATCTCTGGGTCTTACGGCAAAACACCTCGGCGCAGCGGTTCTATCGCGCATGCGGAGCCGCGGAGGTCGAGATGGCCAAGGCGCCGGCGCCCGGGGGAGATCCGACCCGACTCAACGGCAGTCCGGACCGCCTGCGGATGGCCTGGCCGGATGCTTACGTGCTGATCGACGGACCGAATCGCACCGGCACACCTGGCGAATAGAGAACGCTGACGGGGTCGCCGCCAACGCTTGGCAGTCCGGCGGCGGCGACCAGTTGGTCATCCAGCTCGAACAGCTCGGCTCGACGCAGCGGCCACGGTGGATGTTCGTTCGGTATGTATCGCGTACGGCCTCGGTTGAACACGTGCAAACCCCAGCGCGCGGTCAGAAACTCCTCCAGCAGGTTCGGATTTTCCACCGGTGCGCCGATTCTTACGTTCACATGGCTCGTCGGTCCACCGCCGCGCCGCCAGCAGTCGTACGCGATGTGGTCGTCGTCGCGCCGTACGCGCATGCTGGACCATATGTATGGCAACGAAAATCCGCGCCGGCCGACGACGACCGGCAGCAGCCGGCTGGCGTCGAGCGAACGGAACACAACGCCACGGCGGCCATGCGCGTCGACCGAGTAGAGGCGCACGTTGGTCTCCCAGAACGTGCCGACGTACGGTGTCGCCGGCCCGGTCGACAGGCCGACGCGATACATCTGGAACGGGACCAGTCCGACGTACGTCGTGCCGTCGAGCTGGTCCGGTGAGGTGCCGGCCGGCAGCAGCGGCGCGACGAGCGCCGGATCGACCGGCCAGTGCACGAAAGTGAGGTCACGCCAGGTCTGGGTCTGCGTCGGCCGCCCTACCGGCCGCGGCGTCTCACGCGTGATCGGCTCGGCCGGCATACGTCGACGATACCTCGCGTTTTCGCGCGGCCAACGCGGTGACGAGCAGGATCACCGCGGCGAAAGGTGCGGTCAGGATCGCGCCCGGACGACCCCAGCCGGCGACGAACGGGCGATAGACCGGCAGGTTGGGCTCGTGTGCGAAGACGATCTTTCCCAGCAATGACACCGTTTCGACGACGCCTGGCAGCAGAAGTGCGATCACGTAACAAAAACCGATCGCGGTGAGGATCCTGCCGTTTCGCGACAGTCGCGGCCGGCTGCGCAGGACCCACGCCGCGACCTGCCAACCGGCCACCGCGCCGGCCAGCAGGCCGGTCACGGTCATCGTCGCGAGCAGCGGCGGATCGTCGCGGCGGTCGGCTTCGAACCACACGTTGACAAATCTGTTGGCGCCGGTGCGGATCGAGGCGACGATGTGCATGACCAGCTCACCTTTGCCGGCCTGGTAACCGTAGAAAGCCGGCTGTAGGTCGGTTTTTCGCACGACCTGCCAGCCGTCGCCGCGCAGTCGCGTCGCCGCCGCGGCGATCAAGGCAGCGGCGGACGTTTCCGGCACGTCCTTGCCGTACACGCGATTCTCCGCGTCGAAGCCGAGATCGCCGCCGAAGACGAAGCACCACACCGGGCCGCCGCCGTCGCAGTCAGTGCCGAATCCGAACGGATAGGGATAGTCGGTGCCGCCGTAGCGTCCGATGCCGGCGCCGGGGAACGCGGCGGCGACCGCCTGGTCGGTGACGGTCGGGGCCGGCAGCCGTGGCGCGGTGTGCCAGCCCGCGTACGCGCCAAGGCTCAGGCCGAGCACACCGCCGAGCACCGCGACGACGATCGCGATCGCCACCGGCAGGACGCCGTTGACCCGGCAGAAATCGGTCATCCGCGCACTTTACGTCGTATCATCGCGAAACGGTGCGCGCTTTCGCTTTGGGGAAGCCGAAGCGGCCTCAACGTGCGACCTTGACAGGCTCTCGCAAGCGGCCGATCATGCTGCTATACCGATTTATGTCGACCCAGCTGGCAGTGATCTTGAGTGCCGACACACGCAGCATCCGCGCCGTGAAACGGTATAGCCGAGACGAGGGATCAGCGATGAGGCCAGTCACAGCAGTGTTGTCCGCGGTGGCGATCGTCCTGTCGTTGTGTGCGCCGGCATCCGCGGCCGCGGCGAAGACCGGTCCCAAGTCGGTCGTGTACGTCGAGGTCAACGACCAGAGCATGACCAACGTCGGCAAATACACGCTGGCGCAGGGTGGCGCGCCGGTCTTCGACATCGCGGTCATCTTCGCCGCCAACATCAACTACGACGGCTCGAAGGCCTACCTGTATTTCAACCCGCAGGTGCAGAGCGTGCTGAGCAACGTCGCGACCCAGGTGCGGCCGCTGCAGCAGAAGGGCATCAAGGTCCTGCTGAGCGTGCTCGGCAACCACCAGGGCGCCGGGTTCGCCAACTTTCCGTCGCAGGCGGCGGCAAGCGCGTTCGCGAAGCAACTGTCCGACGCGGTCGCGACGTACGGCCTGGACGGCATCGACTTCGACGACGAATACGCCGACTACGGCACCAACGGCACCGGCCAGCCAAATGCCAGCTCTTTCGTCTATCTCGTCTCGGCTCTGCGCACCAACCTGCCGAGCAAGCTCATCACGTTCTACAGCATCGGCCCGTCGGCTTCGCGGCTCAGCTACAACGGCGTGAGCGTCGCCAACACCTTCGACTACGCCTGGAATCCGTGGTACGGCACGTGGCAGGTGCCGGCCGGACCGTCGGCCAGGAGCAAGCTGTCGCCGGCCGCGGTGAGCTACACCGACACCAGCGCCAGCACGGCCGCGAGCCTCGCCACGCGTACGGTCAACGAGGGCTACGGCGCCTATCTGACGTACAACCTGACCGGCACCGACTCGCACACCTACATTTCCGCGTTCACCAGGGCCCTGTACGGAAGCGACGCGGTCTATTCGGGCTGACCTGACCTGACCTCGGCCGGCCGGCCATTGGGTGCCTCGGATCGAATGTGCTGACTGGAACCACTTTTCGCGGGAACGGTGGGCCCAGGGTCTGTCTCCATATTGCGGGGGATGAGAGTCGTTTGGGCTCGGCTATCGCCCCGCGGAAGATGGAGACAGACCCTAGTTAGCACATTCGACGGCGTGGCCGGGATCGCAAACCGTCTCAATCTGAGACACCGGCGGCGGTGAGCCGGCCCTACCCTCTGGAACAACACTCGCGGCATTCCCATCATCACGCGACGCGTTGGCCCGGAGCCGGCGCGCCGCCTACCCGCAGGGAGGTCCTCGATGACCGCCGCTCATTCCGCCGCAGAGCCGTACGCCCCGCCAGAGCCGGTCGCACAGTCAGCATCGCCGGCAGCGGCACAGAGCGCCTTCTTCGCCGGCAACCCGGCGGCCGTCGGCCTGCCGGCGTTCATCGTCGGCTCGATCGCGCTCGGCCTGGTGCTGGTCGGGTACGTGCCGGCCACCGCGGTCGGCGCGTCGCTGCCGATCATCGCGGCGGCGACCGGGCTCGGCCTGACCATCGCGACGCTGTGGGCCGCCGG
This sequence comes from Fodinicola acaciae, assembly GCF_010993745.1. NCBI lineage: Bacteria > Bacillati > Actinomycetota > Actinomycetes > Mycobacteriales > Fodinicola > Fodinicola acaciae. The sequence goes on from NZ_WOTN01000001.1 coordinate 1,097,327, forward strand.
CACCGGCGAGAGCGCGGTGGCCAGCGTTTTCGGCATCTTCGCGGGCTTCTGGCTGTCGTACGCGGTGCTGGTGCTCGGCCTGACACACGGCTGGTTCGGCATCCCGCCAGCCGCCGCGGTGTCGGCGCAGGGCCTGTTCCTGATCACCTGGCTGGTGGTGATCGTGATGCTGACGCTGACCACGCTGCGGCTGCCGTTGGCGTTCACCGTGCTGTTCGCGCTCATCGACCTGGCGTTGGCGGCCGTACTCGTCGGCACGTTGCAGGGCTCGGCCGGCTGGCTGAGGCTCGGCGGCATCCTGGTCTTCGCGGCCGTCGGCGTCTATCTGTACGCCGGAGTCGCAGCGGCCACCACCGGTGGCGCCGCGTTACCGCTCGGAAAGCCGTTGATCCGCTGACCTCTCCACGAGGGTGGCGTTCGGGTCGCGCTCATCCCCTCCGAGGCGACCCGAACGTCGCGGACTCAATAGCCGTAATGCAGCCAGACCGACTTGGTCTCGGTGTACGCGTCCAGGGCCCACGGACCCATCTCGCGGCCCCAGCCGGATGCCTTGTAGCCACCCCACGGCGCGGCCATGTCCGGGATCGGCGGCATGTTCACGAAAACCGCGCCGGCGCGGATGCCGTCGGCATAACGCTGAGCCGTCCGGATGTCGCGTGTCCAGACGGTCGCGGCCAGGCCGTACTCGGTGTCGTTGGCCCGCGCGACGACCTCGTCGGGGTCGTCGTACGAGGTCACCGCCAGCACCGGACCGAAGATCTCCTCGCGCATGATCGTCATGTCGTCGCGTACGCCCGCGAACAGCGTCGGCGCGTAGAAATAGCCGTCGCGGTCGATCGCGGAGCCGCCGGTGACCAGCTCGGCACCTTCGTCGCGACCGACGCCGACGAGCGAGGCGACCCGGTCGCGATGGCGGCCGGAGACCAGTGGCCCCAGCTGCGTCGACTCGTCGATGCCGGGACCGACGCGCAGCGTCTGCAGGCCGGCCGCCATCTTCTGGACGAACTCGTCCTCGCGCTCGCGGTCGACGTAGAACCGCGTGTACGCGGCACAGACCTGCCCGGTGTTGAGCGTCGCGCCGAGCAGGTTGCCGGTCACCGCCGCGTCGATGTCGGCGTCGGCCGCGATGATGCTCGGCGCCTTGCCGCCTAGCTCCAGCGTCAGTCGCTTCAGGTTGGACTGCGCGCTCGCCTGCGTGATGAGCTTGCCGACCGCGGTGGAGCCGGTGTAGGAGACGTGGTCGACACCGGGATGTGAGCTCAGCATCGCGCCGACCGAGCCATCGCCGGTGACCAGGTTGACCACACCGGCCGGAATGCCGGCCTCGACGGTCAGCTCCACCAGCCGGACGCTGGTCAGTGGCGTGACCTCGCTCGGCTTGATCACCACGGTGTTGCCGGTGGCCAGCGCCGGCGCGAGCTTCCACACCAGGATCATCAGCGGAAAGTTCCACGGCGTGATCAGCGCGTTCACGCCGACCGGCTCACGCCGCGTGTAGTGCAGCGTCTCCGGGAAGGACACCGGGTTGGTGGTGCCCTGCAGTTTGGTGACCCAGCCGGCGAAGTAGCGCAGGTGCTCGGCGGCGCCGGTCACGCTGACCTGCCGCGAGATGCCGATCGGCTGGCCCTGGTCGCGGGTTTCCAGCGCCGCGAGCTCCTCGTGGTGCTGGTCCACCAGCTCGGCCAGCCGGAACAGCAGCGCCGCGCGTTGTACGGGCAGCAGTCCGGCCCACTGCGCCGAGCCGAGCGCCTGGCGAGCGGCGGCGACCGCCGCGTTCACGTCGGCCTGGCTGGCCGTACCGACCTCCTCCAGCACCTCGCCGGTGGCCGGATCCAGCGTGCTGATCGTCCCGGCGCCGGCCGGCGTCCACTGGCCGTCGATGAACAGGCGGGTTGGCATCTGCGGCGTCCTCCTCGGCGGTTGTGCTGCCGAGTATCGGCGTCGGCGTGGCCGCCGAGCTTGTGTGTCAGCGCACGGCGGTTGATCCATGGCGAGGGATGTACGGCAGGTGGCCGCCACCGCTCTCGGTCCAGCCGCGACGCGCGCCGTCGTATCCGCCGCCGATCGCGCCACCGGCCGCCGCGCCACCGTAGCCGCCGGCCTGTTTTCCCATCGCACCACCGATCTTCTCGCCGATCGGGGCCGCCGGCGGCAGGACCGCTCCGGCCGCGGCACCGCCGACCGCGGCTCCGGTGGCCTCGCCGACCGCGCTGCCGACCTGCCGGCCGAGGTCGGCACCGACCTTGGCGCTGCCGGTCGCCTTACCGGTGACGCCGCCGTACGCGCCGTCGAAGCCACCACCGGCACCTCCACCGGCGGTGCCGCCGACCAGCCGGCCGGCCTGTTCGCCGGCCTTGGCGCCGCGTTCCCGGCCGTCCTTCACACCGAAGAACGGTCCGACCGCCTCGCCGGCGAGGCCGCCACCCGTGCCGCCAATGGTCTTGCCGGCCTGCTGGCCGACGGCGATGCCGATGGAGGTGAAGTCCGGCGTGGCCGGCTGCGCCGACTCGTCGGCCATGGCTGGCGCCGCGACGAGCAACGCGCCGGCCGCGACCGCGCCGCCGACGGCGACCTTGGCGGCGAGACGATTTCTGGAGGCCCTGCGATGACGACCCATGTCGACATTCCTTTCCTCGGCTGCGGATATCGGTAGCAGGCGGAGGCGTACGACAGATCGCCGTATGACGCTTTTCATGGTTTTTCAACGTAAGACAGCTAAAACGATGTTCGCGGCAAAACAGAGAGTTGCGGATCTTGTGCGCGAATTTATCACTCATGTACTAATTGGCGAGTGAACCGTCTCGCACTTGTCGCCGCCGTCGCCGTTGTCGTGGCCAGCGATTGCAGCGCGTACGCCGCTGCCGCCGTCGTGTTTCATTGCCGCGCGACCGCCGGTCACCAGTCCGCGACCTTCGCGCTGAACCAAGCGATCACCGCGACCGCGCCGCCGACCGCGCATCCCGGCGCACCGGTCGAGCTCGTGCTCGATCCGTCGCCCAACCGGATCCCGGCCTCGGTCGGCGGCCGCCAGGTGAGGGAGGTGACCAACATGGTGTTGAGCATTCCGTTGCCGGCCAACAGTTCCTATCGGACGGCACGGTTGACCGGCCCCGGTGCGGGGTTGCATTCGACCCCCACCGCCGGCATCGGCGGCCGCACGATCGTCGTCAAGGTGCCCGGTCCGCTGCGGGGCGGCGGCGTTTTCGAGCTGCCGGTGCTGACGATAAGCCTCATCGCGGGCTCGGCCGGGCAGATCGTCGGCCGCCTCGGCGGTGTCAGCTACGACCGTCCCGGACTGACCGCGACGGCGACCGTACGCGGACCGTTCGGCATCGCCGTACGCGCGGCGACGCAGTGTTTTCCGTCGCCGAACCCAATCCTGACCACGACGACGATCGGTTGAGTCAGTTCTCTCTGGAACTACTCCAAACAAGTGGCTAGTATGGATATCGTCCAAATAAGGAGTCTTCCGGAGGAGTTCCCGATGGCCGTCACCACCATCCACACGGACCTGCAGGACAGCCTGGTCGAGCTGACCGACCTGGCGTTGCAGGGCAAGCAGCTGCACTGGAACCTGGTTGGACGCGGCTTCAAGTCGCTGCACGAGCAGCTGGACGAGCTGGTCGACCGGGCGCGTACGGCCGCCGACGCCGTCGCCGAGCGCGCCGTGACGCTCGGACACTCGCCGGACGGTCGCGCGCTGACCGTCGCCAAGGAGAGTCCGCTGGCCGCCGTAGCCGACGGCCGGATCGCCGACACCGCCGCCGTCGCGCATGTCGTCGCGGTGCTGACTACCGTTGTCGACCGGATGCGCGAACGCATCGCGCGACGCGAGGACGACCTGGTCACGCAGGACCTGCTCATCGGGATCGTGGCCGGACTGGAGAAACAGCGGTGGATGTTCGACGCACAGCAGAGCTGACCGATCGCGTACGCGACAGCGGACTGCGTGCCACGACACCGCGGGTCGAGGTCCTCGCGGCGCTGGAGGACCTCGGCGGCCATCGTACGGCCGAGGAGGTGCACGACGCGCTGGCCGCGCGCCTTCCGCGTTCCAGCGTCTACAACGTACTGTCGTCACTGGCCGACGCCGGCCTCGTGCTGCGCGCCGACGCCGGTCCCGGTGCCGTGTTGTACGAGGCGGGCGACCGCTGGCATCACCATTTCGTGTGCCGGCGATGTCGACGCGTTTTCGACGTGGAATGCGTGACCGGTGAGCGTCCCTGCCTGACGCCGGGCACCGAGGTCGGCGTCGTCGAGGAGGCACAGGTGATTTTCCGCGGCATCTGCACGGAGTGCTCGGAGCGCTGACGCATCCCCCTTGCGACCGACTCGGCTCAGTCGTGCGGGGGAGACGGACTTTTCGCTCGCTACGGCGATCCGGCGGCGCTCGCGGGTCTCTAGCGTCTGGTGGCATGTTGAGACGTACGCTGTTGAAAGGCGCGGCAGGTGTCAGCCTGTTGCCTGCTCTTGTCGACTCCGCGCGAGGCGGTCACATGCGGCGAGTCCGTCCCGGCGACCGCGGTTGGCCGAGCCCGGCCGAATGGTCGCGGCTGAAACAGGCCGTCGGCGGACGGCTGACGGCGGTCGAGTCGCCGTTCGCCGGCGGAAACGCCGACGTGTTCCCCAGCCTGCACAATCCGTTTTTCGTCGGTGACAACGTCGCACTGACCGAGACACTCGGCTGGACCGACGCGTGGACCTCGCAACCGAGCCGCTATGCGGTGCTGGCGAAGAACAGCAAGGACGTTGCCGCCGCGGTCGCATTCGCGCACAAGCATTCGTTGCGGCTGGTCGTGAAAGGCGGCGGCCACAGCTATCTCGGCGGGTCGAACGCGCCGGACTCGCTGCTGATCTGGACCAGAGGCATGCGCGAGGTCACGCTGCACGACAGCTTCACACCGCGCGGCTGCGGCACGCCGGAGCCGGCCGTCAGCATCGGCTCGGGTGCGATGTGGCTCGACGCCTACGAGGCGGTCACCACCAACGGCGGCCGTTACGTACAAGGCGGTGGCTGCACGACCGTCGGCGTCGCCGGGCTGGTCCTTGGCGGCGGCTTCGGCAGCTTTTCCAAGCGTTTCGGCACCGCCGCGGCAAGTCTGCTGGAGGCGGAGATCGTCACCGCCGACGGTGTCGTACGGATCGTCAACGCCTCGAGCAACCCGGATCTCTTCTGGGCCTTGAAAGGCGGTGGCGGCGGCAGTTTCGGCGTCGTGACAAGGCTGACGTTGCGTACGCACGAGCTGCCAAACTTCTTCGGTGCGGTGAACGCGACGATCACCGCCAGCTCAGACGCCGCTTATCGCGAGCTGGTCGAGAGGATGCTGTCTTTTTACGCGGAAAGCCTGCTGAACGAGCACTGGGGTGAACAGTTCGCCTTCCAGCCTGGCCGCCAGCTCGTCCTCAGCATGGTCTTCCAGGGGTTGGCGCAGGCACAGGCGCAAAGTGTCTGGAAGCCGTTTTTCGACTGGATCGCGGCACATCCGGCCGACTACACGATGCCGGCGCCGATCGTGCTCGCGCTTCCTGCGCGGGATTTCTGGAACCCGGCGGTGCTCGGCGCGGTGCCAGGCATCATCCGGTTCGACGACCGTCCGGACGCGCCAAAGCGAAACTTCTATTGGGCCGGCGACGCCGGACAGGTGAGCCAGGTGCTGCACAGCTATCAGTCGACCTGGCTGTCGCAACGGCTGCTGCGGCCGGCGCGCCGACCGGCGCTGGTCGACGCGTTGGTGCGCGCCAGCAACGTGTGGAGAGTCGGCTTTCATGTCAACAAAGGCATCGCCGGCGCGAGGCCGCAGGCGGTCGCGCGTACGGCGGCCACAGCGATGAACCCTGCCGTGCTCGACGCTTTCGCGCTGGTGATCGTGGCCGCCAACGAGCCGCCGGCCTATCCCGGTGTGCCTGGTCACGAGCCGAATGTCGCGCAGGGTCGCCGCGACGCGCGGTTGGTCACGGAGGCGATGGCGCCGCTGAAGGCGCTGGGTGGTCAGCAGGGTTCGTACGTGTCGGAGACCGATTATTTCGAGTCCAACTGGCAGACCGCGTTCTGGGGACACCACTATCCGCGGCTGAAGCGTACGAAACATCGCTATGACCCGGACGGGCTTTTCTTCGTACACCACGGAGTCGGCAGCGAAGGCTGGAGCACCGACGGCTTCACCAGGACGAATTAGGCGATGCCGGTGCCGATCAGGGTGGAGTGCCACGGACCGAGGCCAGGGGTGTTCTGCCAGCCGTGGAAAATCCGCTGGCCGCTGCGCGCGAAATAGGTGAGCAGCCCAGCGGAGTCCAGCGCCGCGACCGGATCTCCCTGCACCACAACGGAAGTGACCGGTGCCTGGTCGGTCTGCGTCGGCAACATCGTGGCGTGCCACGCGGTCGCACCCGGTGAGTCCTGCCAGCCATGGATGAGCCGGCCGTCGGTCGTACGCGCCACGTAGACCAGCTTGCCGGACACGTCCTGCGCCACCGCCGGCGTGCCGACGGCCGTCACCTGCTCGATCGTGCCGAGGTCGGTTTTCGGTGTGATGACGGTGGTCGTCCAGTCCGCCGGTCCCTGCAGGCCGAGCAACAGCTTGCCGTCCGGTTGGGTCGCGAAGTAGGCGAGATTGCCGAGATAGTTGAGGAAAGGCGCCGGATCCGCAGCGATGGTGGCGGTGCCGGTCGTGCCATGCCAACCGGTGTTGTCGCGGGATGCCTGGAAAAGGTGGTTGTCGGTCGTACGAACGAAGAGGTGCGTGACGCCGGTGCCGTCGAGTGCCAACGCCGGATCGCCGGCCGCTGAGACTGGCACATTCTCAACCGAGCCGTCAGTGTCGCCGTAAGCCAGGCCGCCGTCGGTCGTACGCACCGCATAGGCCAGGTCGCCGGAGTTTGTGAGCAACAGAGCCGGATCTCCGGCCGCGGTGCCGGCCAGGACGCTTGTCTGCCACCGATCGACGCCTGGCGATTGCTCTCGCGCCAGATAGAGGCGGTTGTCGGTCGTACGCGTGAGCACGGCCAACCGGCCGGTGGCGTCCTGCGCGACCGCCGGGGTGCCGGCTGGTGTGACGCCGGACTGCAGTGGCACCTGCGTGTCCAGCCACGGTCCACGACCGGCCGCGGTCTGCCGGCTCAGCGTCAGCTGGCCGGCGGTCGTACGTGCCGCATACGTGAGCTTTTCGCTGATGTCCCTGGCGATCCAGCTCGCGCCAGGAGCATGCCGGGTGCCGGACGGCACGGCCAGCTCGATGAAGTCGAGCTCGGCGTAGAGCGTGCCGTGCGTCAACCGGATCAGGTTGCGGCCGCCGTTCAGTCCAATGTGGACGGCGACGACGTTCCAGACGTCCCAGCCGCGGGAGGCGTACGTGACCGGTTGGCTCGCGCCGCCGTTGACCGACAGCAGGTGCGTACTCGGCTGGCCGCTGCCGTTGCCGGCGCGGACGAAAATCGTGTAGTCGCCGGCGAAGGGCGCGTTGACGGTGAACTCCACGTATGCGTCGGTGGCGTCGATGTAGCCGACCTTGGCGTCGTTGGAAGCCGATTTCGGACTGAGCACACGGCAGTTTGCCAGCGTGGCGATCTCCGCCTCGTAGCGTTTCATCGTGTTGCCGGTCAACGCGCCGAACCAGCGGCTGGCCAGCTTGGAATATCCGCTGTGGGTCAGGTGCATGTGGTCGGCGGCGCCGTCGCTCGGCCGGAATGCCGCGCGGTTGTCGACGAAGTGAACGTTCTTGCCGGCGTCGGCGCGTGTCTGGACCACTGTGTTGGCGGCCGCGTTGAACGCGTCGACCTGCGCGGGATCGTTGGCGTTGGCGGTGATCGGGCCGATGCTCGCCACGTAGATCGCGACCGACGGCCGCGCGGTCAGGATGTGGTCGATCAGCGCGCCGAGCCGGGCCGGCGCGTTTGGCAGGTCATAGTCCTGCAGCACGTCGTTGGCGCCGACGTGCATCAGGATAATGTCCGGCTGATAGGTCGCCATCCACGCGTCGACCTTGTCGTCGAAGTAGTCGATCCGCGTGCCGCCGAATCCGGCGTGGTCGGGATCGCCGATCTTCTGGTCGGCGTCGCGGTTGGGGCCGACGAAGTCCACCGACCAGCCGGCACCGACGAGCAGCTGCCAGAGATCCGGCCGATAGCCGCCGTCGGTGTCCGGAGCGGTGTTCCCGTCCGTGGTCGACGAGCCGAGCGGCATGATCCGGATCGGCTGGTCGGCGGCGGTTGCCGGCAGCGGCGCGGCAAAGCCGAGACAGAGCGCGAAAACCGCGGCGATCCGGCGGATCATGAGGCCTCCTTCTCGACCAACACCCGGTAATGGAGATTCACAGATCGGCTGACCGTACGCACGTATTTGTCCGCATCAGGTCGAGCGCTAAAACGGCAGCTCGGTGAACGTGATGACGTCGGCCGGTGCGCCGACGCGCAGACCGGCGGTGCCGGCGATCCGGCCGGGAATGTCGGTCGCCAGCCGCAAAGCCTCTGCCAACGACAGGCCGGCCAGACGCATGACCGTCGCAACGCCGTGCGTGAGCGGAGCCGAAGCGCCGGCCAGATACGGCGTGCCGGCGACGACCAGCCGGCCGTCGGCGGTCACCTCCACGTCGCCCCCGACCGGCAGGTGATAGCGACCCGGCGGCATCCCGCCGGCCGCCACCACATCGGAGACCAGAAACGCTCGATCTGGTCCCTTGGCACGTAACATCGCCGTCAGCGCGTCGGCGGACAGGTGCTGGCCATCGGCGATGAATCCGGCGGTGATCCGGTCGTCGGCGAGCTGCGACCAGAGATAGTTCGGATGCCGGGGCAGCGTCGCATGCGCGCCATTGCCGAGGTGCGTGGAAAACCTCGCTCCGGCCTCGGCCGCCGCGTGGACCTGTTCCGGTGTCGCATGCGTGTGTCCGACGGCGACCCGAATGCCGCGTTTGACCAGCGCGCGTACGAAATCCTCCGCCACCGGCCAGTGCGGCGAGATCGTGACCATGCCGATCACGCCGTCACCGGCGGCCTGCCATTGGTCGATCTCGGCGATGTCCGGCGGACGGACGAAAGTCGCGTCGTGGCAGCCGCGGGGACCGTCCTCGGCCGAGATGTACGGTCCTTCCAGATGTGCGTACGGCATGGCCAGCGCCAGCGCCGGATCTGCCTTGCGCGCCAACGAGATCGTGGCGACCGCGTGCCGGATCCGCTCGTGGCTGTTGGTCACGATGGTCGGCACGAAGGTGGTCACGCCGACCGAGCGCAGCGACTCGCGCAGACCGGCAAGGGTGTCCACCGAGACATCCTCGGCGTTGACGTCGAAGCCGGCGTAGCCGTTCACCTGCAGGTCGACCAGACCGGCGCAAATCCATGGAAAATCGCCGTCCGACCGGTGTCGAGCGATGTCGGTGATCCGGCCACCGGACATGCTGACCTCAAGCACGTCGCCGGTCGCCGGATCGCGTCCGGTCAGTCGCTCAGCCACCGGGATCGGCTGCCGCGTCGAGGAAGAGCCGGGCGTGCGGATGCTCGCGCAGCGGACTTGCCGGTGCCATCGGCGACACCGGCTCGTCGAGGGTCAGCCGTACGGCGGCACGCTTGTGGTTTCCGGACACCATGCAGAAGATCCGGCCGGCGGAAAGCAGGAACGGCACGGTCATCGTTAGTGCCTGCGCCGGAACGTCGGCCGTACGCGCGAAAAGCCCCTCGTCCACCTGCTGTCGCAGGCTCAGCTCGTCCAGCTCCACGACGGCAACCGCCGCGGTGGTCGCGAAATCGGCCGGCGGATCGTTGAACGCGAGATGTCCGGTGATGCCGATGCCGGCCAGCACCACATCGATCGGTGCCGCACCGGCCAACGCGCCGTACCGCGCCGCCTCCGCGGCTGGCTCGTTCGAAGGATCGATGAGGTGTGCGGATCTCAGCGGCACGGCGTCGAAAAACTCGCGGCGCAGCCAGTTTCCGAAGCGCTGCGGCGCGTCGGCGGCGATCCCCACGTATTCGTCCATGTGGAACGCGTCGACGCGCCGCCAGTCGATGCCCTCGGCAGCGGACAACGCCTTGAGCGTCTCGTGTTGGCTGGGTGCCGCCGCGAAGACCATCCGCACGATCTCCTGTCTGTCCAGGAGATCGCGCAGCTGGCCGGCGATCGCAGCGGCCGCGGCCGCGCCGAGCGCGACCGGATCCGGATGGACCTCAACGGCCAGCGAACCCACAGTCCTCGATGCCATGACCATGACCACTCACACTAGTCGCGATCGCTGTTCACCGAGTCCGGCGGCCCAGGCGCGCATGACATCGCCGCGCCGCAGGAAAACCGGTGGACGCTGGCCGGCGCCGACACCGGCCGGCGTACCAGTGCTGATCACGTCACCCGGATACAACGTCATGAATTGCGCGACATACCAGACCAGATGCGTCACCGAGAAGATCATCTGGCCGGTGTTGGACTTCTGGTACGCCGTGCCGTTCACCTCGAGGCCGAGCGCGAGGTCCTGCGGATCGGCGATCTCGTCGGCGGTCACGAACCACGGTCCGAGCGGACAGAAAGTGGCGCAGTTCTTGCCTTTGTCCCACTGGCCACCGCGCTCCAGCTGGAAATGCCGCTCGGAAACGTCGTTGCACAGCACATATCCGGCGATGTGCTCGGCGGCCACCTGCTCGGACGCCAGATTCGTGGCGCGCCGGCCGATGACGACGCCGAGCTCCACCTCCCAGTCGGTTTTCTCGCCGCCCTCCGGAATAACCACGTCGTCGTACGCGCCGACGACGGTGTCTGGCGCCTTCATGAACAGGATCGGCTGGTCCGGCGCCGGCTGTCCGCCTTCGGCCGCGTGATCGGCGTAATTCAGGCCGACGCACACGATCTTGCCCGGTCTCAGCGGCGGTCCGATCCGGTGGTCCGCGAGCGCCACACGTCCGGTCGCGGCCGCCGCGCGTGCCTTCAGATCGTTGTCGCCAGGCGGAAGCCACGCCGCGTACTCGTCGTCGAGCAGCACGGCTTCGCGTTCCTGTCCCGGCTCACCAAGTCGTACGAACCTCATGCGAACTTGATGGCGCCATAGACGCAGTAGGCGAAGCCGAGCACGTGCGACCCCTGAGTTGGCTGGATTTTCTGCGCGTTGGTGACGGCGAGCGCGTGTGAATAGACCGAATGGTTCCACTCCGCGACCGGAATCCACCGTGGCACCTGGTCGATGTAGCCGGCGCCGGCGGTGCCGGTGCCGTTGACGTTCAGGTGCGCGCCGGTCGATCCGTACGCGATGTTGTGCAGGTATGTGTTCGCCAGCCGCTGCATGTCGACCGTCGTGAAGGACGAGTCAGGCGCCGGCAGACCGGTGCGATAGGCGGCGATCGCGAACTCCAGGTTGAGCGCGGCGTGGCTGAGGTCCTCGACCTGCCTGGCCGCCGGAAACGTTTGTGTGTAACTGGAAACGTCTTTGGCGGTGTAGCCGGTCGCCGACCAGCCGGCGTACGCCGCCGAGCGGATCCCCCAGTAGGGCCAGTAATACGCGTCGTTGGCGTAGGTGAAGGAGGCACGGAAGCCGCGTTTGAGTTCGCCGACCTTGCTCGCGTAAACGCTGGATCTCGTCGCCCGGTAAAGCTCGGCGGCCGTCGCGCCGAGCATGTTGCACTGGTTTTGCGGCTGATTGCTGCCATCCGCCGGCACCGGTGTTTCCTTGATCCACTTGTACGCGCCATAGCGCACGTCGTTGACCCAGTATTCGCGGTCGTGGAACGCCATCGCGGCCTGCACCGCGGCCAGATAGCCGTCGGCCTTGGACCGGTAGGCACTCAGCGTGGCGTCCGTGTAGACCAGCCGCACGAAGCTGGCGATCGGATAGCAGATTTGGCCGGTGTGGACCGGAAAGACGTACGCGGCCGGCTGCAGCGTCGTCGTGCCGGCGACCGGCAGGCCGACGGCGGTGGAGTGGTCGGGCCGTACGTCGCGCACGCTCCATCGGGTGTCGGTGTTGTAGACCGTGTTGTAGATGACTTTGAAGACGTAATTGCTGCTGTTGACGTTGAAGTTGACGTTGCTGACGGTCACCGCCGTGCCGCGCGCCGGCCGCAGGATGAGGGTGAAGGGCGACGTGTCGGTCTCACCGCTGTGCACCACCTCGACACTGGCGTGGTTGTTGACCGAGCTTTGCGCGCTGCGCACCTGAAGCAGCGGGTTTCCGTTGCGGTCCTTCAAAGTCGCGGTCGCGGCCGTGTAGTTGCCGAGCGCGCGCCAGACCGGTCCGGACACGCCGCGATAGTCGGCGACGCCGCGCACCTGGTCGCGCTGCGCGAGCACGAGGTCGGTGTTCTGGACGAAATGGTCGAGATACTTGGTGTTCCTGGTCGCCTCGTACATCCGGATCAGGCCGAGCAGGACGTACGCCTGGCCCCAGGCGAGCACGCCGTTCTCGTTGTTGTCGGTCGCCTGGCCGGCGCTGCCGGAGCTTTCGAAGGCCGCGATGAAGTCGTCAAAGCTCTGCGGGGAGGTGTAGGTGTAGTCCGCGGCGAACACCGGCGTGCCGATGCTGAGGCCAGCTCCGATACCAACGCCGACACCGGCGGCTCCGGCCAGCAGGCCGCGTCTGGAGATGCCGAACTTCTCAGCCATGCCTGGGATTCCCTTCGTGGAGGCCGTCACCCTTTGACCGCGCCGGCCATGCTGGAGAGGATGTGGCGTTGCAGGAAAACGAAAACCGCGATCACCGGCACCAGTGACAGCACGGTGCCGGCGGCCAGGCCGCGTACGTCGGTGCCGCTGACACCGGACAGGTAGGCGATGCCGAGCGCGATCGGAAACTTCGACTGGTCGTCCAGTGCCACCAGCGGCCACAGAAAGCTGTTCCAGATCGAGATGAAACCGAGGATCGCCAGCACCGCGATGGTCGGACGGGCGATCGGGCAGGCGACCGACAGGAAGATCCGCCACTCGCTCGCGCCGTCGACCCGCGCCGCCTCGATCACCTCGTCCGGGATGGCGGCGAAGGTCTGGCGGAGCAGGAAAATGCCGAGCGAGGACAGGATCGCCGGCAGGATGACCGCCGGATAGCTGTCCAGCAGACCGAGTTCGCGCATCACCAGAAACCGCGGGATGAGCATCAGCTCGCCGGGCAGGAACATGGTGGAAAGGAAGAGCAGGAAGAAAAACTGCCGGCCGCGGAAGCTGATCCGGGCCAGTGGATACGCCGTCGTGGCCGACACCACGAGATAGAGCGGCACCGTGACGCCGACATACAGCACGGAGTTGAGCAGGAAGCGGCCGTACGGAATCGTCGTCCACGCCTCGACGAACCAGTCGACCACCGGCGGCCGGGGGATCAGGTCCGGCGGAAACGAGAAGACCGGCTGGCTGCTCGGTTTCAGCGCGGTGGCGAGCAAAAGCAGGAACGGCCCGACGAAAACGCCGGCAACCAGGACGAGCAGGACGTACGTGCCGACCTTCGGACGACGCCGGCGGGGCAGCGCTTTCGGCTTTGTCGCGGCCTTTTCCGGCGTACGCACCGGCGCGGCGACGGCCATCACGCGTCCCTGCGCCTGGTCAGCCGCTGGTTGGCCAGCGCCAGCCCGATCATGATCAGCCACAGCACCAGACCGGCCGCGCTCGCATAGCCGACGTCGTACTTTTCGAAGGCGGTGTGCCAGATGTAGTAGCCGAGGGTCAGCGTGCTGTCCTGCGGACCGCCTCTGGTCAGCACGTAGATCGACTCGAACGAGCGCGTCGACTCGAGCATGCCGAGCGTGAGTGTCACGGTCACGTACGGAAGGATCGCCGGCAGCACGATGTGCCACAGCCGCCGCGCGGCGCCGGCGCCGTCCACCGTCGCCGCCTCGAGATGCTCGCGCGGCACACCCTGCAGCGCCGCGAGATAAATCACCATGAAAAGGCCCATGTTCTTCCAGCCCTCGACGACCGCGAGAGCAGGCAACGCCCAGTGCGTGTCGAGAAGGAAGTCGATCGGCCCCAGCCCAACCAGTGACAGCAGCCAGTTGACGACGCCTTCCTGGCTGAGCAGATAGCGCCAGGCGACCGCCACCGCGACCATGCTCGTGACGACCGGCAGATAGTACGCGGCGCGGAAGGCGTGGATGCCGCGCAGCCGCCGGTTGACCAACATGGCGAGGAAAAGCGGCAGCACCACCGCGAACGGCAGGAACATCGCCATGAACAGGAAGGTGTTGCCGATGGCGTGGTGGAACTGCGGATCGGCGGCCAGCCGGAGAAAGTTGTCCAGGCCGACATATCTCACCGGTGTGACGATCCGGTAGGACGACACCGACATCTGCAGCGAGATGAACGCCGGCCAGCCGAACATCAGCGCGAACAGCAGCAGGCCGGGCAGCATGAACAGGTACGGTGTCCAGGCCTTCTGGCCGACCACGCGGCGCGGACCGTGCCGGGGCCGGCGGACTCGGGGGATCAGTCCAGTCGCTGCCATGGATGTCCTAAAGCATCGTTTCCGGATCGGACGGTGTCAGGGTGGCCGTCAGCTGGTGACCTGTCAAGGCCCACCGCGACCCGAAACCGAAAGAAATCCTCGGACGGGGTTGACGCGCGCGCTCAGACAGGCCACATTCTCCAGTGTCCGAAGGAGCGGTTTCGGACAATGCTGTTGAGGAGTTGCTATGGCACGTACGCGCGTACGCCGGCTCACCGTCCTCGGTGCGGTGCTGTCGGCGGCTGTCCTGCTGCTGACCGGATGCATCGGCGGTCAGGTCGCCGGAAGCGGCGGGAACGGTGAGAAGTACGCCGGTGAGATCGAGTGGTGGACGATCAACCTGCAGAAAAACTACTCCGCCTACATCAACGGTCTGATCGGTACGTACCAGGCGGCGCATCCGGACGTGAAGATCCGCTGGGTCGACGTGCCCGGGCAGGACATCACCACCAAGCTGCTGGCCGCGATCGCCGGCGACAAGGTGCCGGACGCGGTCAACTTCACCTCCAACACGACCGGCCTGTTCGCCGGCAACATGGCCGATCTCGGACAGTTCTTCAGCGCCAAGGACCTCAGCGCGTACGCGTCGGCGCTCAGCAGGCCGCTGAAAGACCGGGCCGGCAAGCAGATCGCGATCCCGTGGTACAACGGCGGCGCCGGTCTCGGCGTCTATCGCAAATCCGCATTGGCCAAAACCGGATTCGATCCGGCGAAACCGCCGAAAACCTGGGACGACGCGCTGGCGCTCGCGCAACGCGTGAAGGACAGTGGCGGCGGCTACGGCACCAACGCGATGGCCTACAGCTACACCATGCAGAGCGAAGGTGTGCCGCTGATTTCCCCTGACCGCAAGAAAGCGGCCTTCAACACGCCGCAGGCGGCGGCGATTTTGGCGAAGTTCAAGAAGTACCTGGACAGCGGCGCGATCGCGCCTGGTGTGCTCGGCAAGGATCCCCGGTCGTACGCTCAAAACCTGTCGAACAAGCTGATCACCTTCATGCCGACCGACACCTCCAGCAACCTGGTGGGGTTGCAGAAGAACTCGCCGGACGTGTACGCCGACAGTGTCGTCGAGCCGGCGGTGACCGGACCCTCCGGCGTGCAGCTGATGAACAGCCAGCAGGTTTTCGGCATCCCGGCCGGCTCGCAGCACAAGGCGGCGGCCGCGGAGTGGCTGAAGTTCGTCACCTCGCCGGCCAACCAGCTGGCCTTCTGCAAGATCGTCGCGATCTATCCGTCCACAGTGGACACGCTGAAGGATCCGTACTTCACCGACATCACCGGCAACACGCCGGCCGACCAGGGACGGCGCGTGCTCGTGCAGACCTTTCCGAAGATCGTCGACGCCTCGCTCGGCTCGGGCAACGACGAGAACCTGCGCAACATCTTCGACGAACAGGTGCGTGCCTACATGACCGGCTCGAAGACGGCGGTTCAGGCGTTGAACGACGCCGCGCAGCAGTGGAACACCGAGCTGGCGAAGGCGAGCTGATGAGCGACCAGTTGCGGATCGGCATTGTCGGCGCCGGCATCATGGGACGGGGCAACGCGCTGTCGCTGTCCGGCGAGCGTGACGTGGTCGTCACGGTCGTCACCAGCCGTACCCGCGCGGCGGCCGAATCTCTTGCCGCGACACAGAAAGCGCGAGTGGCCGACAGCCTCGACGAGCTGTTGGCCGCGGACGACGTCGACGCGGTCGTGCTGACCACGCCCGACCACCTGCACGGCGACATGATGGTCCGTGCCGCCGAGGCCGGAAAGCACATCCTGGTGGAGAAACCGTTCACCACCTCGGTCGCCGAGGCCGACCGCGCGGTGGCGGCGATCCGATCGGCCGGCGTCGTGGCGATGTGCCTGTTCAACCACCGCTGGGTCCCGGCGTACGCGCAGGCCAAGGAGCTGGCCGCCGGCCTCGGCGAAGCCGTGGTCGGCTATGCGCGCAAGGACGACACGATCCACGTGCCGACGAAGATGTTGAGCTGGGCCGACAAAACCACCTGCGCGTGGTTTCTTTCCAGCCATGACATCGATCTGATGAACTGGCTCGTTGACGACCGGGTCGTACGTGTCTATGCCACGGCCCGCTGTGGCAAGCTGCGCAAGCTCGGCATCGACACGCCGGACGCGGTGCAGATCCAGGCCGAATACTCGCGTGGGGCGACTGCGACCTTCGAGTCGGCGTGGATCTATCCGGAGACGTTTCCGACGATGGTCGACTCGTACGTGACGCTGGCCTGCGACGACGGCGTCGTGCAGATCGACCGGCAGAAGGAAAACGTCGCGCTGGCAACGGAAAACGCGTACGCGTATCCGCGCAACATGCTGCAGCGCGTCATGCACGGCGTGCCGGCCGGTGCCTATCGCGACGCCATCCGGCATTTCGTCGACTGCTGCCTGACCGGCGCGCAACCCCTGATCACGGTGGAAAGTTCGCGTGACGTGACCGCCGTGCTGGAGGCGGCGCACGAGTCGATCCGCACGCGGCAGCCGGTGGACGTGAGCGGATGACCGCACCGGAGAAGCCGCGGCACATCGACGACCGGATCACCGGCATCGGCACCGCCGAGCTGATCGCCGCGTTCGGTCATCCGGACGGCGTGACCGGCCTCGGGTCGCTGCGTTCGTGGGTGGAGAAGGGGAAAAACGCGGCACTCTGGCCGGTGACGCCGGCCGAGGACCTGACCGCGGCGGACCTGCTGCGTACGGACCCGCCGGACGTGACCGGTGCCGGCCTCGGACGCTCGGTCCGTTACGGATTCCACTATCTGCGCTGGCTGCAACCGGCCGTACGCGCGTGGGTCGCGACCGGCGACGAGTCCTACCTGCGCACCTTCGAGGAGCTTTTCACCAGCTGGGTGGAAAAACGCGAGGGACTGGTCGGCGAGTGGCCGGGCCTGGACCTGGTCTGGTATTCGCTCGGCACCTGGTCGCGCGCTGCTTTTCTGTTGCCAGCACTGGACAGCATGCCACCGCTGTCCGACGAGTGCTGGGGTCTGGCGATGGCGACGGTCATCGGCGGTGCGCGGTGGGCGTACGACGAACACGACAGTTTTCGGCACGGCAACTGGCAACTGGTGTCGGCCACGCAGCTGATGCACGCCGGCGCGGTCTATCCGCAGCTGGTCGAGGCGCCGCAATGGGTCGAGCGCGGACGCGAGCGGCTGGTCGAGCATCTCGACCGCGACTTCTATGCCGATGGCGGCCATTACGAGCGATCGCCGGGATATCACAACCTGTGCCTCGAGGCGACCAAGCTCGCGGTCGCTGTTGACGAGCGATATCTGCACACCGGCCTTGCCGGTCATCCAAAAGTCGCCGCGATGCGGGAGTGGCTGCGTCAGCTCACCACGTCGGCCGGCTGGGCTCCTCCGCTGCAGGACTCGCAGGTTGTCTGGAGCGAGCCGCATCGCGCCGAGGATTCGGTGCTGTTGGAGGAAAGTGGCTATGCGGTGTTGCGCGCACATGATGACGTGCGAGTCGTGGTCAACTGCGGTCCGTACGTCGAACACGAGCTGGAGTCACACTCGCACCGCGCGGTCCTGGACTTCGTCATGGACGGCTGGGGGAGACCGCTGATCTGGGAAGCCGGCGGGCCGCCCGATTACGACGACGCCGATTACCAGACGTGGTTTCAGGCCGCGCGCGGTCACAGCACGGTCGTCGTGGACGGCAGGGACGTTGGTGCCGACCGGGACGTGGTCGTCGAGACGTTCTGGCAGTCGACCGAGGCAGCGGTTTTCGCCGGCAGGCAAAAGGCAAACGGCGTCACGCACCGGCGGCGGCTGATGCTCGTCCGGTCCGATCCCGTCTACCTCGTCGTACGCGACACGGTCGCCGGCGGCGAGTCGTACGAGCTGCTGCTACACGCGCCACAGCCGTGGCACGACTGGCGCGCCGGCGGCGTCCGTGTGTGGATCGCCGGCGCCGAGGACTTCACCACCTCCGCAGGCCGCGCACGAATCCCTGATCCGGCAGCCAAAACGGCGGACTTCGCGCTACTGCACACGCTGAGCGTCAAGCGGACGCACGGCGACTTCCTGACCGTGATCGTGCCGGCAGCGCAAGGAAACTGGACGTTCGGCGCGACCGGCGACGAGATCCACGTCGAGCATCCACATGGCACGGACATCGTCACCTCGTCCGGTCTCATCCGCAGGCGAGTCGCATGACCGAGCTGATCGACGTGCACGCGTCCTTCGGCGCGTATCCGCGCGCGTACGTGACCGGCCAGAGTCCGGAGGGCCTGGCCGCGGACATGCGCCGGCTCGGCATCGCCGCCGCCGTCGTCGGCTCGACCGCGTCGGTCTGGCACGACCCGGCCAACGGCAACGCCGAGGCGCTGACCGTCGCCGGCATGGCCGGCATGCATCCGTGCGTGACCATCCTGCCGCCGACACCGGAGGAAAGCGTCGACCTGAAGGGCGCGACGGCCGCCCGCATGTATCCGGTGACACACGACTTCGACCCGCTCGACCCAGCCATGGATCCGTTGTACGAGCAGCTGGTCGCGCGCGGCCTGCCGCTGACCGTCGGGCTGCCGGACATCGGCTGGCCGACGCTCGACGCGCTCGCCGGCCGCTGGCCGCGGCTGCCGGTGATCGTCTCGGCCATCGGCTATCGCGCACTACGCCGGCTTGCGGCGGTGTTCCGGCGCCGGCCGAATCTGCACGCCGACCTGGTCAACTTCGCCAGCCACGAAGGCCTGGAGTGGTTCGTCCGGCACTTCGGCGCCGAGCGGCTGTTGTTCGGCACCGGCACACCGGTCCGCGACCCGGCCGAGGCAGTCGCGCGGCTGATGTGGTCGGGGCTCAGCGACGCCGACCGCGCGCTGGTCGGACACGGCAACGCGCGACGACTGTTCCGGGGACTGGCATGAGCGACCCGTTGCTGGCCGCCATGCGCTCGGGCAGACCGCTGGACGGCGTCGACGTCATCGACGCGCACGCGCACCTCGGACCGTACAGCCTGTTCTTCATCCCGGACGCCGACGCGCGCACCATGGTGGACGTCATGGACCGCACGGGCGTACGCATGACGGTCCTGTCGTCGCACCGAGCGATCCAGTACGACGCACACAGCGGCAACTCCGAGACCCTGCGAGCCGTCGACCGGTTTCCGGACCGGATCGCCGGCTACGCGGTGGTCAACCCGTGGCAGCAACCCGATCGTGAGCTGCGCCGGCTCGCCGCCGAGCCCCGGTTCGTCGGCGTCAAACTGCATCCTGACCTGCACGAATATCCGCTCACCGGTGCGCTCTACCAACCCGTGTGGGAATACGCGGCGCAGTCCGGCCGGCCGGTTCTGACGCACACCTGGCACACGTCCGCGTACGACGATCCAGAGGCGATCGACGCCGTGCTGGCGCGTCATCCCGGCGTACGGCTGATCCTCGGCCACAGTGGGGTGAGTCCGGCGGGGATGGCCGCGTCGCTCGCGGTGGTCCGCCGGCACCCGAGCACCTACCTGGAGATCTGCGGATCGTCGATGACCGGCACGCTCGTACGCTGGCTGGTCGAGCAGGCCGGCGCCGACCGCGTGCTGTTCGGCTCCGACTTTCCGTTCATCGACCTGCGGTTCTCGCTCGGCCGCGTGATCGGCGCCGGACTGCCGGCGGCCGAGGCGGCGGCGGTGCTCGGCGGCAACGCGGCGGCCCTCTTCGGCCGGCCGCCACGCCGTGCGCAGACGTTGGTCGGAACAGGAGAGTGCCGTGACTGAGGATCGTGACCTGCGGGTGGTCGGAGAGCGTACGCCGGACATGGCCATTGGCCTGTTCGGACCGCGGACGGCGGTGCGTGCGATGGTGGCCGCCGGCAAGGCGTTGCTGGCGCGCAACCCGCGGCGGGCGGTGCGCTTCCTGCCGGCCGGTCACACCGACATGACCGAGGCCGCCGAGCGCTACGCGCGGTTGGCCGACCGGATCGACGCGGCGGTCTTTCCGGGGCCGATGCACTATGACCTGGCGCGTGAGTCTGGCTATCTGTCGGTGCCGGCCTCGTACGTGCGGCTCAGCGGCGCCGCGCTGTATTCGACGCTGTTGCGCGGCCGGATCCACAACCAGTTCGACCTGACCAGGATCAGCATCGACTCGCTCAGCCGCGAGGCGGTGGACGAGGCGTACGCGGAGATTGAAGTGCCCTTCGGTGGCGTGCATTGCGCGCCGTACACGGATCCGGCGTCGGCGGTGAAGTTCGGCGCGTTCCACCGGCCGCTGCTGGAGTCCGGTGCGGTCACGATGGCGCTGACCACGATCCTCAGCGTCGAGCAGGAGCTGCGTGCAGACGGCTATCCGGTGATGCGGATCCAGCCGACTCCGGCGACCGTACGCGAGGCGCTGGAGACGGCCGTGCTGCTCGGTCGCGGCACCCGGCTGGAAGGGCAGCAGATCGCGATGCTGGCGGTGCAGATGATCGCCGAGGGGTCGCTGGCCAGCAACACCAGCTATTGGCAGCAGGAGGCGGCGCTGTCGGTGCACCGGATGCTGCTCGACGAGGCGCGTACGGTCGGCGCGACCGTGGTGCGCCGGGGCGACGGCCAGTTTGGCATCACCACGACCTACGGCGGCCTGGACGCGCTGACCTCGCACCTGCAGCACGCGCCGTTCGTCACCGCCGTGCGTCAGCAGCTCGGCCTGCCGGTCGCCGTCGGCATCGGCGTCGGACACACCGCACGCGACGCCGAAGCCAACGCCTATGCCGGCCTGGACTCGGCGTTGGAGCGGCGCGGCGAGATGGCGGTGTACGTGGACGGCAGCGAGACGCAGATGCTGCTGTCGGTCTCGGCGCCGCGCGAGGTGCCACCGGCGAGCGAGCAGTCGCGCGCGGCGCAGGTGCTCGAGCGGATCCTTGCCGCGCAGCCGGACGCGCTGGTCGTGGACGTGGAAGACGTGAGTGCCGCGCTGGAGGTCACCGACCGTACCGGCCGGCGGATGCTCAAGCAGCTGGTGGAGGCGGGCTTGGCCTGGCCGCTGCCACCGCAGCCGTCACCTGGCGGCGGCCGGCCGCGGCTGCAGTTTCGGCTGCTGCCGGACAAAATCGCGCCGGAATCGCTGTCCGGCTGACTTTTCCAAGGAGGCAACGACATGCCGAGCCGGGTCCGTGCCGAGCAACTGTACGCGCGTGCCTGCCGCACGATCGCCGGCGGCGTCTCCAGCGACGCGCGGCGGATGGCCGGCACGCCGTTGTTCATCGACCGCGCCGCTGGCGCGCAAATGTGGGACGTGGACGGAAATCGGCTGCTCGACTACGTGCTCGGCCAGGGACCCAACCTGCTCGGCCACGCGGCTCCGGTGGTGGTGAAGGCGGTCACCGAGCAGGTCGCGCGCGGCGTCGCGTACTCGGCGCAGCACGAGCTGGAGGCCGAGGTCGCCGAGCGGATCTGCGCGATGGTGCCCGGAGCCGAGAAAGTCCGCTTCAACACGGTCGGGTCGGAGGCCGTACACGGCGCGCTGCGGCTGGCGCGCGGCCTGACCGGACGGCCGAAAATCGTGAAGTTCGAAGGAAACTACCACGGTTGGCTCGATCCGGTGCTCTACAGCGTGCACCCTGACCTCGCCTTGGCCGGCGAGGCGGCACGGCCGAACGCGGTGCCGGGCTCGGCCGGGCTGACGCCACATGCCGGCGACGATCTGATCGTGTTGCCGTACAACGATCTCGCCGCCGTACGCGCGTGTTTCTCGCGGTTCGACGGTCAGATCGCCGCGGTGATCTGCGAGCCGTTGCTGTGCAACACCGGCGCGATCATGCCGGTGCCGGGTTTCCTCGAAGGGCTGCGTGATCTCTGCACGTCGGCCGGCGCGTTGCTGGTCTTCGACGAGATCATCACCGGTTTCCGGCTGGCCGCCGGCGGCGCGCAGGAGTTTTTCGGTGTCACACCGGATCTGGCCGCCTTCGGCAAGGCGATGGCCGGTGGCATGCCGGTGTCCGCGATCGCCGGCCGCGCGCCGGTGATGGACGCGATCGCCGACGGCCGGGTCGCGCATGCCGGCACGTTCAACTCGCAGCCGGTCGCGATGGCCGCGGCCGCCGCCGTGCTGTCCACATTGGACGAACAGCGCGACACGATCTATCCACCGATGCACCAGGTCGGCCAGTGGCTGATGGCCGGCATCCGCGAGGCCGCCGAGCGGCACGACCTACCGGTGCTGGTCTCCGGTCCAGGCGCGGTTTTCCAGGTCTACCTCACCGAAAGTTCGGACGTACGCGACTACCGTGACTTCGCCGCGTGCGACCGGCCGCGGATGGCGCGGCTGCACGAGCTGCTGCTGGATCGTGGCATCAACACCGTGCCACGCGGCCTGTGGTTCCTGTCGACGGCACACACGGCCGCGCACGTCGAGGAGACGCTGCAGGCCGTCGACGAGGCATTCGCCGTTCTCTAGTGGGTTTCACCGTTCTCTAGTAAGGAGAGCCATGTCCACACGAAGACTTTCGCGCTGGATCGTCTCGATCGGTGTGGTCGCCACGCTGGTCGGGGCGGGCCTGACCGCGACGCAGGCGGCGGTGGCCGGCCTGCCGGAGACCGTGCCGAGCCTGCAGTCGGTGACCGCGGCCGCCGGAGATGGCTTTGCCTGGACCGGAAACGGCCGCATCGTGGTGAACGCCACCGCCGACAGCCAACTCGCCACCGACGCGCGTACGTTTGCCGACGACATCGCCGGCGGACTCGACGGCGTCACACCGGCGGTGGTGTTCGGCGCGCCGTCGACAGCGCAGCCGGGGGACATCACGATGTCGCTCGGAAACGCCGACAACCGACTCGGCACCGAAGGATATGGCCTGACGATCGCGCCGGTGCTGGCGATCAGCGCGCCGACCGAGACCGGTGCTTTCTGGGGGACGCGTACCGTCCTGCAGATGCTGCGGCAGAAGCGTACGCTGCCGGCCGCGAGCATCGCGGACTGGCCACGCTACAAGGTGCGCGGCATTTCGGTGAGCCTGGACAGTTTTCCGGCCGGCTGGTTCGTCAACCTGGTGCGGGACATGTCGTACGTGAAGCTGGACGTGCTCACCACCGGCTCGGCGCTGTCCGGCCTGACTGACGCGCAGATCCTGCGGATCCAGCAGGTGGCCAAGCAATATCACGTGCAGTTCGTCGGCTGGTTCAACACCACGCATTACAACGCACCGCCGAAAACACCGACCGTGCCACCGGACTACCAGCTCAACGTGGTGCCGTGCCGGTGCGGAGACCAGGGCTGTGAGTCGTGTCCGGGTCCGAGGCCGTCACCGACCACTCTGGACATCACCAAACCGGACGCGGTGAAGTGGGCCACCGACCAGATCGAGCACTATATGAGCCTGCAGACAGCGCCTTACTGGCATGCCGGCGGCGATGAATATCCGATGTGGTTCCTGCGCAACGACAAGGTCACCTCGGCCAACGCGCCGCAACTTTACGCGGCGGCCAAAGCGAAATATCCGTCCGAGCTCTATCCCGCCGCGGCCATGTACAACGACGTGTTCAACCAGGTCGACACGATCGCCAAGTCGCACGGCAAGCAGATGTGGATGTGGAACGACGACCTGGTGCCGACGCAGGCGGTCAAGGTCAACCCGGACGTCGTCATCGATCACTGGATCGCGTACGGTCTGACGCCGGCGCAGTTGATCGCCGATGGCCATCACCTGATCAACTCCAACCAGGATCATCTCTATTTCAACGAGCACCAGCCGAACGCCAAGAACGCCACCGACGCCGACCTGTGGACCTTCGACCCGCGAGTTTTCCACGGAGAGCAGACGATCCCGGCCGACAGCCCCAACATGGACGGCATCAAGCTGGAAACCTGGCACGGCGGCATGCACGAGCCGCCCGGTCCGCTGGAGCAGGATCTGCTGATCCTGGACCGGCCGCTGGCCGAGCGCGCGTGGGCCACCGCCAAGCCGACGAGCACGATCCAAGCCGCGCGTACGCTTTTCGCGGCGATCGGCCGCGCGCCAGGTGTGGTGCAGACACCGGCCGCCGGTGACCCCGGCGCCAGCTCGACGACCGGCTCGCCGGCGGTCGTCTACCTCGGCTCGCAGCAGGTGTTCTTCGTCGGCGCCAACGGCCAGCTTCGGCGCCGTTTCTGGAAAGCCGGCTACACCGCCGTGCAGGAGGTGGCGGTCGCGACGGACGCGCCGGTCACCGGCCGGCCGCTCGCGTACGTCGGCAGCAACCAGGTCCACGTCTTCGCGATCGGCACCAACGGACACGTGCAACACGCCTGGTACGAGCCGACCGCGAACGTCTGGTACCACGACGACTGGACGGTCAAAAGCGGTGCCACGGCGGCGATTTCCGGAGACCTGGCCGGTTTCTCGTACGGTAATCAACAACATGTCTTCGCGCGCGGCGCCGACCATCAACTGCAACACCTCTTCTACAACGGCAGCACACAGAAAGTCGTGACCGACAGCTGGAAAGGCGACATCGCCGGCAACCCGATCGCGTACGTTTGGGGAAAGACGCAGAACGTCTTCGCGGTCGGCTCCGACGGCGCGCTGCACCAGTGGTGGTGGCAGCCGAGCGATCCGGCGCATCTGCAAAACCGGAACCTCGGCGGCCAGTTTGGCGCGGACGCACGTCCGTACGGCGCCGACTCTCAGGAAAACGTGCAGGACGTGGTGATCCGCGGCACCGACAACCACCTGCGGCTGTGGTCGTACGACCAGATCGCCGGCACCTCCGGCTGGCGTGACCTCACCGCTCTGACCGGCGTATCGGCGGCCGGCAACCCGCTGGAATTCACCTACGGCGACGAACGCCACGTTTTCGCGCGCAACCTGGCAAACGACCACCTCGCACACATCATCGTGCACCAGGACGGCCTGGTCGCGGCGGACGACTGGACGACGGCGGCGATCGGCACACCGGACACTGTCGCCGGCGATCCAGCCGGTTTCAACTTCGAAGCCAAGGAACAGCACGTTTTCGCCACCGACCCGGCCGGGAAGATGCACCACTGGTTCTGGCTGGCCAGCGACCACCGTATCCACCAGGACAACTGGCCGTCATAGCGCGGCTTTCTCTCGATGCGATAGTGAGAGCATGTCTCGACGCGTCCCATTTCCACTCCGAGACCAGGTGCCACAGTCGCTGCGCGACGTCATCCTGGACTTCCACTGGGATGTCGACCTGCTGCGCGCTCTGGACCTTCCGAGACACGTCATCGCGACACACGAGCTGGCTTGGCACCTGAGCCTGCCATTCTGGTCCGTGAACGGAGTTCCTTTCCAGGTCTCACCAAACGAGGTTGCGGCGGATCCCGCGCGGCACCAATCGCAGTGGGAACGCACTCAAGCCGCCGACCTCCGGCACCCGGTGGATGCCTACCTACGTGAAGATGGTCAAATCGTGATCCTGGACGGCATCCACCGACTGCTGAAGGCTTCGCTCCAAGCTCGGCCGTGCATGATCGTGCGCGTCATGGCGATCCATGACTTCGACGCCATTGCCGTCACCGCACTGTCACCGTGAACACAGCGGTTCGACCGCGTTCGACGAGAAACAGACGCTGACTCACCCATCGGCCGCTCGGTTCCAAGCGCGGCCTAAAATCGCAGGTATGACCAAACCGATCGAGACGCATGAGTTTCAGTCCGAGGCGCGCGAGCTGCTCCGGTTGATGATCCACTCGATCTACTCGAACAAGGACATCTTTGTTCGCGAGCTGATCTCGAACGCCTCGGACGCACTGGACAAACTGCGGCTGGAGGCTTACCGGGACAAGGAGCTGGACGCCGACACCTCCGACCTGCACATCGCCCTCACCGTCGACGAGCAGGCGCGTACGCTCACGATCACCGACAACGGCATCGGCATGAGCCGTGACGAGGTGGTCGGCCTGATCGGCACCATCGCCAGGTCCGGCACGGCCGACTTTCTGCGCCGGCTCAAGGAAAGCAAGGACTCGCAGGAGCTGATCGGACAGTTCGGCGTCGGCTTCTACTCCAGCTTCATGGCAGCCGACAGGGTCACCTTGGTGACACGCCGCGCTGGCAGCGACGAAGGTGTGCGGTGGGAATCGGAAGGCGAGGGGACGTACACCGTCGAGCCGGTGTCGGACGCGCCGCAAGGCACCGCGGTGACGCTGCACCTGAAGCCGGCCGACGCGGAGGACCAACTGGCCGACTACACGTCGGCGTCGACGCTGCGTACGATCATCAAACGCTATTCCGACTTCATCCGGTGGCCGATCCGAATGAGGTCGGCCGACAACGCCACCGAGACCGTCAACTCGATGAAGGCGTTGTGGGCCAGGCCGCAGTCGGAGGTGACCGACGCCGAGTATCACGAGTTCTACAAGCACATCAGCCACGACTGGAGCGATCCGCTCGAGACGATCCGCATGCAGGCGGAAGGCACGTTCGAATACCAGGCTCTGCTGTTCGTCCCCTCGCGCGCGCCGCTCGATCTTTTCATGCGTGACCGTAAACGCGGCGTACAGCTCTATGTGAAGCGCGTCTTCATCATGGACGACTGCGAAGCGTTGATGCCGGAATACCTGCGTTTCGTGAAAGGTGTCGTCGACGCGCAGGACCTCTCGCTCAACGTGTCGCGCGAGATTCTGCAGCAGGACCGGCAGATCCAGCTCATCCGGCGGCGGCTGGTGAAGAAGGTGCTGTCGACGGTGAAGACCATGATGACCGACGATGCAGAGCGCTACGCGACCTTCTGGCAGCAGTTTGGCAAGGCGGTCAAGGAAGGTCTGCTCAGCGACAGCGAAAACCGTGACGCGCTGCTGGACATCTGCTCCTTCGAGTCGACGCACGACGCGTCCGAGCAGACGACGTTGCGCCAGTACGTCGAGCGGATGAAGGACGGCCAGCAGCACCTCTATTTCATGACCGGCGCGTCCCGGCAGGCCATCGAGAACTCGCCGCATCTGGAGGCCTTCCGCGACAAAGGCTACGAGGTGCTCGCGCTGACGGATCCGATCGACGAGATGTGGGTCGACGCGGTGGACGGCTTCGACGGCAAGCAGTTCCAGTCGGTCGCCAAAGGTGCGGTGGATCTCGGTGCTGAGGAAGAAAAGCCGGACAGCGACGAGTTCGCCGAGCTGTTGGCCTGGATGAAGGAATCGCTCGGCGACGCCGTCAAGGACGTACGCCTGTCGGCGCGGCTCACCACCTCGGCGGCCTGCATCGTCGGTGACGCCGACGACCTCACGCCGGCCATGGAGAAGATGTATCGCGCGATGGGGACGTCGTTGCCGCCGGTCAAGCGGATCCTGGAGGTCAACGGCGGCCATCCGCTGCTGACCGGCCTGCGCGAGGCGCTGGCCGCCGGTGCCGACAAGGCGAAGCTCGGCGAGACCGTCGAGCTCGTATACGGCATGGCGCAGCTGGCCGAAGGCGGCGAGCTCGACGACGCGCCGCGGTTCGTACGCCTACTGTCCGACCGGCTGGGACAATCCCTGTAAGCGGATCTACGGAAGTGCGCCATGACGCGTCGTAAGCTTGGCATCGCCGCCGCGGCGGTCGTCGCGCTCGCGGTGGTGATCGCCGGCTTCGTCATGGCGGTCCGGCCGGCGGCCGTGGTGGCCGACACCGCGGTGCCGGTGCACGGATCCGTTGTCACCAAACAGATCCAGCCGCCGGCACGGTCGTATCCGTGCATGTTCTTTCCGGTCACCGACAAGCTGGTCTTCCATCTCTTCTTTCTCGGCGGTCCCTGCGATGTCGATGACGATGGTCTGCATTACGCGGTGACCGCCGACGGCGGCCGGACCTGGCGCTATTACCAGGCACCTGGCCAGCGCGGCAGCTGTGTCGGCATCCGGCCGCTCGGTCCGCACGACGCGCTGATGTGCGACTACGTCACGCATGACGACGGCCGCAGCTGGAGCCGCCGGCCAGGTGCCGCCACCGTCGACGCCGTGCCGCCGGGATGGTTGGTCTGGCCGTCGATCGGCGACAATGCCGTGCTGACCGCGATCAATCCGCACACCGGCCAGGAGGCGCAGCTGGCCGGCCGCGGCGGCATCGGGATGGTCACCGACGACCAGGCACCGATCCTCGCGCCGGACGGCTCGCTCTGGCTGGTCGAGCGTACGACGCCAAACGGCGGCACCGCGCGGATCAGTCCCGATCGTGGCCGGAGCTGGCGGCCGGTGCTGCTGCCCGCGCCGTTCCAGCGCACGCCGGTCGAGTCGTTGATCACGACCGACGGCTACGTCGGTTATGCGATGACGCGCGACGGTCTCACCGGCCTGGCGATCTTCCGCAGCTCTGACGGTGGTCGGAGCTGGACGACCGTACGCCGCCACGTCACGGATTCGCTGAGCGACCTGCTGCCGGGACCCGGCGGCAGCGTCGTCTCCAACGCGAACGGCAGGCCGGTGATCAGCACCGACGGATGTCGTACGTTCCAACCGATCCCCGGTGCGATCGGCAGCCTCAGCCGGACCAAGCTCGGCGAGTACGTGCTCGGCGACGGCGACTTCCGCCAGGTGAGCGTTTCCGGACCGTCGTTGACGTTTACGACGATCAACGCGCCGCTCTAGACCACTAGCCAGTGGCGACGCGCAGGAGCGTGCTGCGGTGCCACTCGTCGGCGCCAGCGGCCGCGAAGACCGTCGCCGCGGCGTTGAGGTGGTCCGCGGAGTGCTCCGCGTCGATGTCGGCGAGGGTCAGCAGCGCACGACCTTCGGCCTTACGCTGGCCGGTCTGTCGCGCCAGCCGGATCGCACTGTCCACAGTGGACCACGCGGCATCCCGGTCGCCGGCCGCCAGCTGTGCCTCCGCCAGACCGCGTACGGCGCCAGGCTCGGACCGCGGATCGCCGAACGCACGCGCCAGCTCGACGGTCCTGGCGGCCAGGTGGACGGCTTCGCCGGCGCGTCCTTGGTGCACGTAGAAGGCACGGATCGCGCGTAAGAACATGATGCGCAGCTGCCGTACGTTCGCCGGCACCAGCGCTGCGGCCTCGTCCAGAAGGTCGATCGCCTCGCCGGCTCGGCTGGCGCGGAGCGCGGCGGTGGCGAGGCGGCCGAGGTCGTACGCCGCCGCGGTGACGTCGTCGGCCTCGGCGAGCAATGCCTGAGCCTGCCGCAGGTCAGCCGGCCTCGACCAGCCGGGTTGGCCGAGCCGGTGCTCGCGGATCGCCGAGCGGCCGAGCCGCATGACGCGTTCGCGCGCGTGACCGAGCCGTTCGAACAGCAGCGTGTGCTGCCGGCTGACCGACCCCGGCACGGAGTCGAGCCGCAGGCCGACGCTCACCGGGACCGGTCGCAGCCGCGTCGTGCCGACCGCGAGCCGCCAGCTCAGCTCGTCCAGGCCTCGGCCGGTCGCGTCGGCCATCGCGGCCGCGACGGTGTGCCGCTCGGACCGCAGCCAGTCGGCGGGTCCGCTCGACAGGCCGCGGACCAGCCGCTCGTACGCGCGTCGCACCGCAGCGGTGAGCTCGGCCGGCGGTTCCTCGATCTCCGCGCGTTCGGCCGCGTACAACCGGATGAGGTCGTGAAAGCGATATCGCGGCTGGCCGGCGGCGTCGGTGCCGAGTGGCTGGATGAGCTGCGCGTCGACGAGCCGTTCGGCCAGCTCTTCGGCGTCATCGGCATCGGTGTCCAGCAACGCGGCGAGCGTCCACGGCGCGACACCGGCCGGCGCGTCCAGCAGGCCGAGCCGGCGAAACGCGGTGCGCAGCCGCGGCGGCAGGTCGCGATAGGACAGCTCGAAGCTGGCGCGCACGTGCCAGTCGTCGCCGTGCAGCTGGTCGAGCCGGCCGTGTTCGCCGGTGAGCCGTTCGGCCAGCTCCGCGAGAGTCCAGGCCGGCCTGGTGGCCAGCTTCGCCGCGGCGATCCGTACGGCCAGCGGCAACCGGTCGCAGAGCCTTGCCAACCGCCGCGCGGCGGCCGGTTCGGCGGCGATGCGGTCCGCGCCGATCACATCGGACAGCAGCGCGATCGTCTCGTCGTCGGTGAGTACGCCGAGCGGCACGAACCGGAAGCCGTCGGCGACCAGTCCGGCGAGCCGCCGCCGAGCGGTCACCACGACCGCGCATCCTGGACCGGCCGGCACTAGCGGCCGCACCTGTTCCGCGGACACCGCGTTGTCCAGCACGATGAGCAGCCGCCGCTCGCGTACGGTGCTGCGGAACAACGCGCAGCGCTCGTCGGTGTCGGCCGGCACGCGGCCGGCCGCGACGCCGAGCCGCGGCAGCAGCCGGCCGAGTGCCGCACTTGCCGTCAGCGGCTCGTCGTGACCGCGCAGGTCGACGTAGAGCTGGCCGTCCGGAAAGCGGTCGGCGACGCGGTGCGACCAGTGCAGCGCGAGCGCGGTCTTGCCGACGCCAGGCACGCCGGTGACCAGCGCGGCCGGCATCGATGCCTCGAGCGCGGACAGCTCGGCAAGCCGTCCGGTGAAGGTCGCCGGCGCGGCCGGCAGCTCGGCCGGTGTCGGCGGCGGCGATTCTGGCAGGTTGCCGGCGCGGATCGCCTCGGCCAGCCGGCGCAGCCGTGGTCCTGGCTCCAGGCCGAGGTCGTCGGCCAACGACCGGCACGCGTCTCGATACGTGGCCAGCGCCTCGGCCGTACGACCCTGCCGGTGCAGCGCGGTCATCAGCTGCGCTCGCAGGTCCTCGCGAGACGGATGCTCACGCACCAGCGACTCCAGCTCACCGACGACCTCGGCGTGCTGGCCGAGCACCAGACGTGCTTCCACCAGCTCGGTCGCGACCGCCTGTCGCTGCTCGTTGAGCCGCGCGGCTTCCTCGCGTACGAGCGGTGAATCGCCGAGCGTCGCGTACGCCGGTCCGCGCCACAGCCGCATCGCCTCGTCCAGCAGCGCGGCGCCGGCCTCGACATCGCCGGCGACCACACAGGCTCGGCCGCGCGTCGCCAGCCGGTTGAACGCCGTGGCGTCCAGCTCCTCCGGCCGTACGCGCAGGCTGAGGCCGGCCGCCTCGCGGCGGATCCGGTGCGCGCCGACGGCCTGTCGCAGGTGATGGACGTAGATCCGCAGGCTGCCGGCGGCCGACGGTGGCGGGTCGGCACCCCACACGACGTCGATGAGCGTGTCGACCGCGACAGCGGTGTTCGGCCGGCACAGCAAGGCGGCGAGCAGGGATCGCAGCTTCGGCGACAGCTGGACCGGACCGCCGGATCGGCAGGCCTCGAACGGTCCCAGGACGTTGAACTGCACGGCACCCCCCGTGAGTGCGTCAGGCTCTCTTTACCAGCCTCACCGTCTCACGGGTCGACAAGTCGGGTCTAGACCCATTCAGATATCAACGATTCCTCAACGCTGGCGGTGTATCCGCTTGCCAGGCCACGACATCTCGGGACGCCAGCAACAGGATGGCCGCCACGCTCAGGCAGCCGGCGGCAAGGAAGCAGAGGCAGACCGCGGCGCCGCTCCAGTCGAAATACCGCAGGTTGAAGGCGGTGTTCACGACGAAGAACGCGAACCGGCTGGCGCCTTCCCAGACCGCCGCACCGAGTACGGCGAACTGCGCGACCCGCAGCCACACACCGCGCCGGACGATGACAGTGGCGAGTACGCCGAACGCGACCGCCTGCAGCAGCGCGAGGCCGATGGCCACGCCATAGCTCGCCACCGACTGGTAGAGACCGCTCGTGACGCGCCGTGTCACGACCAGTCCGATCCCCGCGACGAGATCGAGCAGGATCACCGCGGCCAGCAGGACCGCCGCGACAGCCAGCAGCCATCGCAGCGTGGTGATCGCACGTGGCCGCTGTGGCGCGGTGCGCTGGGGGAGAACGCCAGGTATGTCGTAGTCGGGGTGCATGAAGGTGCTTCTCCGTCTTTCGCCGGGGCTGACGTGCGCGAGTGTGGGATGGTGCTGTTGAAGGTTCGTTGTCGTCGGCGTGAACGGTGGTGGCATGCGGTTCGGCGTGCTCGGTCCGCCGGAGGTGTCGAAGCGGACCGGACCGATACGCCTCACGCCAAAGCTGCGCGCACTGCTGGCGGCACTGCTGACCAGGCCAAACGCGACGGTGCCGGCAGGCGAGCTGATCGACGCGGTGTGGAGCGGCGCGCCGCCGCCGTCGGCCTCGGACAGCCTGCGCATCTACGTCCACCAGCTGCGCCGAGCGCTCGGCGACGCCGACCGGATCGTCCGTACGCCGACCGGCTTTCGCCTGGTCGTAGGCACCGGCGAGCTGGACGCCGCCGGCTTCGAGGAGCTGGTGGAGGCGGCCAAGGCGAGCGGCGACCTCGCGGACCGCGCGCGGTTGCTCGCCGACGCGCTTCGTGACTGGCGTGGACCGGCCTTCGCCGGACTGGCGGATCTGCCGGTCGTCCGCGAGGAGGCGGCGCGGCTGGACGACCTGCGCCAGACCGCCGCGGCCGACCGGATCGACGCCGAGCTGACGCGCGGCCGGCACGCGGCCGTCGTCGCCGAGGTCGCCGGTCTGGTCGAGCAGCATCCGTACGCCGAGCGGCTGCGCGGCCAGCTGATGCTCGCGCTCTACCGGCTCGGCCGGTCGGCCGAAGCGCTCGAGGTCTTCCGTGCCGACTGGCAGCTGCTGGCCGTCGATCTCGGCCAGCAACCCGGTGCCGCGCTGCGCGAGTTGGAGCACGCGATCCTGACCAACGATCCGGCGCTGGATCCGGAGCCGGCGCGGACCGTGCCGCGTGAGCTGCCGCCAGACCTCGCCACCTTCACCGGCCGGGTCGCCGAGTCGCGATGGATCACGCGCGCGCTGGAAAGACATCCAGTGGTGGCGATCTCCGGTCCTGGTGGCGCGGGCAAGTCGACGCTGGCGATCCACACCGCGCACCAGATCGCCGGCCGGTTTCCGGACGGCCAGCTGTACGTCGACCTGCACGGCTCGACGCCGGACGTACGACCGCTGGAGCCGGCCGAGGTGCTGGCGCGGTTTCTCCGGTCGCTGGGGCTGCCGGCCGGTTCGGTGCCAGCCGGCGAGGTCGAGGCAGGCGCGCTTTTTCGCAGCCTCACGCACAACCTGCGGCTGCTGGTCGTGCTGGACAACGCGTATGACACGGCTCAGGTGCGGCCGCTGCTGCCTGGCGGTGCGACCTGCGCGGTCCTCGTGACTGGGCGCCGCGCGCTGACCTCACTGGACGCGGCGACACACCAGCTCGACGCGCTCGACCACACCGAAGCGGCGGCTTTGCTGAGCCGGATCGCCGGCGCCGGCCGGCTGGCCGCCGATCCAGCCGCGGCCGACGAGGTCGTACGGCTCTGCGGCCGGCTGCCGCTGGCGATCGGCATCGCCGCCGCGCGGCTGGTGACGCGGCCACGCTGGACGGTCCGTACGTTGGTGGACCGGCTCGCGGTCGAGGACCGCCGGCTGTCCGAGCTGGCGGCGGACGACCGGAGCGTACGCACCAGCTTCGCGGTCAGCTACGCCGACCTCGCGACACCGGCGGCCGCGCGGATGTTCCGGCTGCTCGGACTTCTCGACGGCGTGGACGTGTCGGTGCCTGTGGCGGCGGCCATCGCGGACGTGCCGGTCGACCGTGCCGAGACGCTGCTGGATGAGCTGGTCGACGTGCAGCTCGCCACCACCTCGCACACCCGTCGTTACCGGCTGCACGACCTGCTTCGGCTGTTCGCGAGGGAACGCGCGGCGGCCGAGGAATCCGCCCACGAGCGGACCGAGGCACGGCTTCGGGCGATGCACTGCTATGTCGGCTCGGCAACGTCGGGGTTGCGCACGATCATGCCGGCGTACGAGTGGCGGCTGCGCGTCGCGCCGGTCGACAAACCGCGGCATGCCGGCGTACGGCTGAGCACCGCGGCTGAGGTGACCGCGTGGTTGGCGGCCGAGCGCGAAAACCTGCTGGTCACCGCCGGTCGGGCGGTGCGCGACGATCCCGAGTTGGTGATGAACCTGGCGGCACCGCTCAGCCTGCTGCTGGAATATCGCGGCCGGTGGCGCGACCACCTGTCGCTCGCCGAGCTGACCCGGCGTGCCGCCGAGCAGACCGGCGATCCGTTGCATGGCGCACTGGCCGGCAACGACCTCGGTTGGTCGCTGATGACACTCGGCCGGATCGAGGAGTCGTTGGGACCGTTGGAAAACGCCGTACGTGCGTGGCGGCGCGGCGGAAACGGTGACGGCGAGGCACTTTCGTTGCACGGCCTCGGTGCCGCGCACCGGTTGCTCGGCCGGCAGGAGAAGGCGTTGGCCATCCTGCGCGAAGCCGTCGCGGTCGCGCGGCGATGCGGGAACATCGCTCGCGCCGCGTCCTGCCTGACGACGATCGGCTTGACATACCAGTCGGTCGGTGCGTACGAGCAGGCGGTGCGCACGCACACCGAAGCCGTTGCGCTGTCCGGCAAATGTGGCATCTGGATCAACGAGGTGATGACCCTCGGCGGCCTCGCCGAGGTGCGCCGGCTGACCGGCGATCCGGCGCGCGCCGCCGAGATTTTCCAGCAGGCACTGGAAACCGGCCGCGCCAGCGGTTATCGCGGCACCTACTGGGAAGCCGAGCATCTGTGGGGACTCGGCCGCGCTCGGCACGACCAGGGCCTGGACGGCGCCGAATGCTGGCGCGCCGCCGCGCGTATCCTGTGCGATCTCGGCCTGATCCAGGCGTCCGAGCGCGCGGCGATCGACCGCGGCGACCATCCCGACACGCCGATGGTGATCGCCGAACGACTGGCCTGATCAGGCCGCGGTTTTGCGCTGTAGCCGCTGGCCGACTCGCCGTACGCGCACGGCGATCGCAGAATGAGTCGACACCAGGAGCGTGTCGGTTGTGGCTGGCGGCTAGGCTGTCGGCCTTCGGCCCGACACGCCCGTCTTTGTTGACAGCAAAGCAAAAGGTAAGGAGTCCTTTACGCGATGGCGCAACGCGCGGAAGACACCGGCAAGCTGGGATACCAGTCCAGGACCGACCTGACGGTATTCGAGGACGAGGGATACAAGAAGGGCCTGGGCAACCGCCAGGTGCAGATGATCGCCATCGGCGGGGCGATCGGCAGCGGGCTCTTCCTCGGCGCCGGCGGCCGGCTGCACAGCGCCGGTCCCGCGTTGATGCTGGTGTACGCATTGGCCGGTGCCATCGCGTTTCTGGTCGTGCGGGCCATGGGGGAGATGGTCATGCACCGGCCGACCTCCGGCTCCTTCGTGTCATACTCTCGCGAGTTCATCGGCGAGAAGGCGGCCTATTTCGCCGGCTGGATGTATTTCCTCAACTGGGCCTGCAGCGGCATGGGCGACGTGACCGCCGCCGCCGTATACGTCAAGTTTTTCGCGCCGGACGTTCCACAGTGGATCCCGGCGCTGATCGCGCTCGGCGTGGTGCTCGCGGTGAACCTGGTGTCGGTGAAGGTGTTCGGCGAACTGGAGTTCTGGTTTGCCGCCATCAAGGTCGCCGCGCTGGTCGTCTTCATGCTGATCGCGATCGTCACGCTGGTCATGCGGGTCAAGGTCGGCGGCTACACGACCGGTCCGCAGCTGATCTTCGAGCACGGCGGCTTCTTCCCGGCCGGTTTCCTCGCCGTGCTGATGATCCTGCAGGGTGTGGTGTTCGCGTACGCCGGCGTGGAGATGGTCGGCGTGGCCGCCGGCGAGACCGACAACCCGCGGCGCGTCATTCCGAAGGCGGTCAACTCGGTCGGCTGGCGGATCGCCGTTTTCTACGTCGGTTCGGTGCTGCTGCTGGTCATGCTCCTGCCGTCGTTCATCTACAAGGCCGGCGAAAGCCCGTTCGTCACATTGCTGTCCAAGATCGGCGTGCCGGGCGCCGCCGCGATCATGAACCTGGTGGTGCTGACCGCCGCGCTGTCCAGCGTCAACTCCGGCCTCTACACCACCGGCCGCGTGCTGCGTTCGCTGGCGTTCAACGGATCGGCGCCGCGGCTGCTGTCGCGGATGAGCAGGACCGGCGTGCCGTACGCCGGCATCCTGCTCACCGCCACGATCTATCTGGTCGGTGTCGTGCTCAACGCGTTTCTTCCGCACGACGCCTTCGAAATCGTCACCGAGCTGTCCGCGGTCGGCATCATCGGCATGTGGTCGATGATCATGATCGCGCACCTGGCGATGCAACGCGCGGTGGACCGCGGCGACATCGTCCGGCCCGACTTCCGGCTGCCGGGTGCGCCCTACACCAACTACGTGACCCTCGGGTTTCTCTTTCTGGTGCTGGTGATGACCTGGTTCAACGGAAGCACCGGCAAGATCGTCGTCTATTGCATTCCGTTGATCGTGGTCGCCTTGGTCGTCGGCTGGTTCGCCGTACGTGGCAATGTCGAACGGATCCGGCACCACGGCTTCGGCAAATAGCCGCACTAGCGCACGACGACCCAGGCCGTGGTGTTCGCCGGCAGTTTGCCGTCATCAAGCGGGCCGCTGGTGACGGCAACCTCGCCGGCCGGGAGCTCGATGGCGTCCGGGCCGAAGTTGGTCACCGAGTGCCAGCCGTTTGGCCGGACAAAATGCAAAACCGTGTCGGTCGCGTCCGACCACTCCAGCTTTTCGTCTGCCCGCAACGAATGCCGCAACCGCAACGCCTCGCGATAGAACGCCAGCGTCGAGTCCGGGTCGCGGTCCTCGGCCTCCACTGACGACTCGGCAAACCACGCCGGCTGCGGCAGGTGCGCCGATCCCGCGCCGAACCCGTATGACGGGCCGCCGGTCGTCCACGGCAGCGGCACGCGGCAGCCGTCCCGGCCTTTCTCCTCGCCTTCCGAGCGCAGGAAGGTCGGGTCCTGCAGCGCCTCTGCCGGCAGGTCGGCGACCTCGTGCAGGCCGAGCTCCTCGCCCTGGTAGAGATACGCCGAGCCCGGCAGTGCGAGCATCAGCAGGGTCGCGGCGCGTGCGCGGCGCAGACCGAGCTCGCGGTCGAGCGGCGGCTGGGTGCCGCCGGACAGCAGCCAGGCGTTTTCGTCGGTGTCGCGTGGCAGGCCATAGCGACTCGGATGGCGTACGACGTCGTGGTTGGAGAAGACCCAGGTCGACGAGGTGCCGGCGGTCGCGGCCTGCGCGAGGTTGGCGGTGATGATCTCGCGGAACTCGGCGGCGTCGAAGTTTGCCTTCAACAGGTCGAAGTTGAAGGCCTGGCCAAGACCTTCCGGGCTCGCGTAGCGGGCTCGGCGCTCGGCTGTGGAGACCCACGCCTCGGCGACGGCCGTACGCGGCGGGTCGTACTCGTCGAAGATCTTGCGCCACTCGCGATAGATCTCGTGCACCTCGTCCCGGTCCCACAGCCGCGACGATCCGTTCATCAGATCGGCCGAGTCGGCGATGTCGTCCGGCAGTGGATCAGGAAGGTCTTTGGCGAGGCCGTTGGCCACGTCGACGCGATAGCCGTCAACGCCGCGGTCCGACCAGAACCGCAGTGTGGTCAGGAAATCGTCGCGCACCTCGCGGTTTTTCCAGTTGAAGTCGGGTTGTTCCGGCGCGAACAGATGCAGGTACCACTGGCCGTCCTCGACGCGCTGCCAGGCCGGACCGCCGAAGACCGACTTCCAGTCGGTCGGCGGCCGCGAGCCGTCCGCACCGCGGCCGTCGCGGAAGATGTAACGGTCGCGCGCCGGTGAGCCCTTCGGTGCTTTCAGCGCCTCCTGAAACCACACGTGCCGGTTGGAGGAGTGGTTGGGGACGATGTCGACGATCACCCTGATGCCGGCGGCGTGCAGGGCGGCGACCATCTCGTCGAAGTCGGCCAGCGTGCCGAGCTTCGGGTCGACATCGCGATAGTCGTCCACGTCGTAGCCTCCGTCGGCCAGCGCGGACGGATAGAACGGGCTGAGCCAGACCGCGTCGACGCCGAGCGCCGCCAGATACGGCACCCGGGAGGTGACACCGGCGAGGTCACCGATGCCGTCGCCGCCAGAGTCAGCGAAACTGCGCGGATAGATCTGGTAGACGGCCGCCTGCCGCCACCAGTCGGGATCGTGCTGGAGAGGAGACACGACGCTCCTTTAATATAGGCTGTATATTTAATCCCTCGATAAAATCATCGGTCGAAACCGCCGGGAAATCAAGGGGTCCGATGCCACAGTTGATCCGCCAGGTGAACGCGCGCCGCGTGCTCGGCGCGCTGGCCGGCGGCGCCCCGCTGACGAGTACGGAACTGGTCGACGCGACCGGCCTGACGCGCGCGACCGTGCACGCCGTCTGCCAGGACCTGATCGAGCAGGGATGGGTGCTGGAGCTGGAAAACCAGCGCTCCAGCAAGGGCCGGCCGTCGCGCCGGTTCCAGTTCAACGAGCGCGCCGGCTATGTGCTCGGCATCGATGTCGGCGCGGCCAAGACGACCGTGCTGTTGGCCGACCTGCACGGCGACACGGTGGCCAGATCCGGCCTGCCGTTCTCCGACCTGCTGATGCCGTCGGACGAGCGGGTCGACACGATCGACCGCGCGGTGCGGCAGGCGATGGACACTGCCGGTGTCGGCGCGAAGCAGATCCTCGCGGTCACCGCCGGCGTGCCGGCCCCGGTCGACCGCGCCGGCAAGGTCACCACGACCGACCGCTTTTGGGGGATCTTCGACATCGGCCTGAGCGGTGCGCTCACCCGGCGCTATGGCTGGAGCGTACAACTGGAAAACGACGCCAACCTCGCCGCGCTCGGTGAGCGGTGGCGCGGCGTGGCGCGCGGTGTGGACGACCTGATCGTGCTGATCGCCGGCGAACGCGTCGGTGCCGGCTGCGTCGAGTCCGGCCGGTTGTTGCACGGCCGGCAGGGTGGCGTCGGCGAGATGGCCTATCTCAAACAGGTACGCGGCGTCGGCAGTGCCGAGGGGATCGCCGCGCTGGCGAGACAGTGGGGTGCCGAGGCGATCGCCGACAGTCCGCTGCTGACCGCGTACGCGGACGCGGACCCCTCGGCGGTCACCTCGGAGATGGTCTTCGCCGCCGCGGCCAACGGCGACACCGCGGCGCGCGCCGTGCTCGCGAGGATCGCCAGCCGGATGGCCAGGATCGTCGCGAGCCTCGGCGATCTCCTGAACCCCGAGCTCGTCGTGCTCGCCGGCGCGGTCGCCGACTCCGTCGGTGCGCTGCTGGCCGACATCGAGGCGCAGCTGCCGACTTACACGTACACACCACCGCGGCTGGCCGCCTCGATGCTTGGTGACATCGTGGTCGCCACCGGCGCCGTACGGCACGCTCTGGACTGCGTCGAGGCCAACCGGTTGTCCTGAAGTCAGAGGTCGCCGAGCGCGGTCACCGGGTTTTCCAGGCAGTCAGCCACAAACCGCAGAAAGCCGCCGGCCGTGCCGCCATCGCAGACCCGGTGGTCGAAGGCCAGCGTCAGCTCGCACACCTTGCGTACGGCCAAAACTGCCTCCACGGCCCATGGCCGGTCGATGATCCGGCCGATGCCGAGGATCGCGGCTTCCGGATGGTTGATGATGGCGGCCGAGCCGTCGACGCCGAACAGGCCGTAATTGTTCACCGTGAACGTGCCACCGGTCAGGTCCGGCGGCGCCAGCGTGCCGTCGCGAGCCGCCGACGTACGCGCGGCGATCGCGGCCGACAGTTCGCGCGTCGACAGCGTGGCCGCGTCGCGTACGACCGGCACGACCAGACCGCGGTCGGTCTGCGCGGCGAAACCGAGGTGGATCCGTTTCAGGCGTACGATCTCGTCGCCGTCGACCCGGGAGTTGAGCTCGGGAAACCGCTGCAGACCGGCGACGGTGAACCGCGCGACCAGGCCGAGCAAACTCA
The DNA here is from genome assembly GCF_010993745.1 of Fodinicola acaciae. Lineage (NCBI taxonomy): Bacteria > Bacillati > Actinomycetota > Actinomycetes > Mycobacteriales > Fodinicola > Fodinicola acaciae. The sequence continues at coordinate 1,137,319 of NZ_WOTN01000001.1, forward strand.
CCGGACGGTCCGGCCGCGCCGCGTTCAACGCGGCACGAGCCGCCACCAGCTCGGTCGCGTCCACGTCGACCCAGACGGTCGCCTCGGGGATGTCGCGGCGAGACCTGGTGAGCTTGTCGGCGACGGCTTTTCGCAGCGGCACTCTGATGTCGTCGGAGGTGCCGAGTGCGCTTTCCACGTCGGCGCGCCGGATGATTCCGCCGGGTCCGGTGCCCGCGACGCTCGCCAGGTCGACACCGTTGTCAGCGGCCATTTTCCGGACCAGCGGCGAGATGACAGGTGGCACTGACTGTCGAAGCCGCCGCCGGCGCGTGGTCGTGCTGGTGCCATATCCGACGAGTACGTTGCCGCTGGTTTCGACTCCGGGCTCGTCGAAACCGCCGCCGATGCCGAGCAACGCGGCGCCAACCTGCAGCGTCTGTCCCTCCTCGGCATGCAACGCGGTGACCACGCCGGCGTACGGGCTCGGCACCTCGACCACGGCTTTTGCCGTCTCCACCTCGACAACCGGCTGGTCGACGGTGACGACGTCGCCTTCCTTGACGAGCCAGCCGACGATCGCCGCCTCGGTCAGGCCTTCGCCGAGATCCGGCAGCAGGAAGTCAGGCACTGGCCACCACCGGCTGGTCCTGCCACTGCAACCGCGCGATCGTGTCCAGGATGCGGTCCACGTGCGGCAGTTGGTGGCGCTCGAGTTTCGGTGGAGGATAAGGGATGTCGAGACCGGTCACCCGCAACACCGGCGCATGCAGATAATGGAAACACTGCTCGGTGACGCGCGCGACGATTTCCGCGCCATAACCGCCAAAGCCCGCGGCCTCGTGCACGACCACGGCACGGCCGGTGCGCCGCACCGACGCACTCACGGTCACGTCGTCGAAGGGGGAGAGCGAGCGCAGATCCACGACCTCCACGTCCCAGCCTTCGGCCGTCGCGGCCTCCGCCGTCTCCAAGGCGGTCGCGACCATCGGTCCGTACGCGATCAGCGTCACGTCACGTCCGGGGCGGCGTACGACCGCCTGGTCCATTGGCGCCGAATCGCGGCTGAACGACACGGATTCCTTTGTCCAGTAACGGTTCTTCGGTTCCATGAAGACGACCGGATCGGCCGAGTCGATCGCATCGCGCAGCAGGTCGTATGCGTCCTGCGCGGATCCCGGGGTGACGACCCGCAAGCCTGGCGTGTGGGTGTAAAACGCCTCGCTGGAGTCGCAATGGTGTTCCACGCCACCGATGCCGCCCGCGTACGGGATGCGGATGACCATCGGCAGTGCGACCGCACCGCGCGTACGGTTGCGCATTTTCGCCACGTGCGAGGTGATCTGCTCGAAAGCCGGATAGGCGAAGGCGTCGAACTGCAATTCCACGACCGGCCGGAAACCACCCATCGCCATGCCGACCGCGAAACCGACGATCCCGGACTCGGCCAGTGGCGTGTCGAAGCAGCGGTCGTCGCCAAAGTCCGCGGCGATGCCATCAGTGATACGGAAAACGCCGCCGAGCGCACCGACATCCTCGCCGAGGATGACGACGCGGTCGTCGTCCTTCACAGCGTCCCGGAGAGCCGCGTTGAGCGCCTGAGCCATGCTGAGCTGAGTCATGACTCCTCCTTGAGTTCAGCGGCGACCTGGGCGCGCTGCGCGGTCAGCAACCGCGTCGGCCGCGCATAAACGTTGTCAAACAACGAAAGCGGATCGAGCGACGGCTCGGTGTTGAGCGCAGCGCGTACGTCCGCCGCGTATTGCTCGGCGTCAGCCCGAAACCGCTCGACCTCCTCGGCGGACAGCAGCTCACGCTCGAGGAGGTGCTTTTCCAGCCGTCGCACCGGATCGGCGGCGCGCCACCGCTGCACCTCGGCCGGATCACGATAACGGCTCGCGTCGTCCGCGTTGGTGTGCGCATCGATCCGATACGTGTGCGCCTCGACCAGCACCGGTCCATGACCGGCACGCGCGTACGCGACGGCCGCGTCGAGCACGGACAGCACCGCCACCGCGTCGTTTCCGTCCACCTGCTCGGATCGCACGCCATAGCCGATGCCTTTGTACGCCAGCGCCGGCGCCGCGGTCTGCTTCTCCAACGGCACCGAGATCGCATAACCGTTGTTCTGGACGAAGAACACGACCGGAGCGTCGCACACCGCGGCGAAGTTGAGCGCCTCGTGGAAATCGCCCTCGCTGGTGGCGCCGTCGCCGGCCAGAGCCATCACCACGGCGTCCTCGCCACGGCGTCGCAGCGCGTACGCGAGACCAGTCGCATGCAGCGTTTGCGTCGCCAGCGGGGTACATTGCGGCGCGACGCGTACGGCCGCCGGGTCATAGCCGCAATGCGCGTCGCCACGCAGCAGCGTCAGCACCTCCGGGGCAGCGACGCCGCGTGCCACCAGCGCGACCGAGTCGCGATAGGTCGGAAACAGCCAGTCCGCCGGACCCAGTGCCATTGCACAGCCGATCTGGCAGGCCTCCTGGCCGCTGCTGGACGGATAGACGGCGAGCCGGCCCTGCTTGGTCAGCGCGGTCGCCTGCGTGTCGAAGCGGCGGCCGATCACCATCAGGCGATACGCCTTGCGGAGCCGGTCGCCCGGCGGCTCGGCGTAGCCGTCGTGCTCGTCGACCGCCGACGCGTCCTCGGCGACGAACCGGACCGGCGTCGCCGACGGCAGCAGCTCGGCCGGATTCTTACGCGGCATGGCGACCACCACCTCTCGCAACCATATGATGCTGAGATCGTGCGTCCGCGCGTCCGAGTGTTCAAGGTGGCCAGGAAATGAGCGACAAACTGTCCGACGGTGATGCCTCCAAAGGCCAAACGTCCGAAAGTGGGCTGGCTCACGGCGGTCCGCTGAGACGAACGGTCCCGGCGCTCGACGACGTCGACCGCTCGATCCTCGCCGCGCTCGCCGAGGACGGCCGGCTGGCGATCCGCGCGCTGGCCGAGCGGCTGCACATCTCCCGTACGAACGCGTACGCGCGGCTCGAGCGGCTGCTCGCCGAGAAGGTGATCACCGGCTTCGGCGCGCACATCGATCCACGGCTGGCCGGCCTCGGCACCAGCGCGTACATCATGATCACCGTGGAGCAGACCGCCTGGCGCACGATGGCCGACGACCTCCGGCGGATCCCGTACGTCGAGCACGTGGCGCTGGTCGGCGGCGACTTCGACATCCTGCTGCTCGTACGTGCGCCGGACAACGCGTCGCTGCGGGATGTCGTGCTGGAGCATCTGCAGGCGCTCGCCGGCGTGCGGTCGACCCGCACCTGGCTGATCTTCGAGGAGAAGGCGGGGACCGCTCTCTAAGCCGCAGCTTAGCGAAATGTTAGCGGCTTCCAGAAAACTCGACCCTCGTCCTACGACGAGGGGAGACCTCATGACCGCAACCCTGGGCCGGATGACCGACCGGCTGCTGGGCCTGTTCGTGCCGGCGACCACCGCCGGTGCCTGCGCCTGTGGCGACTTCTACTGCTCGACATCGGGTTGTCGAGCCGGTTACCGGCGCGACTGTACGGCCAGCTGCGACTGCAGCCGGGTCACCTGCGGCACCTGCTATCGGGGTAGTTGCTAGCACTTTCCGATCCGTCCCCGGTGGCCGGATCGGCCACCGGGGTGCCCACCCTGGAGCACACATGACCGCATTTGTCGCCGTCGTCGGCGCGCTCAGCCTCGTCAACCTCCTGCTCTGCATCGGCATCGTCCGCCGCCTTCGCGAACACACCGACATCCTCAACACGAAGCTCGGTGACAACGGCCCCGCGCCGATGTACGCGGCGGGTCAGCGGATCGGCGACTTCCAGGCGACGACCGTCGACGGCGCGGCCGTCAGCCGTGACGCGCTGACCGGCACGACGCTGCTCGGCGCCTTCACCCCTGGATGCACGCCGTGCAAGGAACGGCTGCCGCTGTTCATCGAGCAGGCCGCGCAGCGCGACCGCGACCAGGTCCTCGCGATCGTCTCCGGCACGGTCGACGACGCGGCCGACTACGTCGCGCGCCTGAGCGCGGTCGCTCGTGTCGTCCGTGAGGAGGACGGCGGTCCGGTCACCACGGCCTTCGGCGTGGAGGGTTTCCCGGCTTTCGCACTGATCGACACCGACGGGGTCGTACTCGCCAGCGGCACCAAGCTCGGTGCGTTGGCGATGCCAGTCCCGGCATGATCAGGACCGCGCTGGTCCTGCTCGGCATGCTCGGCGTGGCGGTGGGCTTGGCGCGTACGCGGCTGGTCGCGGTCACGGTCGAGGGGGACAGCATGATCCCGACCTTGCGCGCGGGCGACCGCGTACTCGTCGTCAAGCTGCCGCTGCGCTGGGTCCGCCGTCGCCAGCTCGTCGTTTTCGCGCCGCCAAAGGGGTTGCTGCCCGAGAGCGAGCCACCGTGGCTGATCAAACGCGCGGTCGCGTTGCCCGGCGACGTTGTGCCGGCGGAGGTGCCGAATCTCGCCGGCACGCGCGTGCCGGCCGATCGTTTCGTCGTGCTCGGCGACAACTCGGCGCGCAGCTTCGACTCGCGGCGGGCCGGTTATCTCGCCGCCGACACCCTGCTCGGCGTCGTCGTACGCCGGCTGAGCGCCTAGCGGCGCCGCGGATTTGTCCTGTTACTCCAACAGAAGGAGGACACGTGTCCATCGCAAAACTGTCCGACGCCGTGGTCAGGTGGCTGGTGCCACAGACCACCGCGGCCGCGTGCATCGCACCTGAGCCGTGCGACGCCTGTGCGAATCCGACGATGGCCTGTCTCAACGGCTATTACACACCGGTCAAGTACACGCTCAAGGTCAACAACTGCAACGGCCAGTGCACGATCTACAAAAAGCAGATCTGCTGGCGTGGCGACTGGGCCGGCGTCTGTTGACAGTCGGTATTTCTCAACGAAAAAGGAGGATTGACATGTCCATCGTGAAAATGGCCGACACGGTCGTCGGGTGGCTGGTGCCACGGACGACCGCCGCGGCCTGCCTCGCACCTGAGCCGTGCGACGCCTGCGCCAACGCCGTCAGGCGCTGTGAGGCCGGTGCGTTGATCGAATACCGTTACACGCTCAAGGTCAACAACTGCAACGGCCAATGTACGATTTACAAGAAGCAGGTGTGCTCCGAGCGTTATCTCGGCGGCTGCTAGGAAAACCCAAGGCGAGCGCGTCGGACCCGGACGCGCTCGCTTTTGCTATGCCAGTGTCGCCGGCTGATATCCCTGTCCCTGCAAGGTGAACAGCCGCGCGTACACACCGGCCTTCGCCATCAGCTCGTCGTGATCGCCTCGTTCGGTGATCAGTCCGCCGTCGAGCACGACGATCTGGTCGGCATAGCGCAAGGTGCCGAGGCGGTGGGAAATAAGCAGGGATGTGCGACCGGTGCGGAATTCGGTGAGGGTCTGGTGAATACGGTGTTCCGCTTCGGCGTCCAGGCCGGAGCTCGGCTCGTCCAGAATCAGCAGGCTCGCGCGGTCACGCATCAGCGACCGCGCGAGCGCCAGCCGCTGCCATTGGCCGCCGGAGAAGCTGACGCCGGGCTCCTGGGTGTCTTCGTCGTCGTCCGCGAAGAAAATCCGGCTCAACATGGTGTCGTATCCGCGCGGCAAAACCGAGATCGCGTCGTCGATGCCGGCACGTGCCGCGGCCGTACGGATCGCGGTCAGATCGTCGCGGCGCGACAGGTCACCGAGACCGATGTTGTCGCGCGCCGGCAGGTCGTATGACATGAAATCCTGGAAAGTCGCGGCCAAACGCAGCCGCAGCGACTCCGGTGAGATCTGCCGCAGGTCGACGCCGTCCCACCGGATCCGGCCGCGTTCGGGCTCGTAGAAGCGGCACAGCAGCTTGATGAGCGTACTCTTGCCAGCGCCGTTGACGCCGACGATCGCGACCGAGCTGCCGGCGGCGATCTCGAAGCTCACGCCGCGCAGGACCCACGGGCCGTCCGGCTGATAGCGAAACCAGACGTCCTCGAACCGTACGGAGTGGCTCAGGTCCGGCGCGACCAGCTCACCGCTGGCCGAGTCGGCCGGCAGGGCCATCACCTCCAGATATCGCTGGAAGGTCTTGACCGCCTCGACCACGGCGCCGATCCGCGCCACCAGGTCGGACAGCGAGCCTTGTACGGCCGCGACCGCGGACATGAAAAGCAGCACGTCGCCCGGCGTCAGCTCGCCGCGTACGACCCGCAGCGCGACGATCGCCACGGCCACACCGGAGATCGCCGCGCCGAGCAGGCTCAAGCCGGCCTGCACGATGGCCGTGCGGCTGGCCAGCGCGAGCTGTACGTCCTGGGAGCGCCGGAGCGCGTCCAGTTGGAGGCCGCGGAAATGCCGGCCGATGCCGAACAGTCGCACCTCCTTCGCGGCCTGCTCGCTGACCAGCAGCATCCGATAGAACATCCGCCGCCGTTGCAGCGGTGAGATCGCCAGCGTGGCCACGACCTGGCGGTTGGCCAGCATGATCTCGGCGGCCAGGCCGGGGATCGCGGCCACCAGCAGCACCACCGCGAGCGCGGGCCACACCAGCGCCACCATGCCGAGGAAGCTGAGGATCGAGATGACCGCGCGCGTACTGCCTTCGGCGAAGTCGGTGATGCTGTTGGGGCCGTGCGAGGCCGCGCTCTCGGCGACCATCAGCCGGTCCTGGAAGGTCGGATCCTCGATGTAGCGCAGGCCGACGAAGCCGCAGACCTTCTCGAACAGGTCGCTCTCGGTGCGCAGGGTGATCGCCGAGTTGTGCCTGGCCACGAGGTAGATCGTCAGCTGCTGGCCGAGCAGCCCGACCGCCGCCGCGACGGCTGCCGCGACGGCGTAGAACACCACATGAGCGACATTTCCGGAGCGTCCGAGCGCCAGCTCGTCGACCAGCAGCTTGCCGTACCAGGCGGCGACCGGTGCGCTGGCCGCGCCGACCAGCGTCAGGCCGAGCCGGCCGGCGGAGCAGAGTGCCGAGGCTCGCCACCCCAGGACGACAGCGGACCAGCCGGCCGCCAACATCGCGACCGGGCTGGTCCGGATGGCCGTACGCGTCACGCGGGTACGCGGTCGGGCAGCACGTCGGCGTACTTCACCGCCGCCTCGACGATGACTCCGTCCTTGACCCACGCCGCGGTCGGATAGCTGCGGCTGCCGAGCGCGGTCTCGACCCCGGCCGTGCCGTCGAAGGCGGCGATCGTACCGATGCCGGCGAGCGCGCTCAGCATCGGCCGCAGCTCCGGCTCGTCCGGCTCGCCGCGCAGCAGGATGAACGTACGCTCCGGCAGGGCGCCGCGGTCCTTTTGCAGGCTGGCGGCGGTTTCCTTGCACGGCTGGCAGGTGGGCGACAGCATCAACACCAATGCCTCGCCGCTGCTGAGGTCGGCCTCGGTGATCGCCGTACCATCCGCCGCCGTGACCGCGAACGCGCCGACGGTCGCGCCGGCCACGGGAAGGTCGGCCTGCGACTCCTTCTCCTTCTCGGCCGCCATCGTACGGAGGCGCCGTACGACGCCCAGCAGGATGAGAAGGTTGAGCAGGGTCAGCACGGTGAGCAGACCCACCGCGACAGCCAGAGCGGCCATGAGCAGTCCAATCAGCGAGGCGAGAGCAGGAACGCGAAGTCGTCCAGCCGGGTGATGACGACCGCGAGGAAGGCGCCGGCACCGATCGTGACGGCGGTCGTCACGACATCGTGGGGGAGTCGCGGCCCGACCGCGACCGCGACCAGTGCGCAGAGCAGCAGGAACGCGTTGCGTACCACGTGGATCGGCGCGATCGTCGCACTCGACGCACCGAAGCACGCGCAGGTGACCTTCAGCCGGCGCCGCAGAATCATCACGACGCCGGCGGTGAGGACGGCGAACAAGGCGGTCGCCAGCCCGGCGCCGGCGACCGCAGTCCAGGGGAGCAGCAACAACACCGCCGACGCCGCCTCACCGCCGACCAGCAAGCCGCCGACCAGACCGGCGCGCCGATCGATGCCAAGCTGCCTGAGCATGTCGTTCAGGCCGCGGCGTCCGCCGGTCGTCAGCTTGCTCACCGAGCTCCAGCTGAGGACGACGGCCAGCATGACCCGCACGGTCAGAGCGACAATCGCCATCAGGGCCGCGCTCAAGATCTGTCCTCCACTCTCTCGGGGCCGGGCAGCAGTATGCGCAGGTGCCGCTAACTTTTCGCTAACCCCGCCGGTGCGTACGACCCCCACCTTGGCGAGGTCCGACCGGCATTCGGTATGGTGGACTCCTCCCGCCAGACACTGGCGGTGACACACCTTGTCCGGGTGGCGGAATGGCAGACGCGCTAGCTTGAGGTGCTAGTGCCCTTTAACGGGCGTGGGGGTTCAAGTCCCCCCTCGGACACTCTCGATTACCCCACGGCTGGCCGCTGGTGATGGTCGCTAGAGCCTTCACGGAGTGCTATGCGGTCGTCTCTTAGCGTGAGATCCCTAGGCGGTGGCCTCGTCTTCGGCCCTACGTACGCTACGGGCGTGTCCCGCCAGCCCCTCGTCGGCCGGGAGTCCTTACGTCGATAGCCGACGCCCGTTTCCTTGCCAGACGGAAGAAGAGACGACGGCTCCGGCCGCACACGATCGATCCGCGGCGGTGGCGGGGGCTCGTTGTCGCAGACGTTGTCGACTTCGATGGCGATCGCACCTTGCCGGCCAGAAAGTCCATCCGCCGCTGATCACGCGTACGCTTCGCGGCCTGCATATCTGTGCTGCGTCCACCCGCGTCTGGTCGACCTGCCGCCGGACCTCTGCCAACCTGCGGAGATGATTTTCCTTGGCACGATCGGCCTTCATGGCCAGATCCCATCCCCGAGCCGAGCCGGAACCACTCCCTGGACGCCATAGGACAACGCCCGATGGACTAATGCCGCATTGGCTGGCCGCCACTTGACCACGGTGGGTGCCACCAGCCAGTACGCGTCACGGTTCGACGTCCGCGACGGTGGCACGGCCACACATTCCTGCACGCCGTGCCGCAGTACGCCGGCGCAGGTCAACGCCACTGGTGATTCCACGCCAGGCGTCACAACAAAGTGCCATCGGCCGCTAGGACTGATGGCGGTAGCGGTCGAGAGCAGCAGCCAGCGATGCGCGACGGCGGCGACGCTGGCCGGTGCGTCAATAACGTCCAGGACGTCAACGGTTGCCAGCCCAACGGCATCGGGCGAGGGAATGACCGGCCAGCCCTCCTACCTGGTCCGGATCTGGTGCGACGACCCGCACGACTCCGGACACACCGCCGACGCCGTAGTGGCCATCGCTCCGCTGCCATCAGGCACCGAGGGCGGCACCTTCGGCAACGCGAAACTGTTTGTCGGTGGCCTCGCCCGCAACGAAAGGCGTCAAACGGTTCAACAAATACAGCGAGGACGGCCAGGACAACGTCGTGGTGACGATTTCCACCGGTTCCACGACACGCACCGAGGCCTACACCTGGGACGGCTCGGCCTTCGTACGCACCCACGAAGTCCAATAATCTCCATTAGGCGGAGACGGGAAGCTGGCGTGGTCGCACCTGACCACGTCAGTCTTTCAGCCTTGGAAGAATGCTTATTCTTCAGAACCCAAGCGCCGCTTGTTACTCGATGGGTTTGTCGATGTCTGGTGGTTGGAATCCGCCAATGATGTCGGCGAGCAGTTCGGCGAAGGTGATGGCGTTGTCGTCTTCGTAGAGCGGACCGATGATCTGCGCACCGACCGGAAGGCCGGTTGGTGTGGCGCCGATGGGTGCGGCTACCGCGGGCAGGCCGGGCAGTGAGGGTTGGGCGATCCAGAAGGGTTGCTCGAGGTAGGCGCGCGGGCCTGTCGTCGTGCTGATGACGCGGGCGTCAAACGGCCGCTGGTCGTGGGGGAAGGCGGTGGTGAAGTTGGTTGGGCAGACGAAAACGTCGATGTCGGCGAAATAGCGTGTCCAGGCGGCGCGTGCGGCCATTCGCCTGGCCTCCTGCTCGATGAGATTCGCAAGAGTGGTGTCCTCGGTGCCGTCAGGTTGGGCGAAGGCGAAGAACAGGCCTACCTGGAAAGCGAACGATTCCGTGCTGACCACCGGATCAACACCGTCAGGCCAGCCCGGCACGATGGTGGCGCCTGCCTGGCCGATGGCGTCGATCGCGTTGGACAAGGCGGCGCCGACGTCGGTGGAAACCGGACAGCCCGGGTCGTCGAGCACTATGCCCACGCGGAAGTCTGTGAGCCGCTGCCGCCGCGAGGGCGGTAGAGTCCACTTGTACGCCGTCCCCGCCGGCTTCTCAAGACCTGCCGTGGCCGCCAGGGCAAGGCGGAGGTCTGCCGGCCGAACGTCCCATCGGTCCAAGGGCGGACATGTAGGTGTGGTCGCTGTCGGGTGTGGGAGGGCCTGGCGGTTGGAAACCGGTCAGCGGCACGATGCCGGCGGTCGGTTTCAGCCCGTAGACACCGCAGAAGCTCGCCGGGATACGGATCGAGCCGACGAGGTCGGATCCGTAGTCCAGATATGACATTCCCGATGCGACCGCGGCCGCTGCGCCGCCGGAGGAGCCTCCGGGTGTACGCGTCAGGTCCCACGGATTGTTCGTCGTGCCATACAGGTCGTTATGCGTTTGGGCGAAGTCGCCGAGCATTGTTGCGACGTTGGTGGTGCCGACCACGATGGCACCGGCCGCTCGCAGCCGCCGTACCACGGTCGCGTCTCGATTGGCGATGAATCTGGTAAATCAGGGTTGCCCCAGGTGCTGTGCAGACCGGCGACGTGCAATGCCTCCTTGACCGTCATGGGCACTCCGTGAAATGGGCCGACAGCTTCGCCGCGGGCGACCGCCTCGTCCGCACTCGCCGCTTCGGCCAGTGCCGCCTCGCGTCGCACCTGGACGACAGCGTTGATGTCCTTGTTGCGTTCGGCGATCCGGTCCAGCATCGCGGCGGTCAGTTCGCGTGAGCTGACCAAACCACGTCGGACCAGGTCGGCGGCTGATGCCGCCGTTCCTGTGTGCGGCGGTATCGGGTTCGCCATGGCCACTTCTCTCGTGTTAGGCCGTACGTCGGAATTCGGCGCGCCAGCGTGGTTGCTCGGGCAGTCCCGGCGCGTGCGTGGTTTCCACGCGTACGGTGGTCAAACCGGATGATGTCGCGAAGGCGTCGATTTCGGCGCGGCGTAATGGCCACGGCCCGGTGGGGTGGACGGGCGCGGAGTCGTCGTGGATCGCGGCGATGACGAGCAGGGTGCCGCCGGGTGCGACCATGTTGGCGATGGCGGCGATGGCCTGTGGTCGTAGTGTGTCGGGAATTGCTTGTACGGTGATGATTTCCACGACCAGGTCGAAGGCGGCAACCCATTCTGGCGGTGAGTTGAGCAGGTCGGCGGTGACGAACGTGGCGGAGGTGTGGCGCCATCGTTGGCTGGCCAGCCGGATGGCGGTGGGTGACACGTCGAAGCCGGTCGCGTCGAACCCGTGGTCGGCGAGATGGGCGACGTCGGCGCCCAGGCCGCAGCCGACCACGATCGCGTGTTGGCCAGTGCCGTCGATCTGCTGTGCGGTCGTCCATTCGGCGAGAAGTGGATGTGGATGGGTGCGGTTCCATGAAAGTTGTACGCGGCCGGAGTCGCCGGCGGCGTACAACTGGTCGAACCAGCCGGTCGGATCGCCAGCCGCGTAGGAGCGGGCGGCGAGCCGTGCTTCCTCTTGCTCCCAGTCAATCGGCTGGTTCATTGGTGGTTTTCCTTTCGACGCAGAGCCATCGCACATACAGCCGCGCCGGCCAACAGAAACACAAGTGCGGCGGGCAGCCGCGCGGGTGGCGGTAGATAGAGCGCCACATACCAGAACCGATCGCGGGTTGCGGTGCCGGCGAGGAGCGAGACGAGCGGAATGAGGCCCTGGCAGACGGCGAGAAAGGCGCCGGCCAGCAGGTGCGGGATTGATCGTCTGCGTGTCGGTTTGTGTGCGCGTACGACGGGTCGGGTGGCGGTGCCGTGGCGGATGCGCTGGAGCATGTCGGGTGCGCGGTTTTCCAACACAGCGGTGGCAATCCGGCCGCCGAGCCAGGCGCACAGGGCGCCGGTGGTCAGGCCGACGGCGATGCCGGCGCCGGCCATGCCGGTGGAATGCAGCGCGATGCCGGCGACCGACAGTCCGATGGCCGGTGCTGCCGCGGCGACGGTGAGATAGAGCAGGATCTGTGCCTGCACGATCTGCGCGCCGACCGGCGAGTCCGCGGCGGCGGTGGTCCGGCCGTACGGGTCGGGTCGCACGATCGGTGCCAGAGCGGAGAAAACCGCGATCAGGCCGGCGCCGCCGCCGAGCAGCGCCGGCAGGCCGGCGAGCACCAGTGGCACGGTCCACGTGGTGCCGGCGATCAGGCCTCCGCCGATGCTGAAGGCGACGCCGGTGCCGGCCGCGACCAGTGCCCAGGCGGCCTGCCGTCCGCGTACCTCCACCGACTCGCGGCCCGGTGTCATGATGGTGAGCCACAGCGAGGTGCCCTCGGCGCCGTACCAGTTGCCGGCCAGCATGGCCAGGAAGGCGACGGCCAGGAGTCCGGCGAAGGCGGCGGCCGGTCGGAAACCGGCGACAGTTGCCAGCAGACACAGGAAAACGCTGGTCCATAGCGCCATCCGGGCAAGGCGGCCGCGGAGCCGGTCACGGGCGTACGTCCGTAGCTCCTTGGCCACCATGGCACCGAAACTGGAGCGGGCCGGGATGCCGACGTGGTGCAGCATGGCTGTCGTGGCCGACGTGCTGCGGCCGAGAAGTGCTGTCCAGGCAAGGAAAAGTCCGCCGGCGAGCAGCAGCATCCCGGCCAGGGCGGGCAACGGATTGCGCGCGTCGACGGCCACCACCGGCCAACTGCTGGGCAACCAGCGGATGGCATGACTGACCGGCGCCGGCCACGGTTGGAGCAGCCGCGGTCCGAGCACGGACAACGCGAGCGGGCCCAGGATCGCCAGTGATACGGCGAGGCCGAGCACCGCGGCGGAGACTTCGCGGCCGAGGGCGGTGCGTTCGATCTGCGCCACGCCTCCGCCGAGCAGCCTGGCGGCGAGCACGACGATGAGCAGGTGCAGGGCCGCGGCGAGCGCGGCGACCAGGCAGTGCCAGAGCCCGAGCCGGAATCCGTGCACGACCAACGCACTCAGGGCCACAGCGGTGACCGCGACCGGGACGTTGACGAACGCGGCCGCCAGCAGGCCACCGGCGAGGCGGCTGGTGGGCAGAGGTAACAACGAAAAATGCTGCGGTCGCAGGGTCGTGTCGCCGCCGGTGATCATCGGTCCGACCAGCCAGCCGACGGTCCACAACGCGAAAGCCAGGCACATCAGGTCGCTGGATGAGGCGGTGAGCATCGTCGCGCCGGCGAGCGCGAAACCAATCGTGGCGCCGGCCGCGGCCAGCACGGCGCGTCCACCGGCGTACGAACGGCGCAGCGCGGTCACCTTCATGCCTACGGTGACGCTCAGGATGCCAACCATGCCAGTCCCTCCATGCCGCCGGGTCGCGCGCCGACGAGCTCGGCGAAGGCCTGCTCCAGCGGACGGTTGCCGCGTACGGCCGCCAGCGTGCCGGCGGCGACGATCCGGCCGCGCGCCATCACCGCGACGCGGTCGCACAGGTGCTCGACCAGCGCCATGACGTGGCTGGAAAACACCACCGAGCCGCCGCCGGCGACGAAACGCTGGAGGATCGCGCGGATGGTGGCCGCGGAGACCGGATCCACCGCCTCGAACGGCTCGTCCAGCACCAGCAGCCGTGGCGCGTGCAGCAACGCCAGCGCCAAGCCGATCTTCTTGCGCATTCCGGTGGAATAGTCCAGCACCGCGGTGGCTTCACAATGGTCGAGCTCCAGCACCGACAACAATTCGGCCGTACGCGTCGCGACTGCCGGTTTTTCCATTCCTCGCAGCAATCCGGCGTAGGTCAGCAACTCGCGACCGGTCAGCTGCTCGGGCAGTGCCAGCGCGTCCGGCAGCACGCCGATCCGGCTTTTGGCCGCCACCGGGTCGGTCCACACGTCGTGTCCGAACACCGCGCACCGTCCAGCATCGGGCCGCAGCAGGCCAACGGCCATCGACAACGCGGTCGTCTTCCCGGCGCCGTTGGGACCGACCAGCCCGAAAAACGAGCCGGCGGGCACGGTCAGGTCGACACCATCCACCGCGACCGTCGCTCCAAAGGCCTTGTGCAGCCCGGAAAGTCGCAACGCTTCTGTCATGATGTGGTGCCGCTTTCTGCTCTGGTGGCGCGCTCGAACAGGTCGATCAGGTCGGTGGCGTACGCAGGCAGGTCGAGGTCGGGATCGGCGATGAGCTGACCGGACACCGCATCCAGCGCGGCGCGGACACTGGCCGCCATCACCCTGGTGTTGAACGGCCGGAACTGCCCGGCCTGCTGGCCCTGGCGCAGGATACGCTCCAGGCTCTGGATGGCACCGCTCTGCCCGGACGGATCCGACAGTGGCGCGCCGTTGCCGTCTCGCGCGTTGATCAGGATGTCGGCGAGCGCGCGCAGCTCGTGCGGATGCGTGCCGATGAAGTCGAGATTGGACTCGATGAAAGCGCGCAGCCTGCCGGCCGGATCCGGCGCCGCCTCGATGTGTGGCCGCATGTGCCCACGGGCCTTGGCTACGACGTACGCGGCGACCTCCTGGATCAGCTCCTCCTTGCCGCTGAAGTGATAGGAGATGACGCCCTTGCTGATGCCGGCGCGCTGAGCGATTCGCGCCAGCGACGCCTGGCCATAGCCGACCTCGGCGATGACCTCCACCGCGCAGGCGACGATCTGCGCCCGGCGGGCTTCCTCGATGAACGACCGCTTGACCTGGCCGTCCGGTTGATGATCTGGCCGCATGGCCAAAGATTAGCACATGCGGCCAGATCATCGGTTAGAGTGCGGGTGTGACCACACCTTCGTTCTCGCTGGGCCGGCACATCGGCTTCTCCGACGGGGTCTTCGCGATCGCGATCACGCTGCTCGTGCTGGACATCCGGATCCCGCTGCCCGATCCGACCCACACCGCGACCGAATCGCAGGTGCTCGACCTGTTGCGTACGCACGCGGTCGGGCCGCTGGTCGCGTATTTGCTGTCTTTCTACGTGATCGGTACGCAGTGGCTGATCCATCACCAGACATTCGCCGGCATCAGATGTGCCGATCGCCGGCTGAGCGCGATGAACCTGCAATATCTCGCGCTTATCGCGGTGATGCCGTTTCCCTCGTACTTACTGGCCAATTACGGCGGCGCGCCGATCTCCGTCGCCATTTACGCCGCCGCCATCGGCATCGGCAGCCTGCTGCGTACGCGGATGCACGCGTACGCGCAGAAGGCCGGGCTGCTCAACCCGCAGGTCGATGCCGAGCAGTGGCGCGCCGACACCTACAGCGGCGCCGGTTTTGGCAGCCTGTTCGTTGCCTCGGCCGCGGTGGCCTTCTGGCACCCGGTCGCCACTTTCGTGATGTGGGGCCTGGTTCTGGGCGGCTGGGCCGCGCTCCGCCGCTACCACCTCGTCGACCTGCTGCGCCGCCGGCTGGGCTGAAGCTCAGGCGGTTTTGGCGTTGCGGAAGAAATCCGCCGAATCGCGCATCCACAGGAACGTGACCGCGGCCAGGCCGGCCAGGCAGGGAAGCGCCTCGGTGACGGTGATCAGCGCCGGATGCGGCTGGGTGAAGTCATACAGCAGGATCGCGCTGCCGAGCAGGAAAACCACCGTCGAGGCGACTCTGGCCCAGCCTTTGCCGCGCCGGGTGGCCCAGGCCAGCAGCAGCCACCCGATCACGCCGACGGCACTGATGAAGAACAGGTACGTCAAGATGCTCGTCTTCGCCATCTCGACGAACGCCGTACGCCCCGGATAAACGCTGGCCAGCTCACGCGTCAGGCCGTCGCCGGTGGCGGCGTCGACGATCGGCGCGACCGCACCGGCCACCGTCAGGCCGGCGCCCACGTACATCGCGACAACCGCGTTACGCGCTGACCCGGTCGCCTTCGGCTTGCTGCTTCCCATGGGGATCTCCTTTGTGGTGAGTCGAAACCTGTCGAGATGCAAAGTATCATACATGAAACTTGGAACATCATGTCTGTTAGAGTGATGGAGGTGGCGGATCGAGCGGCGATGAGGACTGCTACGGATGAGGACTGGTACGACAGTAGGTATGGCAGAAGGAGCCGGTATGACCAGTGGGCTGACCAGCGGGCCGGCACGCCGGCGGCGCCGGCTCTCGGACGAGGAGACGGCGCAGCGAATGCTCGACTCCGCGGTCGCGATGGTCAACAGCAGCGGCCTGACCGTGAGCCTGGAACACATCAGCCTCGAAGACGTGATCCGTGACTCCGGCGTCTCGCGCAGCGCCGCGTATCGCCGCTGGCCATACAAGGACCTGTTCGTCAGCGACCTGCTGCGTACGCTCGCCAAGGCGGCGATGCCGGCCGCCGTGGGCGACGAAGGCGGTGCGGCGCTGGTACGGCGGGTTGCCGCCGAGCACGTCGACGACTTCGCGACCGCCGACGGCCGGCGCAAGGCGTGGAGCGAGCTGATCCGACAGGGCGCCTGGCACGACTTCGACGCCATCCACCGCTCGACGGAATGGCGTACCTACCTCGCGCTGCACGCGACCTTCGACGGGCTGGCCGACGGTGAGCTACGTGATGAGATCCAGGCCGCGCTGGCCGCCTCCGAGCACGGTTTCGTCGCGCGTATTGCCGGCGTCTACGAGCGAATGGCCACATTCCTTGGCTATCGCCTGCGCGCCGGCATGGACACGACGTATGAGACAGTCGCCAGACTGGCCAACGCCTCCATGCGCGGCCTGGTCATCGCCGCACTGTCCACACCGGACACCGCGACCGCACGCCACCACGCCGACCCGCTCGGCACCGGCACACCGGCCGAATGGTCACTGCCAGGACTCGCCGTTGCCGCTGTGATCGCGGCGCACCTGGAGGTAGATCCGCACGTCGACTGGGACGACGACCGGCTGGCGACCGTACGCACCGAACTACTCGACTCACGCGCCGCTCACCGCTGAAATCCGATCGGAAGCGGACTTCGATGCCATCAGCCTGACAGGTGTGGGTCTGGTCGCTCACGCGTCGTGAGATACCAAGGAGCTGACGCGTCAGCCTTACGCCGGTTCGCGCAATGCCGCCACCGCACCGGCCAGCAGCCTCTGCTTGGTGTCAACCAATCAGGCCCTAACCTTCAGCAGTAACGCGCGGTCACCCTGACGGTATGGCCATCGGAAGGCGGTTGTCAGGTCCGGCCGCTGCCGGCCGGTTCCCAGCGTTGTCCGATCGTACGCAGGAGCGCGGGATATACGCCGAGGTAGCGAAATGGCTTGATCCCGGCCATGTAGATCCGGCCGAACAGTCCGTTGGCTTGACGAGCACGGCCATCCGGCCGCGGTAACCACCGCTTCCGTCCGGAACCCAACCGATGTGCAGTACGCCGTGCACCGTCTGGTTGGCGATCTCGGCCGCCCACTCGTCGTGGGTCTGGTAGACCGACGTCAGCGGCACTCCGGGCAGGTCTGGTCCACGTTCGCCGTCTCGCAGATCCGCCGGCAGCCTGTCGCGCAGCGTCCGTACGCGCGTACCGATGCCGCGATCCGGCCGGTCCCAGCCGAACAGCTGACCTAGCTTCCAACGCAGCGCCATGAGCAGGCGCGGCGCCGCCGCGGACAGCAGCGGTCCGCCGGCGCCGGTGAAAAGGCTGACCAGTCGCGCGAGATCGTCAGCGCCACCCGGGGTGGGCTTCTACGGTTATTTCCGCAACCGTGAGGCACTGCTGACCGAGATGCTCGACACGTGGGAACGGGCGGTCACCGAGGAAGCGATCAAACGAGTGGAGGAAGGCGGCGGAGACGCCCGAACGAGGTTGGAGCGACTTTTCGCGCTCGTCGCGTCAAGCGCGCCGACGACCTCGATGTCGATCGAGTTGGCGATCCGGGAATGGGCTCGGCGCGACAAGGACCTCGCGCGGCGCGTGCGCCGCGTCGACAACCGCAGGACGGCGTACCTGCGCTCCCTGTTCGCCAGCTTCTGTGCCGACGATACCGAGGTGGAGGTCCGCTGCCTGGTGGCGTCCTCGCTGCGGATCGGCAACTACCTCATCCCCGCTGACCATGCCGGCCACACCCGTGCCGAGGTGATGGAAGCGGCCAAGAAATGGTTGTTGGGATAGAACAACCGGTCATTCCTTACCGACTGGGAATCCCGACCGTCGCCGTTCGTACGGGTGCATTCTGTGCGGAGGAACTCACCACCAGCGGCGCCGGCGGTCTAGGACACCTCGCGGGGCTGCTAACCGGGCTGGGCTGCAAGCCCGACCTTGGCTGCAAACCAGGCTTGGCTGTTTGCAACTGTCGGCCGCCGGGTCGGAGTCCGCTCGCGGCGGCTCCGCTCCGGGCGATACCAGGTGAGCGTCCGGGCCGCGAGTTGTCTACCGGAAAGTCGCACCAATTGTGTCCGCGCCCTGCCGAACTGTCGCCAATGAGGCTTTGGAGCGCTATAACTACCGGCGCTCGCGGTTCACGCCTCAGCTGCCCGGAGGTACCATGCGCTGGCGTCGGCTCGTTTCCCTTGGCACGGTCCCGATGGTCGTCGCGGCGTTGCTGGCTGGTGCCTCCGTCGCCAATGCCGCCGTGGCCTACAACGTGAACGTGTGGACGGAGTCGTCCTATACGAGTGTCTTCAAAGACAGCGGGCGGTCGGGCGACGCCGGCCGGACGATCACCTTGGACGCCGCGAAGAACGACTACGAGTCCGGGCAGGTTGTGCTCAGGATGGACCAGCCGTTCACGGTCAGCGCGGTCACCTTCTCGGCGCTGAGCAGCGGCGCGAACACGATCACCGCGGACAACCTGTCGTACAACTTCGTCGGCTACGAATATCTCAACCATCCGTCCACCTTCAGTGGTCAGGAAGTCTTCCCGCTGGTACGCAAGGCGCCGGGCGACTTCCCCGACCGGTTGCTGAACCAGCGCCAGATCACCGTCCCGGCGAACACCACGCAATCGGTGTGGATCCGGGTCTACGTGCCGCCGACCGCCGCGGTCGGGCTCTACTCCGGCGCGGTGACCGTGACGACGGACCAGGGCGCCTTTTCGGTGCCCATCACCGCGAACGTCCGGGACGTCACGATCCCGCCGTCCAAGGACAGCGACTTCAGCAACACCCTGTGGCAGTTGTTCACCGGCAACATCTCCTACGACGACGGTGCCGGCGACACGATTCCGCTGACCTACAAATATGCCAAGTATTCCGACAAATGGTGGCAGCTGATCGACAACGTCGCGACGACCATGAGGGAATACCGCAGCAACGTGCTGGCCGTACCGGTAGTCCGGCTGCTCGCCGATGGCGGCAGTTCGGTGGACGCGAGCGGCAACTACACCTTCAACTGGAGCCGTTTCGACCAGGTGATCCAGCGTTTCCTCGCCAAGGGCGGGGTCAAGCGGCTGGAGGGCCAGTGGATGAGCGGACGGCACGGCGACAGCGCGCCCTGGTACACCGAGGCCCTCGGCCGGGACTCCTCCGGCGCGACCGTGCGGACATTCCCGACGACCGACAGCCCCGAGGCGACCGCCTTCATCAAGCAGTACGTCGCGGCACTGCAGGCGCATCTGCAGGCGATGGGTTGGACCTCGATGTGGCAGATGCATATCAGCGACGAGCCCAAAACCGCTGACGACGAGCGGGAATGGCGGTCGGTCAACGGCGAGATCCGGGCGATCTGGCCGGACGTACGCATCGGGGACGCGACCTTCGACGAGCCGGTCGGCTCGGACATCGCGCCGCTGGAGAGCTTCATGATCCCCGAGGAGCTCAACTACAGCACCAATCCACAGGTGTATCGGGACCAGCACGACAACCACGGAAAGGAGATGTGGCTCTACAACTGCGTCATCCCGGTCGGCGGCTATCTCAACCGCTTCATCGACCAGCCGGTGTGGGATCAACGCCTCACGATGTGGTATGCGTACAGCCAGGGCATGACCGGTTATCTGCACTGGGCCATGAACAACTGGCAGCTGGACATCAACACACAGACCGCGAAGGGCGACGGTTTCATCGTCCGGCCGGACGTGGACAACAACACCATCGAGGTCTCGCCGCGGTATGAGTCGCTGCGCAGCGGCATCCAGGACTGGGAAGTGCTCAACATCCTGGGCAAGAAAAACCCCCAGCTGGCGCGGAAGATCGCTGCGAGTCTGGCTCCGCAGGCATTCGCCCACTACACCCGCGACACGGCATATATGCAACGAGTTCGCGCGCTCGTCCTGGACGCGGCGGCCGGAAAGCCGTTGATCGCCAACGATCTCGCGCGGGGGGCAACGGCGAGCGCCTCGACCGAAAGCACCGGCGCCGAAGCCGGCAAGGCGGTCGACGGCGACTCGACGACCGGCTGGTCCCCGAGCAGCGGATCCGGTGTGCAGTGGCTGCGCCTGGACTTCGGCCGGCAGATCCAGCTCGACGGCGTACGCCTGCACTGGGGGAGTGTCTATGGGACCAACTACAAGGTGCAGCTTTCCTTCGACGGCAACCAATGGGCCGACGCGGTCGCCAACACCTCGGGCTCCGGCGGTGATGACTATCTCGGCGTGAATGCCAAGGCGCGGTTTCTGCGACTGCAGGTGAACGCTGGCAGTGCGGGCGCCACGCCATACCAGCTCGATGATCTGCAGGTCGCCGGTTTCGCTCTGCGGCAACAGAACCTGGCCGGTGGCAGACCGTACACGGTCTCGGCGAACCGGTCGCTGGCCTATCCGGACTACGGCAACGACGCGACCGACGGGTTCCTCGCCGGCCCGTTCGACGACAAGCGGTCGTTCGGATATTCACTGCCCAACGCCGGCGACTCCGTTTCGGCCACGGTGACGGTCGACCTCGGATATTCACAGCCGGTCGGCAGCGTCCGTACGCACGCGTACGAGGAATATCCGGACTATCGGCCGGATCAGGTGGTGGTGTCGACCAGCAACGACAACGTCGCCTTCACCCAGCAGGGCACGCTGGCGGCGGTCAACGGAGAGTCGACGCTCTGGTATGACATCAGTTTCCCGACCACCACCGCGCGGTGGGTCCGGCTGACGTTCGCCAAAACCCATCCAGCCGGAAACACCACGGCGACCGGCATGTTCCTCGACGAGATCGAGGCGTACGGCGGCGGCAGCGACGGCTCGACGGACGCGCCG
This sequence comes from Fodinicola acaciae, assembly GCF_010993745.1. Lineage (NCBI taxonomy): Bacteria > Bacillati > Actinomycetota > Actinomycetes > Mycobacteriales > Fodinicola > Fodinicola acaciae. The sequence goes on from NZ_WOTN01000001.1 coordinate 1,158,432, forward strand.
GTGTCATCCGCGTACGAGTGGACCGATCCGTCGGTGAGCCCGCCGAACCATCAGGAGGTCGTATTCACCCCATCCTCCACCGGCGCGCTCCACCGCTGGAACTGGACTTCCTCGAACGGCACAGTCAACGACGACTGGGGCGGTGGCCCGATTGCCGGTAAGACGACTGGGTTTCCTTGGATGAACCAGCAACACGTCTTCGCCAGAAGCAAAAACAACACCTTGCTGCACTGGTGGCTGGTCGCTGGCGAGACCACCCGACATTACGCGGACTGGAGCGGTGAGGCGTTCTCGGACCCGACCGCGGTTGTCTGGGGTGGCCAGCAACACATCTTCGCGAAGGCAGCCGACGGCTCGCTCTTCCATTGGTGGTGGGATCCGGCCGACAGCACGTTGCGTACGGAGAAATGGCCCGCTCCGGCGGCCGGAATCACCGGCAATCCGGCGGCCTACGCGGCCGGCAACCAGCTGCATGTGGTCGCGCGGGGCAGCGACAACCACCTCTACAACTGGGCGGTGACCGCCAACCAGCCGGGCGTGACGGGACCGCTGGACTGGGGCGGTCAGACCTACTCCGACCCCACCGCCTTCACCTGGAACGGTCAGCAGCACGTCTTCGCCAGGGCCGCAGACGGCAATCTTTTCCACTGGTACTTCGACTCCGGCGACAGTCAGGTGCACACCGACCGCTGGACCGGCGCGCCGGCCGCCTTCGTCGGCAACCCGATGGCGTACAAGTTCGGGAACCAGCAGCACGTCGTGGCGCGCGGCCCGCAAAACACGCTCTACCACTGGTGGTGGGACCAAGGCACCGGCACGATTTCGTTTGCCGACTGGGGCGGCGAGGTCTACAGCGACCCCCTCGCCTACGTCTGGGAAAACCAGCAGCAGATCGTCAGCCAGTCGATGAACCACACGCTGCACCACTACTGGTGGATGCCCGACCCCGATCCGACCCAGCAGTTCCATCAGGACGACTGGGGCGGCGACGTGAGTTTCCCGGCACCACCGCAAAGCTCGGCGTCGGCCCGCCATTAGGCCCAGTGTCCGGCGAGTACCCGTACGCCGTCAAAAGGCGGCGGAAGACATTTTGTAGGTGAGGTGGAGAATGGCCGAAACAAAGCTGACCAGTCGCCTGGTGCTGGCATTCGACGCAAGTTGCGTCACGTGTCGCCAGATATCCCTGGCCGTCGCCGGTGCCTGCGACGACAAGCTCGAGGTGCTTCCTCTGTCCCACCCGGACGTCCAGCGATGGACGGGACAGGCATCCAACACCGATCCGCGGAACGGGCCGGTACTGCTGCGGATCACTGGTGACGACGTACGGGCATGGCGCGGCCTCGGCATGGTCGTCCCGTTCGCGCGCGACCTCGGTCCCCGGACGACGGCACGGGTGCTGACCGCTCTTGGGCACCTGCAGCGCGAATCCCGGGACTGGCTGGCGATCCGCGGGACCGGCCGGATTCCCCGCGCTCCCATGCCACGAGCGCGTTTCCTCCAGCTCGCAGCTGGTGTCGGTGTCGCCGTCGCGGTGCTCGGCGCGGGACAAAAGCCGGTTTTCGCGGGCGACCAGGCAAGCCGGGTACGCCGGATCGCCGACCGCCTTGGACACCTGCCCCGGTCATACGACGAGATGGCCGAACTCCCGGCCGCGGACCGGCGGGTCGTTTTCGGTGCTCTCACGCCAAAACTACGCAGCGGCATGTGGGTCGAACACCTCACGCGTTACCAAGCGGCCCACCCTGAGCTCACTCACGAGCAACTGGCGGTGCTCGACCAGGCGCTTGCCCTGGCCACGGTCGGCGCGGTCTTCCAGTCCGGCGCCATGGAAAATCCCGCCGTCGACCGACAACTGCAGGAACTGCGCGCGATGACCATCGAAGCGTTCGGGATCGCCGAGGCTGCCCTGGTCGTCGCCACCCTCGGCAGCCCGGCAAACACCGATCCGTCAGGCTCCACGACCACGGCCGCGTTGCCGCTCGCCTCCGGCAACCTCGCCTGTGGCTGCAGCCAGGAAAGCAATTGGTGCGACCCTGGTAACTGCATGAACTGCACCGGATGCCAGGGCGTACCGAACCAGAACGGCGTCTGCGTCAAGGGCACCAGCGACACCGGCTGCGGCACCTTCTACAACTATCGCTGCGACGGGATGTGCTGGACCGATGGATGTTATCCCTGCCTCTGACCGGCCGCTCGTCAACCGGACAGCGCCAGCGCGATCAGCAGCCAGGCACGCACGACGAGAACGCGGAGGACGAAATTCCCGCTGCGCTGCATCACCTCACCGGGTGGATTCGCTGGGGATATCGGCTATCTGCCTCCGACCCGCGTCCACGGTAGGCCATGTGCCAGTCCGATTGCTACACAGCAGCCGCAAACGCACAGCACGAGAAACACGCCGACCAGCGCGACGATGACCGCTGTCCTCGACCGGCGAGGCCCCGGACCGTACGCCATTGGATCAGCACCTTCCGATCAATGTGTTGATGTGGGTGCGAACCTGGGACTGAACGCCAGGACTGAGGTCCAGATCGCGCTCTTGCTTTGCGTTGCTGGCCAACCCGGTGGTGTGGTGTTGGTGCAGTCGGTGGCGGTGTGGCTGACGCAGAGGATGGCGTCGAGGTTGGCCGTGTGCCAGTCGGTCGCGGGGTCGCCGGAGACCGTGCTGCGTAACGTGATGAGCTTGGTCCTGCCCTGGTCGGCGCCGAGGAGGACGTCGATGGCGAACTCCGGTGTTTCCTCGCCGCCGATCAGGCCGATCCGTTTGGCGCCGCCGGACCGTAGCTGGTCGATTGCGGTGGTGAGGTTCGTCTCGTGACCCAACAGTTGGGCGGCTGCTGGACGGGGAGACCAGATCTGGTGGTCCAGCCGTCGCGGAGTGCCGTTGTCGACGACATTCACACCGGACAACGTAACCGCGAGTGCCACCGCGCCGCCAACAGCGGGCCTTGTTGAGCTGACGCTGGCTGTCAGCCGGCTGATCGCGACGGCGACCAGCGGGCTGCCGAGCACGATCGCGCCAGTGAGCAGTCGTGCGATCCATGGCTGATAGGAGATGGAGCCGGCGAAGGCGAGCAGCGATATCAACACAGACGCTGCGTACAAGCGGTGGATGGCCGGTCCGACGGCGAGTAGGGCCAGCGCCGCGCAGAGAATCAGCAGGGCCTGCCACGGGCTTCGGGCGTAGTTCTCGTCGTTGACGAACCTGCAGGCGTATCGGGTCGAAGCGGCCCACCTCAGGCCGGTCAGCTTGTGGCGTAGGAGGATCCACATCCACCGCAGACCAACCCAAGCGCGAACGGAAACGCCGTACTTTTGGTGAGAACAGCCATGCCGAGCGCGGCCCCGGTGAGTGCGGCGAGCGATATCGGCTCGCGGCCGGCGCCGAATTCCAGCACCGGGCTGACAAAGCTGCTGAGAAAAACGCCACCACCAGGTCGTTGGACGTGCCGGAGGCGGCGAACACGACCGCAGGTGAGACGGACGCGATGAGCGCCGCCAGCCACGAGGGCAACGACGACGCGCGGACCGAGTCGGCCAGTACGCGCAGAGTAAAGCCGAGACATTCGGCGCCGGGAGCGTAGGTCAGCTGCCGGTAAACAAAGGTCGGGTAGGGCAGGACAGAACCGTTGACCCACCAGTGCTCGATCCTGGCAAAGATGGTAGGTCAGACTGTTCGGCGTGGCCAAGAATTTGGCCACAGAATTTCCTTCGCTTGTCGATCCGGGAAAATGCGATATCGTGCCGATTAGTCGCCCGTGCCGGACGCTCTGGTCGGTGCCAATTACCGTATTCGGACATGTGGCGGAAGTTCGTGTGCGACTGGTCCAAGGACGATTGTTTACAAATGGTCCAGGCCCTTGTCGGCATGACCGCGACGAGGCGCGGCGGGCCTTACGGTCACCAACAAATGGCCTCGGATCGTGGACGACGAGGAGGAATTGATGAAGGCGCGCGTAGCTCTGGTTGGGCTGGTGATGGCAGGTGGGCTGATAACCGGAGCGATGATGGCATCGCCGGCCAGTGCGACGCCGACTACTGCGACGCCGACCAGTGTGACGCCGGTCCGCGCGTCGGCGCCAATATTGGCGACCTGCAATCTGACCGTCCGGATATTCAGCAAGCCGGACAACAGTACCGGCCCCCGCGGTGTGTGTTTCAGCGGCGACGTTGTAGCTGTTCACGGCACGGCGACCGGCCCGGAAATGGACTGCGGCAGCCCGCTGTGGGACAACATCACCGACACCGCCAACGGTGTCACCGGATGGATCTCGGACTGCAATGTGACGCACAACTCCGCGCGCGCCTGAGTCATTGGGCACCCGAGGCGACATCCGTGTCGACTGTCCGGTGACGGGCTTCTGGTTGGGGCAGCCAGCTGTCGTCGGGCGTGGACAGCCAGTTTTCCCTGCTGGCCAGCTGGTCGGCGGCGTTGCGGAGTGCGTGGATGCCGGGGTGGTCGTTGTCGGTGCGCCACATCATGGTCCACGGAAACAGCGCGATCGGCTCGGTCAACGGCCGCGACACCGCCCCCGGGACGGCTGGTTGTGTTGTCATCGTGAGGATCGGCGCGTCGCGTTGGCGGAGGTGGTGGGCGAGCTCGTCGGCGCCTTGTACGTGTGGATGGGAGCCGGCGAGGTCGACACAGGAGGGGCCCAGTAGTTGGCGGACCGCGTGTTCCCAGCCCGGCGTGACGTGATCGCCGGCGCGTACGCAGACCTTCGCGTCGCGTAGTGCGGGCAGGGGTATCGCCGCCGACGCGGCCAGCGGGTGGTTTTCCGGCAACAGTACGGAAATCCGCTCGTAGCGTACGGGCTGCCGGTGCAGATCGTCGATCGGGGCGGGATGGCGACCGAAGGTCACGTCGAGCTGGTCGGCCAGCACGAGCCGCACGGCCTGTTCGGGGCCGTTGTGGGTGCGGGCGAAAAACTCCACGTCGGGTGCGAGCGTACGGGCTGTCGCGAGCACCAGCGCGGGTGTGAGGCCGGCGCCGACGATGTCGACTGTGACGGAACGGCGTTCGCCGCGCATCTCTCGTACGGTCGCGTCGTGCAGTGCGACGAGTTTTCGTGCTTTGATCTGGAATTTGCGGCCGGCAGGGGTGAGCGTGACGCGACGGGTCGTACGGTCGAGCAGCCGGACGCCGAGCCGGTCCTCCAGCCGCCGGATGTCGCGGCTGAGCGCCTGCTGTGCGACGAAAAGACGTTGCGCGGCGCGGCTGAAGTGCAGCTCCTCGGCGAGGGCCAGGTAGTAGCGCAGCAGCCGGATCTCCAGGTCGTCGGGCACCTGTCATTGATACCTGATTAACACGCCTGATGTGTTAATCACGGCGCGGTTGGTGTTGGATCGCGGCAGGTCGGCGCGGCCATGATCAAGGCATGACAGACGCACGGACGGCGACCGCGGTGAGCTACGGCCTCACCGGTGTGCTGACGGCCCTGTGGGCCGCCACACTGCCTGCCACCGACGTACGGCTCAACCTCGGGTCGGGACGGCTCGGGGCACTGCTGACCGGGCTGGCGGTCGGCGCACTGGTGGCGATGCCGGTGGCGGGTCGGCTGGCCGGACCGCGGCTGCTGCCGGTCACCGCGCCGGCGGCGGCCGCCGCGCTGGTTGTCGTTGCGCTGGCACCAACTGTGCAGGTGCTGGCAGTGGCCGCGGTGTTGCTGGGGGCGGCCTTTGGCGCCCTGAATGTGGCGCTGAGCCTGCGCGCGGTCGCAGTGGAGCGCGCCGCCGGCCGGCCGGTGATGGCCTGGATGCACGGCGTGTGGACGCTGGGCGCGGTCGCCGGCGGTGCGATCGCGTCGGCGAGCCTGCGCGCCGGTCTGGACGTACGGGTGCTGATGGCCGGCGGCGCGGTGGCCGTGGCGATCGCTTTCGCGAGCGTCACTCGCGTACGCGTCGAGAGTGTTTCGTTGGCGGCAAAGGGATCGCCGGCGCCGCGCAGCCGACTACTGGTGCTGCTCGGGGTGATCGGCGCGGCGGCGTTCGTCAGCGAGGGTGCCGCCACCGATTGGGCCGGCGTCCACGCGGTCCGGGTGTTGGGCGCCGAGCCGTCGACGGGTTCCCTTGTCTACACGGTGTTTTTCGTCGCCATGACGGTCGTTCGGTTGCTCGGCGACGCCGTACGCGACCGGATCGGCGCGGCCGGCACGATCGGGCTGGCCGGTGGCGTGGCGACCGCCGGGTATGCCCTGGTGCTGCTGTCCGGTGCCGCACCGGCCGGCATCCGGGTCGGCTGCGCGATGGTCGGCTGGACGCTGGCCGGAGCCGGCATGGCCGTCGTGTGGCCGATCGTCGCCAGCGCCATCGGCGCGGCCGGAGGAGCCGGCCGGCTGTCCGCCGTCACGGCGATCAGCTACGGCGGCGGCCTGGTCGGCCCTGCGGTCATCGGCTACGTCGCGGCACACGCGACGCTGCCGGTCGGCCTCTCGATCCCGGCGGTTCTGGCGTTGCTCGTCGCCGCCGCCGCGCCGGCCGTCCTCCGGCAGGTCGGCCGGCCAGTTTTGCCCCTCAACACAAGGAGAGTGCCATGACATCCACCCGTACGCTCGACGTGCCCGACGGCAGCCTCTACTACGAGGTGCGCGGCCGCGGTCCGCTGGTGGCGCTGGTCGGCGCGCCGATGGACGCCACCTCGTTCCAGCCGCTGGCCAACCTGCTGGCCGCCGACCACACGGTCCTCACCACCGATCCACGCGGCATCAAACGCAGCCGGCTGGCCGACCCGCGACAGGACTCGACACCGTTGCTGCGCGCCGACGACCTGCGCCGGCTGCTCACGCATCTCGATCGCGGCCCGGCGACCGTGTTCGGCTCCAGCGGCGGAGCCGCGACCGCACTCGCGCTCGCCCAGTCCCATCCCGAGACGGTCACCGCGGTCATCGCGCATGAGCCGCCGATGGCCGGGCTGGTCGAGCACGGCGACCGGCTGCTCGCCCAGACCGACGACGTCATCGCGACGTACCTGCGTGGCGACGTCACCGGCGCTTGGACGAATTTTCTCGCGAACGCCAATATCGCGCTGCCCGACGGCGCGTTGGAGATGATGATCGGTGGCGAACGCGACCCGCAAACGGTCGCCGACGAACGCCGGTGGTTCGCCCACGAACTACGCCAAACCGTCGCCTGGACGCCCGACATCGACGCCCTCCGGTCGGGGCGTACGCCCATCGTCATCGGCATCGGACAGGAGTCCACCGGCCAGAGCTGCGACCGGATTTCCCGTTCACTGGCTGCCAAACTCGACCTTGAACCGGTCATGTTCCCCGGTGATCACACCGGTTTCGTCGAGGAGACAGAGTCTTTCGCCGCACAACTCAGGAAAGTCCTCACCCTCTAACCGCCGCCCCACTGACTGGACCAGCGCAGGACCCGTATCGATGGGATACGGGTCTGCGGATTTGTCGATATCGGCATCGAAGAGCGGCCTCGGCCAATGTTGACTGCCATTGCCGGCCGAGACCTTCCGAGCACAGGATCTCCACTTTGCCCGCAGGTGTGTCGGCAGGTGACGACCCGATCGCCATTCGGCGTACGGGTCGTAGTCGCCGGTGTTCGGCATGCCAAGACACCTGCTAACAGACACCCATGCCCGGGGCGCCGGTGAAAATATCGCGCTGCCGCGGCTGATCGCCAGTCGTGTCGCCCCGACGATCACGCCCACCGAGAAGGCTGACGTTTGCGGTCACGACCGCAAATCATCACGTTCTTCCTTGGGGAAACTTTACCGCTACATGCCCTTCTGGTTGAGCGTCTGCGGTGCTCGGACGATGGCGCGATCAGGGGTAGGTTCGTACATTCGAAAGTGTCACAATCACCGCATGAACGCGTTCGAGCCACCGCCGATACCGCGACCGCCAACCTCTGGAGGCCTGCGGGCAGGTGCGAATCAGCCGTCCGAACCGGTCCTCGTGACGATCGCCGGCCGAAAAGCGCGCCCACTGTGGATTCCGTTCGGGGCACTACTGCTGGCGATTGTCAACCTCACCTGCGTCGTTCTGCTCGTCGCGCTGGAGAAGGTTGATGACACCACATTCGGCATCGTCCTCGCCGTGGTGATCGGGGCAGTGCTCGTGGCGTCCTGGCTCGGGTACGTCGCAGCGCGGTTGCTGTGGATTCAGAGCAACCGAGTCACGGTTGGCAATGGGCAGTTCATTATTCACGGCGTCGTCAGAAGCTACCCGCTCGACCTTGGACACCTACACCAGCTCACCATCGACCGCAGCGCCCGCGGTCGGCTGACTCTACGCCTCGGCGATGCACGTATGACGGGTCGCGATGGCTTCTCACGCGATTCGCGCAGCGCGACGTTTCCGAATGTGGTGGCGTTGTTGTGGCGGTGGAGTGGTGACCGGAGGTTCCTGAATGACATGGATGACACGCCCGTACGCGCGATGCGTTATGTGTCCACTTTGGACGCCGACCATGGTGGTTGGCCGGAGGGCTGGGCAATGTAGAACCGACAGCGCGACGGCAGGTTGGGCCGCTGTGAAAGCCTGCAAGTTAGCGTCGATACGTAATGGCGAGCTGGTTCCGCCATCGACATGGGCAAGAATGGGACAAAGTCCGGCGCTCGGTCGACGGCTCTGGCGGCAACGCACGGTCTCCGTGATCTGTCGCGAACTCGGCGCTGCCGCTCACGACAAGCCGCTGCGTCGACGCTAAGGCGCCGTTACAGGCGTACGAACTCCATCGCTTTCGTGCGTCCGGCTGGTGCGATGGCGACCCAGTTGTCGCCGGCGCCGGCAAGTAGGCCGTCGCGTCGAGTCAGTTCGTCGCCGGTTCTTGCGTCGTACACGATGACGATCTCAGTGCCGTCCGTTTTTTCTCTGCCGGTGACGGCAACCAGACCGCTGGTCACGCGTGTCTGTCAGGTGACCGAGGAGCCGAGTAGTCCGTGATCTGGCGCGGTCCATCGCTGTCGTCCTGTCTGCGCGTCGAGCAGGGTGAGCGTGCCGGTGTCTGCTTGTGAGCGTACGAGCAGCGAGTGCGGGTCCATGTCGACCGGTACGGCGCGGACCGAGCTGGACCAGACGGTTTTTCCGGTGACGAGGTCGAAAAGTCGCGCCGCGCCGGAGTCGGTCACGGCCGCGATCCGGCTGCCGTTGCCGATGATCAGCCAGCCGCTGTGGGATCCGCCGTTCAGCGCTCGTTCGCAGGTGCCGTCGGCTTTCTTGCCGCTGAAGACGTCGCCGGATCAGGTCGTTTTGCCGGACAACGCTTTGAGGACGACCGTGCAGGGCCGGTCGGGCGAGGGCGGGTTGTGATCGGTGTAAACGACGGTGTCGCCGACCGCGGTCTCATACCAGGTCCGCTCGTTCGGCGGGAGATTCCCGGCCAATCGCTGGCCGGTGCGGGTGTCGACGAGGAATTTCCGCTCGTTGTTGCCGTTCATCAGGACGTACGTGCCGTCCGGCGGGGCGTACGGTGCGCGGACACCAAGCCACTCGTCGTTGACGGTCGCATTCTGGACGGTCCAGAGTGTGTGGCCGTCCTTGATATCCCGGGCGATCGTCGCGCAGGCGTTGCCGCACCTGCACTCGTAGACGGTCGTCTGCGACACCTGGACCCAGTCCGCCGTCGGCGCGTTGATGCGCCAGCGCGTCTGGCCGGTGGGTAGGTCGATAACCTCGACCGTGCCGGATTTCGATCGTTGTGTCACGACGAGGTCGCCAGAGATCCAGGTCCGGCCGGCCCGTGTACGCATGTGGCGAAACCTTCCGTCGTCGGCGGCCAGCGTACGGCGCGCGTACGTGCTGACTCGTCCGCTCGGCGATCTTTTGGCGCAGAGACCCGATGACGGTGGCCTCGGACTGGGCCCAGCAACGACCTCCATCTTCATCCTGGCGATGATCCTGGTGGCGGTCGTGACGCTCACCCATCACTCGCGTGGATGTGTTGTCCCGGCACCGGAACTAGCTCAGTGTGCCGCGGTTTTGCTAGGGTCTGTTTCGAAACAGACCCTAGAGCGTCGCGGCGTAGAGGGTCTGGTGATATTGCGCCGCCGGATCCGGCGGTGTCGACGACCGGCACCAGACGGCGTAGAAGTGCCCTCTGCTGGCCGCCGTGCCGATGTAGTCTCCGGGGAATTTCCCGCGAGCCACCGCCGCGAAATTCAGGTCCGACGGTCGGCCCAGGTCGATGGGTTTCGCGAACCGGAATCCACCGTAGGAGGTCGACAGTTGTTGCTGGACATACCTTCCGTTTTCGACGGCGGTGTTTCTGGTGCCGTACGACACGAAAACCTGGCCCAGGTATGCCGCCACGTCGACGTTGACGTGGTCATAGCCGCCCGGGTCACTGACCACGTCGGTCGGCGCGGACCAGCGCTTTCCGTCGTAGGAGTGGGAAATCCGGACAGCGGCTGGGTTCTGTGCGGAATCCCAGGCGGCGTACAGGATGCCGGTCAGCGGGTCGGCGGTCGCTGACGGCAGGCAGCAGCGGATGCCGTCCGGGCCGGCGCCGGCGTCGTGGGTGATCGTCGCCGGTGCGCTCCAGGTCGCGCCGCCGTCCTTGGAGACTCGTGCCACGACCAGGTCGGCCTCTTGCGCCAGAGGCCTGCGCTGGGCTTCCTGGGCGCCTTCGCGGCTCTCCGGGCCTTCACCGCCACCGGTGGTGCCGTAGTCGATATAAGAGTCGACGAGGGTGCCGTCGGGTTTGATCATCGGCTGCGAGTTCTGGCTGAACGTCCCGGGCTGGGTGAGATTGACCGTCGGGCTCCAGGTCTGGCCTTTGTCGTCGGACCACCGTACGACCTGCAGTGCGGCGGTGTTGTTTCCCTGTTGGTCGTAGAGGAACGGGGTCCAGAACTGGTAGAGACGGCCGCGATGCGGGCTGAACGGCCCGTTGTCGGAGATCAGGAAGTTCTTGTCGTCGTTGTACGCGCAGTCGGCGCTGTAATGTGCCAGCACCGGCATTCCCCAGGTCGCGCCGCCGTCGGTCGAACGTGACACGGTGACGCCGGTCGGGCAGTCGGTGCCGAACACCAGCACGGAAAGATAGACGCTGCCGTCCGGTCCGAACGCGATGACCGGGTCGGATGCACGTTCCCACTGTCCGCCGGTCGCCCTGGTGACGTGCGGCAGCGCGGCGTGTCGCCAGTGCCGCCCGCCGTCGTGCGTCCACGCGTAGGAAATGGCCACCGCGCCGCCGTCCGGATAACGCCCGTCGTGCGCCGCGGCCACGGCGATCTGCGGATTCACCGGTGAGACCGCGACATCCGGCTCGACCAGGGTGTCCGGCTCCGAGCCCGGCTGCGGTGCCACGTCCTGCTCGGCGACCTGCGTGACGTACGGCGCGCGTGCCGCCGACGCCGGATTTCCAAGCAACAACAAAGAAGCCGTCAAGAACGCCAGGACCAGCATTAGCCGCCTCGTCATCGGCTGCTCCCCACAATCGGCGATGCTGCCGAGCAGGCTCCTCCGCATGGGGGTGTCTCGTCAAGAAATTCGCGACGTTAATCGGCGAGCGACCTACACGTCGTTGTCTGAACGCCGAAAATCCGGTCAGCAGGTCATGTCCGGACCAGTCGCGGCTGTCGGTGACACCGGAAAGGGGTGAAGGAGTAGCCGCCGCCGTGGGGCAGGATGTAGTCGACGAGTGGTGCGCCGGCCAGCGGCTTCTGTACGGTCTGGAACTGCCGTGCGAGATCCTGTTGGTAGCAGCAGAAAATCAGGCCGCAGTCGAGGTTTCCGTTAGGCAGCACACCGCGGTCGTGGTTGTAGGGGCGGCGCAGCAGGCGGCTGGCGTTGGTGGCCGCCGTACGTCGAAAGCCAGCGAGCGGCGTGTGCCGGAGCCGAGGCCTTCGATGACCCGGCCGGTGGTGGCTTCGATCAGGTAGATCTCGCCGCCGTGGTCGGACCTGTTCACCACGGTGTAGCGCCGGTGCGCACGCCGAGGAGGTGATAGTGATCTCCTGGCCGGCCGCCGACCGGAAGGCGTGACTATCGCACGGTTCGACGCGGGTCTGGACGGGGTGACGTTCTTGGCATATTTCCTTCTGGGCGGCGGCCAGTCGCCGGAGATCGAGTTGACAGCGCGACGAATCTCAGAGTGCCGACGGCGAGCCAGAGGATTCCTGTCGTAGCCGAGGATGTCGGCAGCCGGCCCCTTTGGCTAGGGCGATGAGGAAACGTACGTTGTCGACGAGCGGGTGAGGAGGAGGATGTTCTGGGTCAGCAGCGTCGTGCCGAGCCAGAACATCAGGCTGTTGCCGGTGATGACCGACGTGGCGCCCAATTGAGTGGCCACCACCGCGAGGACGATGCGCAGCACGATCGACAGCACCCAAAGCAGGACGGTGAGTGGCCCGTAGCGATACCAGGTCACGTTGTCGCGGCGGTAGAGGATGACGGTGTACCCGCGGATGCCACCCAAAGCAACCGACAGCAACGCGTCACCGGCGATGACGGCGTAGTCGACGGCGTACAGGTGCCCCTTCAGAGCTGGCGGGAGTGTGGCCGCCAATCCGAGTGCCATCAGTACGAGCGGCAGGATGACCACCCGTTTTCGTCGCAATGGCCGACCGCGGATCCGCGTGACGACGAGCAGCACCAGGATGGCCAGTGTCAATGCCGCTGAGAACGGCGATGGGCTGGAGTCGTACGCCGTCGCGGCGATGCCGAAGGTGTTCATCGTCTACGAGTATATCGGAAAGTGTAATAGTCTGGCTTCACCAGAGAAGCGGCATGAACCGCTTGCGGGACGCCGCATAGCCGCGGTAGCGGCTGCCGAGGGCGGCAAGCATCGCGTTTTCCTCGACTCGGGTCCACCACAGGACGAACGCCAACGACAGCATGGCCTGCGCGACCAGGACCACCACGTTGGCTGTGAGCGCACCGACGCCGACGCAGGCGAGCAGCATGCCGGCGTGTCCAGGATGGCGTAGCAGCCGATACGGGCCGGTCGAGACGAGCGGTTGATCGGCGCTGACGGTGACGGCGAAGCTGACATACCAGTCACCCAGCGCCCGGAACGCTCGTTCCCGCAGCGCTGTCCCGGCCAGGATCAGCGCGACCCCACCGACCTGCACTGGCATGCCGGGCCGGATATCGGCGGCCGGAACCGCGGCCGGAAGGAGGTTCACCACCGCCGTGCCGGCCAGTACGCAGGCCGTCAGGACGGACCAGTAGGCGCGCAGGTTCGGGCGGGGGCCGGTACGCCAGCGTCGTGAGCGGCGGCCGCGTCCAAACTCCGCGGCCTCGGTCACCAGCCATCCGAGTTGAACGAGCAGCACCACCAGTCCGAACGGATGAGTGCGTACATATGTCCCGAAAGGGGCAGCCGGCGCCAGCCGGGCCAGCAGAAGCGCGATGGCACCGCCGATCACCAGCACCGCACCAAACCGCAAAAGGACCGCTCGGTCAACGATGACTCGCCACCACGCGGTGACGGCGCCGGCGACGAGGTCGAATCCGGCGCGTACCGGCGTCAGCTCGCCCGCCTCGATGAGATCACTGACCAGCGAGGCGAGTTCACGGCCGTACCGGTCACGCCAACCCCGCGGATAGAACCGCAGCATCCGCTCGATCACGGTGCGCCGGCCGCGGCGATGCGCCGCAGGCCCACCTCAGCGATCCGCGCCGCCTCGGTCAGCCGCTCACGCAATTGTTCCTGTCCGGCCGCCGTGATCCGGTACGGCCGCCGCCGCTCGCCGGCTGGCAGTGGCTCCACCAGACCGGCGGCCTCCAGCTTCGCCAACGCCCCGTACAGCGTCCCCGGCCCCAGCCGGACGCCGGCGAAATCCTCGATGTCCTTGATCAGTGCGTATCCGTGCTTGGGGGCCTCGGCCAGACTGGTCAGGATGAGAATGCCGCGATCGGACGACCCGCGGATTGAATCCCTCGTCACCACACGCTCCTCGGCCGTCCAGCTACAACGGAAAGTGTAGGAGTTGGTGGCGGGGTCCGAAAACTGCCGGTGGTCGCCGGGTGATCCGCGATGATGTCCGGGTGGACGTGTCGAAGCGCGAGGCCGAGGTGCTCGGCGCACTTGGCGCTGGCCTGACCAACACGCAGATCGCCAACCGCCTGCACATTTCCGTGCGTACGGTCGAAGGACACGTCTCGTCGCTGTTGCGCAAGCTCGGTGTGACCGACCGGAGTGCGCTCGGCGCTCTCGCCGGGACCACGACGGATCTCGCGCCGCTGGGCAGGATTGCCTGCCTGCCGGTGTCGCGTACGACCTTCGTCGGCCGCCGGGTCGAGCGTGAGACGGTGGCGTCCGCGCTGGCCAGCGGCGGGGTGGTGACACTGGTCGGGCCTGGCGGGGTCGGTAAGACGCGGCTCGCGGCAGTTGTCGCGCAGGCGTCGAATGTCGCATTCGGCGGTGCTTTTGTCGATCTCGTGCCGGTAGGCGCTGATTCACTGGTCCCGGCCGTGGCCGCCGCGCTGGGGGTGGTCGAGCGGGCCTATCAGCCGCTGGAGGCGGCGGTGCTCGACCGGCTCGGTCGCGGTCCTTCGTTGTTGGTTCTGGACAACTGCGAACACCTGTCGGCCGTCGTCGCCACCTTCGTCGACCGTGTGTTGGCGGCTTGTCCCGAGACAGCCGTGCTGGCGACCAGCAGGGAGCGGCTCGGGGTCCCCGGTGAGCGTACGGTCGCGTTGCGGCCGCTGCCGGTCGGATCGGACGCCGAGCGGTTGTTCCTGGACCGTGCGCACAGCGTCGACCCCGATTTTGGTGCGGAGCCAGGCGTGATCGCCGAGTTGTGCGCGCGCCTGGACGGGATGCCGTTGGCTATCGAGCTGGCGGCGGCGCGGAGTGGTGCGCTGGGTGCCGCTGGACTGCTGGCCGGCCTTGGCGATCAGTTGCGGCTGTTGGCGGGCGGCCGCGGCACGGTCGTACGGCATCGGTCGCTGCGCGCGGTCGTGGACTGGAGCCATGACCTGCTGGACGACGACGAAAGGACGGTCTTCCGGCGGCTGGGGATCTTCGCCGGCCACTTCGACCTGCATGCCGCCGCGTGCGTCGGCGGCGGTGACATCGGGGACGTCGCGGTCGCGGCCGATGTGCTCGGCCGGTTGGTCGACAAGAGCATGGTGCTCCGCCAGCCGGGAGAGCCGGTCCGATGGCGGATGTTGGAGGCGATGCGTGCGTACGCGCGCGAGCGGCTGGAGGAAGGCGACGACAGAGACGCCACGCGCCGGCGCTATCTGGAGTGGGCGGCGGCCGTTTCGGACTCGCCTGATGAATTGCGTGCGGCGCTGGCGATCGCCATGCGGACCCGCGATCCGATCGCACCCCGGATCGCGAGATCGCTGGCCCGGCTGTGCTTCGCGCGGCGTTTCGTCCATGAGGCACTCGAGCATTTCCGTACGGCCGCCGCTGATGCCGCTGATGCGGCGGAATCCGCGCGGGACCTGGCCAGTGCCGCCGACTGTGCACTGGTCGTCGACGACACGGAGCGCGCTTTCGAGTTGCGGCTGGCCAGCGCCGCGGCGGCCGAGAAGGCCGGCATCGGTGACGCTCAGGCGATCGCGTTGGCGCGGGCCGTGGAGATGGCCGCACGCTATCCGGTCACTTTCCGGACCGAGGTGAGCCACGAGCGCCTGGTCGAGCTGCTGGCCGACGCCCGAGCCGCCGGGGACACCGGCGATCCGCTGGTCGCTGGTTGGATTTCCGGTGCTTCGGCGTGGATTGCCACGCCGGAGAAGCTGTCGCCCGACCCGGCGCTCGCGGCCGCGGCCGTGACGGCAGCCGAGGCGACCGGGGATCCGGTGCTGCTCAGCGCCGCCCTCGACGCGGTCCGTACGGTCGCGATCGGCGCCGGCCGGCCGGCTGAGGCACATGCCGTGACCCGCCGCCGGGTCGCGCTGACAGCCCAGATGAACCGCGACGATCCGTATGCCGCCGCCGAGATCGAGGACTCGGTGGGCCTGGCCGGCCTCGACGCGGTCGCTGCTGGCGATCTGCCCACCGCGATGGACATGGTCGACCTGGTGCTTTCCGACGAACCGGCCGCGCTGTCCTATCTCGCGGCGAGCAAGATCCTGCCGACGGTGGTGCTGGCCGGCGACCTCGACCGCGCGGGGTTGTTCGCCGACCAGATGTGGCATGGCTGGCAGCGCGCCGGCCGGCCGCCGGCGTTCTGGATGCAGGTCAGCGTGCATTTCGCGGCGCTGGCCCACGGCCTGCGGGCCGACCGGGAGGGCTGCGACCGATGGTGCGCGCGTGGTCGCGAGCTGGCGGCCACACCGTACCCGTTCCAGTCGCGCCTGCTGCCCCTGGCCACGTACGTGCAGGCCAGGACCGCGCTGCAGCTCGGCGACTTCGACCAGGCGCGCGCCCTGGTCAGCCAGCTGTCCGACGGCCAGGCGCCGGGACGCTATCTGCCGTACGCGTGCGCCGCGGCCGCCGAGTTGGCGGTCACCGCGGGCCTGCCGGAAGCGGCCGGCCTGCTGGCGGACGCGCGGCCGTACGCGGTGGACAACGCCTGGAACACGGCGGTCCTGGCGCGTACGACGGGGCGGCTGCACGGCGATCGCGCGCTGCTGAGAAAGGCCGCTGGTCAATGGGAGGCGATGGGTGCGCGTTTCGAGCACGCGTACACGCTCACGCTCCTCTGACACGTGGTGGACAGGTGGCGGGCACGTGGTGTCCACGGATGACGGCCGCGGGGAGCCTGCCGCAAGATCAAGGCTGTCCGGATACGACATCGAGAGGGCATCCAGAGATGGCTGACAACAACAACGCTTTGGCCGCCAGCCTGCCAACAGAGCCGCACGCGGAGCTGCGCAAGCTGGACCGGCTGGTCGGCACGTGGCAGGAGAGCGGGCCGGAGGTCTCGGGCACCAGCACGTCGGAGTGGATGGAGGGTGGCTATTTCCTGGTCAGCCACGTCGATTTCCACACGCCTGGCGACCGGCACATCAAAGCGGTGGAATACATCGGGTTCGACGAGGACACCCAGACCCTGCGTTCGCATCTGATGGACAACCACGGCGCGAACTTCACCTACACGTACGACATCGACGGCGACGCGATCACGATCTGGTTTGGCGAGAAGGGCTCGGAAAACTTCTACAGCGGCACCTTTTCCGCCGACGGGACAGTCCACAGTGGACGGTGGCAGTGGCCGCAGGGTGACGGTGTCGGCGGCTACCAGCTGACCGCGAAGCGGGTGGGCTGACCATGGCACGGGTGATCGCGCAGGCCTCCATGTCGGTCGACGGTTTCGTTGCCGGGCCTGGAGAAACCGGATTCGAGCACCTCTTCGACTGGTGCGTCAACGGTGACGTGCAGATCCAACCCGCCGATGTCGAGCGCGCGTATCACGTCTCTGCGGCGAGCGCCGACTACGTGCTGGACATGCTCGACGGCCTCGGCGCGATCGTGGTGGGCCGCCGGCAGTACGACGTCATGAACGGCTGGAACGGTCGCCATCCCAGCGGCCTGCCGGTGTTCGTGGTGACCCACACACCGCCGGCGACCGCCGGGCCGGGCTTCGCCTTCGTCACCGGCGGAATAGCGGAAAGTGTGCAGCGAGCGCGGAACGCGGCCGGCAATCGGGACGTCGGAATCGGGCCAGGCAGTGTGGTCGGTCAGGCGTTGGACGCGCGGCTGGTCGACGAGCTGCGCGTCGATCTCGCGCCGGTCCTGCTCGGCGACGGCGTACGGCTGACCGGGCCGTTGGCCTCGGCCCCGGTGGTCCTGGGCATGCCGCGGGTCATCGAGGGGAAGAACGTCACGCACCTGGCCTATCCGGTCAGCTACCAGGAGGACAGGCCCTAGTACGGGACTTTCCCTCCGGTCGCCGGCGAACTCGCCCACCAATCGTTCGGCGGTGCCGTTGGTGTATTGGCTTGCCGTGTCGATGAAGTTGCCGCCCCCGGTCGAGGTAGATGTCGAAGATTTTCCGTGCCTCGTCCTCGTTCGCTCCCCACCCCCAGTCCGGTCCGAACGTCATGGTGTCCAGGCACAGCGGCGAGATGCGCAGGCGGATCGGCCCAGCAGACGGTAGGTGTCCAATTTCCATGTGGGTTCTCCAGTCTTTTGAGCTGAGTCGGCGATGCTGCCACTGCCGTCGCAGGTTTTGTCAATGTTGAGTAGGCGAATACTCATGCGTGACGGCCCGGGTCCGGACAGACTCAGTCGCGGATGGGGAAGGGCGGACCGATTCTGTGAACGCTGTCGAGCAGCTGCTGGTCGAGCACGTCCGGCGCGGCGACGTACTCGATCTTGCCGGCGACGAGTCTGTCAACGAGGCGTCGATGCGGGCGTGGGATGACACCCGTACGGTGTCAGCCGCGGTCATCCGGGACATCGTGCGTGGCCGACTGCTGCCTGATCCGGATCCTCGCGGGCTTCGCCTTCGTGGTGCGCGCATCCGCGGCCGGCTCGACTTGAACAACGTCACCAGCACCGTGGCGCTCGAGCTGTCCGAGTGCCTGCTCGATGAAGGGCTGTCCGCAACTGATGCGAGGCTTCCGTGTCTTGTCCTGACCCGAAGCCGCATCGAACATCCGACCGCGCCCGCCGTGGACGCAGATCGACTGTCGACCGCTCGGCTCTGGCTACGACAGACTGTCATTACCGCGCATAGCGGCGATGGCGCCGTACGTCTGGAGGACGCCAACCTCGCCACGCTGAGCTGCGCCGGCGCGCAGATCACCAACGACGCCGGACCAGCGCTCGCCGCCGACAGTCTCACCGCGGACCAGGGTGTGTTTCTCCGTGCCGGCTTCATCGGGATCGGTGCTGGACGGCTGGGAGCAATTCGGCTCCCGGTCGCGCATCTGGCCATCCTCGACTGTTCGGATGCCCGGTTGTACAACGAATCCGGTCCGGCTCTCGTCGCCGACACCACGAAGATCGAACACGAACTCTATCTCGATAATTTCGGCGCGCACGGTAGCAGCCCCGGCGGCGCGGTGTCTCTCATCGGCGCACACATCCAGCAGCTGATCTGCTCAGGTTCCCGGCTGCGCAACGATCTAGGTCCGGCGCTGGACGCCGAGGGTGCCACCATCGACCAGCTACTGCGTTTTGGCGGCAACGTACACATGGTCGGCAGCGGTGATCCGGGAGCGGTTCGACTGGTGGGCGCCAAGGTCGGTGGCGGCGCCCACTTTTATGAGACGCGGCTGCGAAACGGGACCGGACCGGCATTGCACGCCGAGGGGATCGTCACCGGTCAAAATGTATTTCTCCGCAAGCTCCAAGCAGACGGAGCAGGCCGCAGTGGTGCTGTTGACCTACAGTACGCACAGATCGGTGGACAACTCGACTGCTCGAACACGCAGCTGTCCAACAAGACCGGACCAGCCCTGCACGCCGAAGGCATGGTCGTTCGAAGAGATCTGTACCTGACCGACGAACTGAAGGCCACCGGTGGCGGTCGAGAAGATGTCGTCATCAACCTGTTTGGAGTGTCGGTCGGCGGTGTGCTGCAGTTCCAATCTGATTTACTACAACACCTCAGCGATCCATCGCGCCTCGTGCGGCTGGACGGCCTGGTCTACACCGGCGAACCACGCGCAAACCTACTGGAGTTGCTGAGCACCGGCACGCCGTTCTATGCGGCCCAGCCGTATCAGCAACTCGCCAGTGTCTACCGCGCCGCCGGCGACGACCGCATGGTTCGCTATGTCCTCAGGGAGCAGCGAAAAGCTCAGCTCCGCGATCGCGAGCTGATGGGCCGGCCGGAGCGTCTTTGGGTGCGGTTCACCGGCTTGACACTTGGCTACGGCTACCAGCCCTGGCGAGCCCTGATTGGGCTGTTCGCCGTGATCGCCCTCGCGACCGCACTTGCCTTTTTCATCGGTGATGACGGTGGACTCGTACAACTCCGGACTCCACCGGCCGCCACCGCGGTCCAATGTGGCGCGATCGAGCGTATCGGCGTCGGGCTCGACATCGGCGCTCCGCTCATCACCACAGGAGCCAGTACGCGGTGCGGTCCAGCCAACACGTCGCGGGGGACGGTTCTCACCATCGCCAGCTGGATTCTGCGGCTCCTCGCCTGGGCGTTCGCCACCTTGTTCGTCGCGGGCTTCACCGGAGCGGTACGCAAAACCTGATCCGTCGGTGCCGCACGGATGGTGTCGCCGCCGCATCCTGGCGCCTGACATTTGTCCAAGACCGTCGCGTTGGGGGATGCGTACGGTGGCGGGCATGTACACAGTCCACGACGGTCAGCGGCAGGCGCCGCCGCTGTTGCTGATTCACGGATCGGGGGCCTCCGGCGCCACCTGGGGGCCGATGGTCGGCACGCTGGCCGGTCATCATCACCTCGTCCGGGTCGACCTGCCCGGATGCGGCCGGTCGGCGCCGGCGCGATCGTACGATGTCGCCGACCAGGCCGGCCAGGTCGCCGCGCTGCTCGACGAGCTTGGAATGGACAAGGTCGCGGTCGCGGGCCATTCCAGCGGCGGCTACGTCGCGACCGCACTTGCCGAGCGGCGCCGCGACCTGGTCGGGTCGATCACGTTGATCAGCAGCGGTCCGAGCCTGTCCGCGCTGCGGCCGCAGCCCTTCATCCTCAAGGCGTTGCTGGCGCCCCCGCTCGGCCCGCTGCTGTGGCCGTGGCGATCCGACGAGATGATCCGCAAGGGGATTCGCGCGACGACCGCACGGCCGGTGGACATTCCTGACGACGCCGTCGCCGACCTGAAGAACATCTCCTACGGCACGCTCCGGAAAGTGTTGCGCTGCAACGGATCCTACTTGGCCGAGCGGAATGTGCCGGAGCGTCTTGCCGGCCTCGACGTTCCGGTGCAGGTGATCTTCGGCGCCGCCGATCCGCGCTACGAACCGTCGTCGGCGCGGACGTACGAGGTGGTGCCGGACGTACGGATCGAGATGCTGCCGGGCGTCGGGCACGTACCGATGCTGGAGGCGCCGGACGCGACCAGCAAACTGCTGCTGGCGTTCACCGCGGCATAGAATTTTGGTGTGGTGTCAAGCGACTGGGCGTGGGCGGACGTGGACGTCGCCGTGCCTGACCGGTCGGTCCAGCTGCCGGGAGTCAGCATGGCCGGCTTTCGCCAGCGGCTGCGTACGCCGGTCGAGATCGCGATGGTCGCGCATCCGGCCATCACCCTGATCGTCGATCTGAGCGACGGCATCGTCTACGACGTGGCAGGCTGCCGCCGGCGCGGCAGCTTTGTCGCCGGACTTCTGCCGGTCGACGCCAAGGCTGGTGGGTGGCGGGGCGAGTGCCTGCAGATCCGCTTGTCGCCGGTCGTCGCCGCTGCGGTGCTTGACGCGTCGACCGAGCTGACCGGTGGCGTGGCCACCTTGAAAGAGGTGTGGGGCCGTGACGCCGAGCGGCTTGAGGATCGGCTGCGCGGTGCCGCCTCGTGGGAGGAACGGTTCGCGGTCGCGGTGGACGCCATCGGCCGGCGGCTCGGCGACCGCTCGGTCGATCCGGAGATCGCGTACGGCTGGCGGCGGATGGTCGCGAGCCGCGGCCGCATCCGCGTGCGCGGCCTGGCCGACGAGGTCGGCTGGAGCCGCAAGCGCCTGTGGTCGCGTTTCCGGCACCAGCTGGGGATCAGCCCCAAACGCGCCGTACAACTGGCGCGTTTCGATCGTGCCGCACACCTTCTCGCGGCTGGTCATGCCGCGGCGAGTGTCGCCACTCGCAGCGGCTACGTCGACCAGTCGCACCTGAATCGTGAGGTCAAGGCGATTGCCGGCGTCACACCGATCGCGGTGGCCACCGCGCCGTGGTTGGCGATCGACAAGGTGGCCTGGCCGACTGGCCCGCGCGCCTGACCTTCGTCATCCTCAGGCCGGGTAGGGGGCGGTCTCGCGCGCCGTCCGCAGACCACCGGCCCACCAGGCCAACTGGTCGAGCGCGGCCTTGGCATGCCCGGAGGCCTCAGGGTCGAGCGGCCGGCCGTCCCGCCACGTCGTGAAATAGTTCGGGAAGACCAGCCCCTCCCGGATGGTCACCGCATGCAACTCGGTCAGCACGTTCTCCAGGTGAAGCACCGCGTGCCGGCCACCCGCCGTGCCGCCGTAGCTGACGAAGGCGACCGGCTTGGCCGTCCATTGGGTGAAGTGCCAGTCGATGGCCGCCTTCAGCGACGCGGGATAGCTGTGGTTGTACTCCGGAGTGACCACGATGAACGCATCCGCCTCCTGCAGAGCCGCGGTCAGCGGCGCCATCCCGGCCGGGCGGGCGTACTGGGCACCTGCGGACTTCGGCGACGCCGCCGGCAACGCCAACGGGATGTCGAGGTCGGCGAGATCGACCACGGTCACCTCGAAACCACCGTGCAGGCGCGCCTGATCGGCCACCCACGCGGCCACCACCGGACCGAACCGGCCTTCCCGCACGCTTCCAACAATGATCAGCAGCTTGTACGTGTTCTCCATGCACACCACGATCGGACCGCGCCACGGGGCACAACCAGACCGGGCCGAGGCTGGTCCTCGCGGGGCCACGGTCAACCCTGCGTCATGAACGGGCGGCGACCTACGATCGCAGCATGGGAACGCCGCTGGGTGACTTCATCAGGGCCAAGCGCGACAGCACCCAGCCGGAAACGCTGGGGCTGCCCGACCACGGCCGCCGCCGGTCACCCGGCCTGCGCCGCTCGGATCTCGCCGCACGGGCGGGTATCAGCGTCGAATACCTCACCCGTATCGAGCAGGGACGCGACCGCAACCCTTCCGTCGCGGTCGTCAACGCGATCGCGGACGCGCTCAGCCTCGCCCCCGCAGAGCGTGACCACCTCGGCTACCTCACGAAGATCACCGGCGGCGCGTGCTCCGGCCACACCGAGCCGGCACCACCACCTCGCGAGGTCCGGCCGTCGCTGCTGGCGACACTGCGCCTGCTTGAACCGGGCGTCGCCATGGTGACCAACCGGCTCGGCGACGTCCTCGCCCACACCAGTGGCTACGAGTTGGTGACCAGCGGAAGTGGGCTGCTCGACGCCGACATCCCCAACCTCACGCGTTACGTGTTCACCGACCCCCGGGCCAGGACGTACTTCGCCGACTGGGACGACGTCGCGGCCGAGCACGCCTTCGATCTGTGGCGTGCACCATCCATCGAGAACTCCGAGTGGCTCACCGCCGAGCTTGCCCGCACCGCCGGCGTGGATTTCACCCGCCGGCTGCACCGGCACGCGGTGCCGCAACGTGGAGTTCTCCGGCTCAACCACCCGACGGAGGGCCGGCTCCAGCTGCTGCGCGAGATCCTCGAGCTGCCTGCCGACGGCCAACAACTGGTCGTCTTCCATCCCGCGGACGAACAAACGGCCCAATCGGTCGACCGACTCCGCCGCCGGCCCCACGCCCGGCTCCGGTCCATCTCATGACAGCGGTGGTTCACCGGTCGGGTTTTCTGCTTGTCGCTGAGGAACGGCCGGCCGGTGGGAAGTGTGGTACGTCCAGCCCAGCGGTGTCGTACGCCTCAACGGTCGAGACCAGGAGCGGCCGAAATGCGCTTGGCTCCTGCCTGGATGTCGCAGGAAGCCGTACGATCCGCTGGCATGGACTTCTGGCATCGGGTTCACGAGTTTCTCCTCACGCTGCCTCCGATCCTCGGCCCAGCGACAGGTGCGCTCATCGGCACTGTCGGGTCGTTTCTGGTCGCCTCGTATCTGGCGAGGAAAGGAAGACTGAGCGCGGAGCGCCTCGCCGCGGCCGGTCAGCGGCACGCCGAGGAGCTTGCCGAAGCGGGACGCCGGCACACCGAACAACTCGCGCGTAAACAGGCCGCCCTCGCCGCCGCCGAGCACATTCACGCGGAGCTGAGCAAGCTGCTCGTCGCGCTCAACGAAGGACCGGACGTCGGGTCGTTGGAAGCAATAATTCAGGCCGGCGTGATTCCCGACCCCGAAGGTGACGCGTGGAACGCGTTCAAGTTGGTGGTCGACACGAAAACGCCGGCCATCGACGAACCGGCGCTCACGGACGAGATCCAACGGGTTCGGTCGACGTGTTACGAGGCATTCCTGGCAATGCCACGGTTCACCGCGCATCCGGCGGATCAGCAGCGCGTCCAACAAGGCATCGTCGAAGCCCTCATGGGGCTGCATCGGGAGATTGGCGATTGGCGTAGGGACGGCACTGTCCCGCAACGCTCCGCGGCGGCGCAGCTCGAGTTCGCGATGAAGCAGCCATGGTTCAACCGGATTGAGGCAGCCCGGGGGGCCTGAGCGCCGGACCTACGCCGCGGCCATCGCACGTCGCCAGGTGCCGGACGGAGTCTTTTGACGTTCAGGTTGGCCTAGTCGGCCATACTGGTCACCGATTCCGGTCGGTTTGGCGGGTTGTCGGTCCTGCTCGATTTTGGGTGTGGTGCACTCATGATCCGGTTCGCGCTGAGTTATCCGGCCAGGTATGCCGGTACGAGCGGGATCGGCTACGCCTGCACGGTGCTGGCCGTGCTGCAGGTGCTCGTCCTGGCGGCGGCGATGGCCGTCATCGCGACCGGCGGATCGGCTCGCTTCTTTCAACGAAAACAAGCTGCGTCGTTGGGATAGGCGAATTTGTCTGCCGCGAGTGGGAAATGCGGCTCTAGGGTCGGCGGCGGCTCAGCCGCGTGGCTGAGGCGCGGTCGTGGCGGGCCGGGTCAGTAGTCGAAAATCACCACCGCATTGCCGGAACATTTGTCGTACGCGTGGGACCTGTCCTCACAAACCTTGATTTCCGCGCGCGCACGCTTGCCGTCAGGAGACAGCCGGTCCGACAGGCTTCCGACGGTCGCGTACGGGCCGTTCTTGGCAAAGTCGCCGTAGGCCTTGGCGATCGGCGTGCTCCCACTCATCGCGGTGACAGACCATGGCTTGCCGGCCGCCTGCGCCGCCGCCGGTGCCAGCAGTGCGGTCGTGACGACGGCCGCTGTCGCGGTGGCGAACACTTTGGCCGCCCGACATCAAAAAGTCTGCGTTCTTTCCTGCCAGCTCCGGAACATCGATGGCCTCCTCCTGTCAGACGCAGACTAGGAAGGACCGCTGTGTGATCACTAAGCAACGACTAATCCTCAGCCGTTTACGTTTAGGTAAATGAAAACTGGGGCTGACGACATGACCGTCAGCGCTCGCGGCCATCGGACTGGGCCAAATAGTCCGCGAAGGCGCTGGTCAGCAACGGCAACGCGGTTGCGAGCTGTCGCCGTGCCGCGCGACTCGCGGTGGTCGGCGACCTGCCGGCGAGCAGTTGGGTGCGGACGGTGTTGACCAACGTACGATGCAGGCCCACCAAGGCGTACGCGACCAGGTGGGGCCGCGGATCCGCGGCCTTTGCCTTGGTCTCACGTGCCACGAGACCGGCCAGCACGTCGGCGTACTCGTCGTAGAGTTGTCGTTCTCTGGCAAGCAATGTCGGACTGCGCGCGATCATCCCGCTGATGGTGGCCAGCCGTTCGCCGGAGTCAGGCAACAGCCCGTCTCGTCGGTCGACATAGGCGGCGAATGCCTCCACGAGCGTCTGTCCGGCGGCGCGGTCACGGACCGCCGCGACCATCGAGTCCACATAGGACCCGAGGTCGCCGAGAACGAGATCTTCCTTGGTCGGGAAGTAGTTGAACAACGTCGCCTCCGACACGCCGGCCTGGCGCGCGACGTCGACGACCCGCACCGCTTCGAAGCCGTGCGCGACGAACAGGTCGTACGCGGCCATGGCGATCTGCTCGCGGGTGCGCTGCTTCTTCTCCTCACGTAGTCCCACCGCCACAGGTTAACAGGGTTGCCCTAATTTTAGGGTGACCCTAAGATTGTCCACATGCGAGCGAACGGAATCGACATTCATCTGGAAGAGGCCGGAAGCGGGCCGTTGGTGTTGCTGCTGCACGGTTTTCCCGAGCTTTCCTTTTCGTGGCGGCATCAACTACCCGCGCTGGCCGCGGCTGGCCACCATGCGGTGGCCGTGGATCTGCGCGGCTACGGTCGCAGCACCGCACCTGTCGACGTCACGGCGTACGCGATGCGGGAAATGGTCGCCGATGCCGTGGCCGTGCTGGACGGGCTCGGCGAGCCGGCCGCGGCATTGGTCGGACACGACTGGGGTGCGCAGATCGCCTGGGCTGCCGCCGCGCTGCACCCGGACAGATTTCCGGCCATCGCCGCGTTGAGCGTGCCCTTCCAGCCGCGTACGCCGGTGCCGCCGACCGAGCAGCTCCGCGAATGGGCCGGCGACCGGCTGAACTGGCTGCTCTATTTTCAGCGGCCGGGCGTCGCCGATGCCGAGTTTGCCGCCGATCCGGAGCGCGCGATGCGGTTGATCATGTATGGCCTGTCCGGCGACGCGGGGGAGCTGGGAACGAGGCTGGTGACCGAGTTGCCGGGCGGCGCCAGATTGCTGGATTCCATCCCGGAACCGGCCGCACTGCCGGCCTGGCTGGAGTTGGAGCCGTACGTGCGCGAGTTTTCCCGCACGGGCTTCACCGGCGCGCTCAACCGCTATCGCAATGTCGACCGCGACTGGCACGATCTTCCTGCCGTCGGAGCGACGACGATCGGCCAACCGGCGTTGTTCATCGGCGGAGAGTTCGACACCGCGACGCGATACGCCGACTGGACGGCGATTCGCGAACGGGTGCCGCGGCTGGCCGATCCGCTGATCCTGGCTGGCTGCGGTCACTGGGTGCAGCAGGAACGTCCGGTCGAGGTCAACGACCACCTGATCTGGTTTCTGCGGGAAAACGCGTTCGCCTGAGTGCCTGGATCGCAGCCACCACTGTCGGGCCTGCTAGACAGTAGGAGGACTGTCGTGAGGTAGGAGTGGCATGGGTGAGCCTCTGGTGCGTACGGCCGCAGGCGTGGTCGAGGGACGGTGGCGGTCGGGGATGGCCGACTTTCGTGGCGTGTCGTACGCGCAGCCTCCGGTGGGGGCTCTGCGCTTCGCCGCACCAGTTCCACCGGCGCGCTGGGACGGGACCAGGCCTGCCGTCGAGTTCGGCCCGCTGCCACCGCAGTCTGGCCCGGTGCAGGTGGACTCGGCGCACGAGCCGGACTGGCTGACACTCAACATCCGCACGCCGGATCCCGGTGCGGCCGGGCTGCCGGTGCTGGTGTGGATCCCCGGCGGCGGCTACATCACGGCGATAGCCAGCGATCCGACGTATGACCCGCTTCGCTTGTGTGCGGCCGGATTCGTCGTGGTCAGCCTCAACTATCGAGTCGGTGTGGAGGGGTTCGCCCTGCTGGACGGTGCTCCGGCCAACCGCGGTTTTCTGGACCAGATGGCCGCGTTGGCCTGGGTCCAGGACAACATCGGGCGCTTCGGCGGAGACCCGGCCCAGGTCACCGTCGCCGGACAGTCCGCAGGAGCAGGATCGATCGCCGCGCTCCTTACGATGACACGGGCGCGCGGGCTGTTCCGGCGCGCGATCACCCACTCCGTGCCAGGAAATCACTGCACGCCGGCTCTTGCCGAACAGGTCGCGGCCGCGCTCGCGGACCGGCTCGGGACCACGCCCACTTCGGCGGCCCTGAGCGCCGTCGACCCGTGGCGCCTGGCCGACGAGCTCACCGCTCTCAACGCCGGCCTTGGCGCCGATCGCGACCGGTGGGGGCAGCTCGCGCAGTTGGGGATGGCGGTCTGTCCGGTCGTCGATGGCCACGTCCTGTCCGAAACGCCGTGGTCAGCGTTGACCGGCGGTCGCGTGCGCGGAGTCGAACTGCTTGCCGGCCACACGCGCGACGAGTTCCGGTTGTTCTCCGTCATGGCCGGCCGGAGTGGCACGTTCACCGAAGATGAGGCGCAGACCGCGCTCGACCTGCTCGCTCCGCCTGGCGGCGCCGACGCGTACCGCGCCGCGTATCCCGCGGCCACCGCAGGGGAACTGCTGGAGACGGTCTCATCCGACGCCTTGTTTCGAATGCCTTCGCTGCACCTCGCCGAGGCAAACGCGGCAGCCGGCGGCAGCTCGTATCTTTTCGAGCTGTGCCTGGCATCGCCGGCCGCCGGCGGAGCTCTCGGCGCCTGCCACAGCCTCGATGTGCCGCTCGCCTTCGGCACGCTGGACAGCCCGACCGGCCGGCAGGTGTTCGGCGACGTGGCCAGCCCGGAAGTCGTGCGGGTGTCACAGGAACTCCACGAGGCATGGGTCGGCTTCGCGACCACCGGTGACCCCGGATGGCCCGCGTTCCGCTCGGATCAGCGGCTCACGCGCGTACTGGACACCGCGTCACACACCACGACCTATCCGGAGGATGCGTCACGCCGGATCTGGGAACGCCACGCACCTGCGCCATTCGACCTCGCGGCGACCCGGAACTGAGATTCAGCCGACGTCGACGAGAAATCGATTTCCGACTGACGATACGCTGGTCTTTGCGTGTCGTCAATGGGATGTCGCGGGTCGCGACCAGTTCCGGTTTTAGCGGTAACAGAGTCTTTGACGTCCGGGATTTCGGCCGCACACTCTAGATGAAATTTCCCTGGTCCGGTGGTGGACCTCTGCTCTGGAGTGCGTCGGAAGGAGCTCGTTGATGGGATGGTCCCAGCGGCTTCGCGCGGGTGTCCGGCTCCTGGCCGCCGTCGCGAGTGTGACGATCGCGACCGCGGTCGGGCTGGTCGCCGTAACAGCGTCGTCACCAGCGTTCGCAACCTCGCAGGCCGATATCGTGAACCTCGCCAACGCCAACCTTGGTGGCATGGCCTGCGCCACGAACAGCCTGGGTGGAGGCGGGTTTTACAGCAGTTGCACAGGAAATGCCGGCCAGCCCGAATACTGGTGTGCCGACTTCGCGAAATGGGTCTGGGCCAACGCCGGAGTCGCGGATCTCGGCGGACTGACGCCGGCCGCGCGTAGTTTCTACACCTACGGTGTGGCTCGTGGCATTCTGACCGGCACGCCGGCTCTTGGTGACGCGGTTGTCTTTTCCAACAACCAAGGCGACACCTCCTCCGGCGGTGGCGGCATCCACCACGTCGCGATCGTCACCGCGGTGAATGCCAACGGAACGATCGAGACGGTAAGCGGCGACTGGGGCGGCGAAAGCGGCAGCGAGGCGCATTTCGCCGGCACGTCGCACGTCATTCACAACACTCCCGCATACGGGTCAGGCGTCGGCACGTACTCGAGCGTGATGCGCATGTGGATCGAGGGTTACATCCCAGCGCCAGGTGTCACGGGGTTGAGCGACGCCGGTCACCATTTGGTGGTGGGGTCGTCGGCGGATGGTCGGATGGAGGTTTTTGCTGGTACGGGGTCGGGTGTGTGGCATGCGTATCAGACGGCTGCCGATGGTCCGTGGTCGGATTGGGAGAATATCGGTGGTCCGGCGAATGCGGCGTTGGCGATCGCCGCGGTGCCGGATGGCCGGTTGGAATTGTTTGCGTTGAACAGTCAGGCGTTCTGGCACACGTACCAGACGGCGCCGTCGGGGTCGTGGGCTTCGTGGGAGTCCAACTTTGGTGGTGGTGGCTATGACGTTGCTGTCGGTCGTAACAAGTCTGGTCGGCTGGAAGTGGTTGCCAGCAATGGTGGCGGTGTTTACCACAAGTACCAGAACACGGACTTGAGCTGGTCAGGCTGGGGATCGCTGACGGGTCCCAATGGGGGAGGCGCCAACGGTAATGCGCATTTGGCGGCGGCGAGTTCGGCTGATGGTCGTATTGAGATTTTCGCGATGAATGATCAGAGTTTCTTCCACACTTACCAGACCGCGGCCGATGGTGGTTGGGCGAACTGGGAGAGCGATTTCGGTGGTGGCGGGTCGTATTTGGCGGTTGGTACGAACAAGTCCGGTCGCCTGGAGGTCGCGGCCAGTAACGGCGGTGGTATCTACCACAAATACCAGAACACCGACTTGAGCTGGTCAGGTTGGGGATCGCTGGTCGGACCGGATGGGGTTGGTGGCAACGGAAACGCCAAGCTCGCCACCGAGCGGTCCCCGGACGGGCGTATCGAACTCTTCGCCGTGAACAGCCAGGTTTTCGATCACATCTACCAGACCGCCACCGACGGCAACTGGTCGAACTGGGAAACCAACTTCGGCGGAGGCGGCAGCGACGTAGCCGTCGGCCACAACAAAACCGGACGACTGGAAGTCGTTGCCAGCAACGGTGGCGGCATCTACCACAAATACCAGAACACCGACCTCACCTGGTCCAGCTGGTCCTCACTGGTCGGACCCAACGGCACCGGCGCACCCGGCATCTAAGGAGAGACACGTGAGGACATTGACCAGATCCATGCGGTCGCTCGCGGCCGTCGCAATGATCCTGCTGGCCGTCGCCGGTGTCATGGTGGCCTCGCCGGCGTACGCCGCGACATTGCCTTGCGACCCGGCCGGCGTGCAGTCGATCGACGCGGAGCTGGCGGCACAGCTGAGCCCGCAGCTGAACGGACGGATGCGCGGCGGCCTGACGGCCTACCGGATGTCGTGTGCTCGAGTGGTGACCCAAACCGTACGCGGCCGCGGTTTCTCCGCACGGGCGGCGGCGATCGCGATCACCACGATCATCGTCGAGTCCACCATGGACAACCTGACCACCGGAGACGGATCGAGCGTCGGCCTCTACCAGCAGACCGCGTCGTCCTATCCCAACATCAATCGCAACGACCCGGTCGCGGCGACGAACGCCTTTCTCAACGAGATGATACGTGTCTATCCCAACAACAGTTGGGAGACCGCTCCGATCGGGGACGTGTGCGCCAACGTCCAGCGGCCGGCGCAACAGTACAGATATCGCTACGCGCTCGAGGCGCACGATGGCACGTTGATCGCGGACGCATACTGGCAGGGCCAGGTGTCGACGGGTCACCATTTGGTGGTGGGGTCGTCGGCGGATGGTCGGATGGAGGTTTTTGCTGGTACGGGGTCGGGTGTGTGGCATGCGTATCAGACGGCTGCCGATGGTCCGTGGTCGGATTGGGAGAATATCGGTGGTCCGGCGAATGCGGCGTTGGCGATCGCCGCGGTGCCGGATGGCCGGTTGGAATTGTTTGCGTTGAACAGTCAGGCGTTCTGGCACACGTACCAGACGGCGCCGTCGGGGTCGTGGGCTTCGTGGGAGTCCAACTTTGGTGGTGGTGGCTATGACGTTGCTGTCGGTCGTAACAAGTCTGGTCGGCTGGAAGTGGTTGCCAGCAATGGTGGCGGTGTTTACCACAAGTACCAGAACACGGACTTGAGCTGGTCAGGCTGGGGATCGCTGACGGGTCCCAATGGGGGAGGCGCCAACGGTAATGCGCATTTGGCGGCGGCGAGTTCGGCTGATGGTCGTATTGAGATTTTCGCGATGAATGATCAGAGTTTCTTCCACACTTACCAGACCGCGGCCGATGGTGGTTGGGCGAACTGGGAGAGCGATTTCGGTGGTGGCGGGTCGTATTTGGCGGTTGGTACGAACAAGTCCGGTCGCCTGGAGGTCGCGGCCAGTAACGGCGGTGGTATCTACCACAAATACCAGAACACCGACTTGAGCTGGTCAGGTTGGGGATCGCTGGTCGGACCGGATGGGGTTGGTGGCAACGGAAACGCCAAGCTCGCCACCGAGCGGTCCCCGGACGGGCGTATCGAACTCTTCGCCGTGAACAGCCAGGTTTTCGATCACATCTACCAGACCGCCACCGACGGCAACTGGTCGAACTGGGAAACCAACTTCGGCGGAGGCGGCAGCGACGTAGCCGTCGGCCACAACAAAACCGGACGACTGGAAGTGGTCGCCAGCAACGGTGGCGGCATCTACCACAAATACCAGAACACCGACCTCACCTGGTCCAGCTGGTCCTCACTGGTCGGACCCAACGGCACCGGCGCACCCGGCATTTAGTGAAAACGGCGGCACCCTCGGCGCGATCCGCCGAGGGTGCCGCCTGTGCCAGCCGGATCAAGGAGCGATTGACCAGCTCTGCAGATAGCCGGTGTCGACCCGCGACACGTCGGTGAGTTCGAGCTGCCAGCTGCCGGCGGCCTGGATCGTCGAGGCGTTGACGGCGTACGTGACGTCCAGGTTGACGCGGCCGTCGCTCTCGTCGGGATTCTTGAGCACACTGGAAAATCCGCCGGGTCCGTGCAGCGCGATGCGCAGGTCGCCGACGAAACTGTGCTTGACGTGTACGGTCACGGTCGTACGGCTGGAGGCGGCTCTGGCGCACATTGGCAGGTCGATCGTGCTGGACACGGGTTGACCGGGACCGGCGGCGGTCGCGTCCGGGATGGCCAGTTGGCTGTCGTTGGCCTTCTGGCACACCGGTTTGAGCAGCTGGGCGGCGAAAACCGCGCCGAACGCGTTCGGCAGGTTGAGGGTGCCGGCGGTCTCGGCATAGCGGCCGTGGATGGGATTGTTCAGGATGTTGACGAGCTGGTTGAGGTTGCTGATCGGCGGATAGCTGCCGCTTTCCCACGGCTCGTCCAGAAGCGGCGCCGGCGCGTCGCAGATTCCGTCGCCATACAGGCAAAGTTCGGTCGTGCGGCCCTGGGCGTCGGCTGGCACCGGCAGCCGCAGGAGCGCACCGGCTCCGTACGGTGCGACGACCTGACCGGTCAACAGATCGACGTAGGTGCTGTAGATCGACCCACCGATGCTGAACGGGTTTGCCAGCAACAGCACCGATCCGACCGCGTTCCGCTCGGTCGCGGTCAGCTGCGAAAGCGCCAACTGGATGACCATCGAACCCTGCGAATAGCCGATCAGACCGATACGTTCCTGTGGACACTGCGCGATTCTGCTGCGGATCAGGTGATAGAGGTCGTCGCCGCCGTTGCTGGCGGAGTTGACGAAGTTGGTCCAGTTGAAGTCCGGCAGGTCACCGTTGATCCCGGCCGCCGGATAGGGGAGCGAATAGTAGCCGGTGTTGGCCGGCAGGAGAATCGACGCGGCCTGCGCGTACGCGCCGACCCGTGCGGCCATGCCGTTCCAGCCGTCCATGCCCTCGCCGCTGCCGCGCACGCCGACGACCAGATACGGTCCGCACGGCGGCGGAGCCGGATCGGCGGCGGCTGGCCGCGCGGCGGCTGGCACGACGATCAGCACGACGGACAGGCAGATCAGGATGGCACGTCGCAGGCGTTTCATGGTCATCACCGTTTTCGCTCGGTCAGGTCGGCGCGGACCGTGGCGGCGAAGGCTCGCAGGATGCCGGCCGGACGTTCCGGCAGCCCGGCGAGCTGGTCGAGCGCACGGTCGTACGCCTTGGTCATGGCTGTCTCGACGGCCCGGCCGGCAGCTGTGCGGAGTTCGTCGCCGGCGAGTGCGGCCGCGGTGAGGTGCTGGTTGCCCAGCAGGTCCGGAAAACTGGAGATCCGGTCGGTGAGCAGACCGGCGAGGTCGGTGTCCAGCCGGTTCGGCTTTCCCCGCAACGCGGCCAGATCCTCGGCGAACAGGAAGGCCCGGCCGCATTCGTATCCGTACTCGCGCAGTGTCTTCGCGGCCTCCGATGGCACCTCGGCGAGCTCGGCGCCGATCCGGCACGGAAACTCGAAGAGCGAACCGAAAAGCTCGACCGCAGCCGCGTCGTCCGCGCGATCCAGCTGCCTGGTACGCAGCGCGATCAGCTCTGTCAACCATTCCGCGAACGACCACGAAAACCGCGGTCCGCCGGCGCCGGCGACGAGTTTTGCCGCGACGGCGATGAGAAAGTCGCCGGCAAGCACTCTGGTGGCGCAGGCCCAGTCGACGCCGCGCGCCGGCCGGCGCGGATCGGCCGGCGCGCCGATGAAGGCCAGCATGGCGAGGCTGGCGAGCTCGATGCCGGCCGCGATCGCGGCGGCGTTGGCTGGCGGCGGTCCGCCAGCGCACAGTGTGGCGGCCAGGAACGGCACCGCCGGCCGCAGCTGTTCGCCTTCGCTGGCGGCGAAAAGCCGCGCGAGAAACGGCCACTCGGTCCGGACAGCCGCGATCTGGATCGCGTCGCAGTTGGCGAGGAATGCCTTGACCAGCAACGAATCCGCGGCAGGAACGGCAATCCGGTGCCGGCCGCTCAACCGGTCGAGCCCTTCCGGCAGGATCAGCGCACGACGCGCTTTGGTGAAGAAGGTGCCATCGGTGTGCAGGGTGGCACCGAGCGCCCGCCAGGCCAGGTGATAGCGGCGGCTGGTGTGCCGTGCGGTCTCGAAATATCCGACGTACGCCGCCGTCGTCCGCCGCCGGTATTCCGCGGCGGCCGCGATCGGATCGTCGGGATGGTCGGCGATGCAGGTGGCCGCTGTCGCGCCACTTTGTGTGGCATAGCTGATGCCTTCGCCAGTGAACGGATTTGTCAGGCCGGCGGCACCGCCGACCAGCAGTTGTCCATTGTGGACACAGGTGTCCGGGCTGAAGGACGCGTTGACCGGTGCCGATACGACCGGTCCGATTGGCTCCGCCGAGTCGAAACGCGGATCGGCGTCGCGGATCTCGGCAAGCGTGGCATGGAAAAGGTCGACCGGACGGTGCAATGCGGTGACTGTCACCGTGCACATGCCGTCCGGTCCGGGCACAATCCGCGCACACGCCATCCGGCCGGTGGTGTCGGTGACGGCCGGCGTGCTGAAATGCAGTGCCGTGCCGGATCCGAGGTCGACGCCGCGCATCCGCTGGCTGACCGCGATGCCAGGAGGACACACGTGAGCCGCGCCGGTGGCGATCACGACATGACGTGCGTCGACGGCGAAAACCTCGCCAGCCGCGGCGCGTACGCGCAACCGCTGGTCGACGCGACCGTCGATTTTGGTCGCACCGCTGGCAATCGCGGCCGCCAGCAGCTGCTCACGGAACGACCGCCAGTCGTACGCGTAGAGGTCGGGTGCGGACAGCGTTCGCCGGCGCTGCGCGCCAAACACCAGCTCGAGGTCGTCGAGGCGGCGCGCCGCCGAGGTCGACGCACCAGACATCACAAATGCGGCGCCGCTGATCGTCACGTCGTAGTTGGCCGGCGCTCCGTCGTCCACGAGCAGGACGCTCAGGCCACGCTGGCTCAGCGTACGAGCGGCTGTCGAGCCGGCCGGTCCGCCGCCGGCAACCAGGACGTCGACCGATCGCCCGGTCACGTCAGCCCGCGCCATTCCAGCCGCACCACCTCGGCCAACCGGTCGCGCAGGTCCGGATCGGAGAGGCGGTCGAGTTGGTCCAGCGCGGCCCGATGACCGGCGTCGGCCATCACCGTGGCCGCTCGCAGACCGCCGAGCGAGTCGACCATTGCGCGTACGCCTGGAAGAGAGTCGACGTCGAAGTGCGGATCCAGCAGGAGCGCGGCCAACCGGCCGGATCGATCCGCGCGCAGCGCGCACAGTGTCGGCGCGCCGAAAAGTCCGAGCAGGTGGTCGGTGCCGGCCGACTTGTCATTGTCCAGGCGAAAATCCAGGGTGTCGTCGAGGATCTGGAAAGCCGCTCCGAGCCGGAGGCCGAACATGGCCAGGATCGCGATCTGGTCGGCCGGCTGGCCACCGGCCAGACCGCCGAGCTGGCAGCTGAGCCGGAACAGCTCGCCGGTCTTGTGCCTGATCAGCTCGTCGTAGTCGGCCGGTGAGAAGTCCACGTCGAAGGCACGCTCGACATCGAGCAACTCACCGTGCGCGAGATTTGCCATCGCACTGCTGAAAATCTCGTTGACCTGGTCGCCGAGGTCGGCCGCTTCGCGTGCGGCCAGGCCGAAAACCGCCAGCCCGGCGAGCAGCGCCAGCTCCTCGCCGACAACGGTGTACGCGGCCGGACGCCGCCGCCGGACGGGTGCGCGGTCGACCACGTCGTCGTGCAACAGAGACGCGAGATGCACCAGCTCCACCACCGTCGCGGCGCGTACGACGGCCTCCTGGTCGACTGGACCTGCGCAGGCCTGGAGCAGCGTACGCCGCAGCCCTTTTCCCTGTCTGCTCGCCAAATCCTGGACGACCTGGCGGGCCGGTTGGGCCAGCTCACCGGCGAGCCGGTCGATCCGGTCCGACACCAGGGTCGCGAACGTCATCGTCAGAATGCCTCGGCGGGCGAGTGCAGCACGATGTCCGGGTCGGCGGCGAGGATCGAATAGACCTTCCGATAGGTCGCCATGTCGTCCAGATATGCCAGCACCTGCCGGTAGTTCATCCCGATCGCCGGCCGCAGCACTTCGACGACCAGGGCCCTGGCCGCCGTCGTCTGGGCCGGTGTCGCGCGCAGTTGGATCCCGGTCAGGGCGGTGACGGCGTCGTTGTAATGCGCCTCGGTGATGACGTATTCAGGACTGTCCGGATTGTTGAGCGCGGACTCCAGAAAGTCGCGGTATTTGTCATAAAGCGAGTTGGCGTAGGACTTCTCGTTGTCGCTCGCCTCGACTCCCTCGGTCTTCGACCGGATCTGCGCCTCGTTGAGGTAGATCACCTCGATCATCAGCCGGCCGACCCGGGTCAGCGCGAAGAACTCGTCACGGATCCGGTCGGCGAACTCCGCGGTGGCAGTTGCCGGCAGGTCATACATGTCCGGGACCACCGGAAACATGAAGCAACCCGCGACCAGCGTGTAGACCGGCCGGTTGGCGTTTCCTCCGGCGCAGACCACCGAGCCGGAGTCGCCGGACCACCCGAAGTTGGCGATGTAGTGCACGTTGGTCATGTACATGGCCGGCGGCACACCGGGGATTCCTTCGGTGCCGACCGCCACGGTGAAGTCCAGGCCGCTGATCTTGTTGGCCGTGTAGGCGGTCGTACGGCCAACCTTGTCGACGTTCATGTCCAGTTGCGCGGTGGCGACCGCGTTGCTGGCCAGCAACTCCACGTTGAGCGCGTTGAGCGTGCGCGCCATGTCGGTAATGAAGATGCCGCCGTAGGAGTCACCGGCGAACAACACGCCGACCGCCGGATGCGAGCTGGAGATCGGTGGCATCAGTCCGCCGTAGATCCCCTTGCTCACCAGCGATTCGTCGACGACCTGCGCGATGCCGCCGTCCACGTTGCCAGGTGCCTGCGGATCGAAGCTGAGCGGCACGAACCGCTTCAGCCGCGCGATCGTGTTGTTGTCGTCCAAACCGCCGTCGCCGGGCTGGATGATGTGCTGGCCGACCCGGCCGAGGTTGAGGTTGGCGACCACGTGGTTGCAGGACAGCAGGCAGATCGTCTGGTCGGTCCGATCCCTGACCAGGCAACCGAAAGTGCCGATGCCGAAACCGTCGAGGTTGGCGATGCCGGTGCCTTCGGTGGCCGGTCTGACCTTCTGCCAGATCGGCATCGGCACCCGCCAGTTCTGGCCGTCGGGGTCCAGCACGCGCAGCTGGTCGGTGCCTTCCGGACGCTGCACGCTGAAGGGCCCGGCCTCGATGACGTCGACGCCGTACGTCTGACCGGAAATGCTCACCTGGCGCGGCAGCAGGCGCGACCGTGCGACCAGGTTTTGCGGCCTTTTCTTCGCCACCATCGCGATGACCACCGGTTCGTCGGTGGTTTCGCCGTTCTGCTGGCGATATCCGAGACCGAAGGCGGTGCAGTTGGGATCGGCGCCAAACCTCGCGCGCAGGCCGTCGCGGCCCTGGCGCAGCGTGGCGCGATGCGCGCGGTCGAACTCCTGCTGGTTCATCGGTGCACCCTTGCCTTGGTGGAAGCGGAAAGGCGTGCGATCGCGGCCAGCCAGACCTTGGCCAGATCATCGGCGGTCGGCTTGACCTGGCGGGTCACCGTCGCCGCGGCGAGTGCGACCAGTGCGATCAGCCCGTCGGTCTTGTCCGGCTCGACCGCTCGCTTGCCGATCGCGGCAAGCATCGTGGCGTCATCGCCGTCCACGAGGCCTTCCTGCAGCAACGAGTCGGCGGCAGCGCGTACGAGCGCCAGTCGCTGCTCAGGCAGTCCGGCGACCGCGCCAGCCAACCGATCGGCGGTCGCACGGCTCATGGCCGGTCCTGACTCGCCGAAATCCGGCAGCGGCGCCGGCACTCGCGCGCCGAACGCCGCCACCCGCAACACCATGCGGGTTTGTCGTTC
Source organism: Fodinicola acaciae (assembly GCF_010993745.1). Classification (NCBI taxonomy): domain Bacteria; kingdom Bacillati; phylum Actinomycetota; class Actinomycetes; order Mycobacteriales; genus Fodinicola; species Fodinicola acaciae. The sequence goes on from NZ_WOTN01000001.1 coordinate 1,196,210, forward strand.
GTCCAATGGCAAATCCGCCGCCTGCGCGGACTCGCCGGTGGCCAGTACGGCGCCGGAGGCGAGTGCACCGGAGACGGTGAGGAAGGTCCGGCGAGAAAGCTCGCCGCCGGATACGGGGTCGGCCACGCCGCTCGCCTTTCGTCGCGGATGACACGCGAAAAATCGCTGTCGGCGGCTGACTCTAAGATCCACATCATCGTGCGTCAAGCAGACTTTTACTTGTATGGTCGAAATGTAGCGTTACAGATCCTGACCGCAAGCGGTCGACTGCCTGGCGCAGGAAAGCTGTTTTCGGCAACCGGACCTTGCCCCAGGACGGGCCGCGCGTGGTCGGCCGCGCCCGACCTTCGTATGATGCGGCAGTCGTCGGGTGAGAGGTGCGGGGACGCCGTGCGTGCTGGTCAGATGGTGGCCGACCGATATCGGTTGGTCGAGCAACTCGGCGCCGGTGGCAATGGCGTTGTGTGGCGAGCAAATGACCGGCGCCTGCGCCGTGACGTGGCCCTGAAACGCGCCGGATTCGGCGGCGACCGGCAGGTCGAGCTGTTGCGCCGCGAGGGGATTGTCGCGGCCGGGTTTCACCATCCGAACGTGGTGACGTTGCTGGACGTGCTGGCCGACGGCGACGAGCTGTGGCTGGTCATGGAGTACGTGCCGGCGCGCAGCCTCGCCGAGCTGCTGGCCGACGACGGGACCGTGGACGCGCAGGTCGCCATTGCGATCGGCGTACAGGTCGCGCGCGCGTTGGAAGCCGTGCACGCCAAAGGTGTTGTGCATCGAGACATCAAGCCGAGCAACATTCTGGTGGCGGCGGACCGTACGGTGAAGGTGACGGATTTCGGCGTCTCGCGAGCGGTGTGGAGCGAGCCGACGCTGACCGGTGACGCGCTCGTTGTCGGCACTCCTGGCTATCTGGCGCCGGAAGTGGCGCGCGGCGAACGGGTCACGGCGGCCGCGGATATCTTTTCGCTCGGCGCGACTTTGTACGCGGCGGTCGAGGGATCGGTGCCATACGTACCGGCCGACACCCCGCAGGAGGCCCTGCGATCGGTCTGCGAGCAGGACATGCGGCCCACGCGCCGCGCCGGACCGCTGGGTGACGTGCTCGTGCAACTGCTGGCGCGCGACGTGGCCAAGCGTCCGGACGCGGCCCGTACACGGCAACTTTTGGAGGCTCTGCAAGGCATCGAGCCGCCGGTCGCACCGAAGCCACGACGACGGCGGCTGGCACTGATCGGCGCCGCGGCCGCCGTCGCTGTGGCGACGGTGGCCGGCGGCACGGCGTACGCGCTCACCCGCCATCCCACGCAGCAGGCCACAGCCGTCGGCGATCCGCACACCGCTGATCCGTGCGGCCTGGTGCAGCCGGCGGGTCTGAGCCGCTTTGGCCGGACCGAGCTGCGGACGGCGTACGGCGGCTTCGAGCGGTGTGACGTGCTGGTCCGGCCGGAAACCGCCGACGAAACCGATGTCGAGGTGGCCTTCGCGGCGCCGAGCGGCGGGATGCGACCGGCCGGACGGTTGCCGGTGCTGCGTCCGCCGCCGGACAGCGATGGCTGCGGCCGTACGATCCTGCTCGCCGACGCCGACGTGGAGATCATCGCCAAGCAAAACGCTCAACAGCAGCGCCGCGACTATTGCCAGCTGGCCGATGCCGCGACCAGTTTCGCGCTCGGCAAGCTCGCGACCGGCGTGCCGCGCCGCACCGCGACGTATCCGCGAGACTCGCTCTTCTACCTGAAGGCGTGCTCATTGCTCAACGGGTCGGCCTTGGCGCGCCTGCCCGGCGTGGACGCGGGCGATCCAGACGCCGGTTTCGCCGGCTGGCAGTGCCGGTGGCACAGCATCACCGACGACGTCTACCTCGACGTGGCGTTCGACCGTAACCTGCCGCTGACCAGCACGGACGGCAAGGTGAGCCGGATGTCCGGCCGGGAGGTGTACGTCGCGGCCACGGAGGACTCCTGCCGAGCGCGCGTCGCCTACCGCGAGTTTCGCGACGAGCGCGGTGAGCGGCTGGTCGAGCTGGTGAAGGTGACGCTGGCCGGCAGGCTCGGCTCGGGTGAGCGGCTGTGTCCGCTGGTCACCGACCTGACCCGCGCGTTGGTCCAGCAGCTACCGGCCAGTTAGTGCCCGTCTCGTGCGGTTTTGGCGTTCAATAGCGGTATGAGCCCGACCGCGCAGACGAGCCGACGGCGCAGCCTGGCGTACGCCGTGGTGGCGCCGCCGGACCGGCCCGGCACGTTGCGTGCGCTCACAGTCGCCAGCGACTACCAGGTCGGTCCCTTCGAGGGCCGCCAGGTCATCTTCGGCCGCAACCGCGAGGCCGTACACGTGTGCGTCGGCGAGGACGACCGCCGGGTCAGCCGCGCGCACGGCCGGCTGACCTGGCGGCGCGGCCAGTGGTGGCTGGAAAACACCGGGCGGCAGCCGATGCGGTTGCCGGACGGCTGGCTGCTGTTTCCCGGCGAGGACCCGTTTCCGTTGCCGGCCGGTTATACGCCGCTGTTCGTTGCCGGCTCGGGAAGCCGTGAGCATCTGCTGGAGATCTTCGTGACCGGCGAGGATGGTGCGCGACCGGTGGCCAAGCCGTCGGACGCGACGATCCCGCCGGAGGTCTATTGGCTGTCGGAAAAGGAAAGGCTCGTGCTGGTCGTACTGGGCCAACGCTATCTGCAGCACCACAGCCGGCCGCAGCCGCTGACGCGTCAGCAGGTCGCCGGCCAGCTCGCCGAGCTGCAGCCGGAGGCCGGCTGGAACGACAAAATGGTGGAGCGGGTCATCGCTCCGGTGCGTGAACGGCTCTCGCGCGCCGGCGTACGGGGACTGACGCGAGAGGAAGTCGGAGAGCCGGTTGGCAACGCGCTCAACGACAACCTGCTGCGCGCGCTGATGGAGTCGACCGCGCTCGTACCACCTGATCTCGCATTGCTCGATCATTAGCGCTGAGGCACGGGAACCCTCCCGCTGCGACCTGTTAGGCACCTACCTCGGACGGAACGTCAAGAGGAGGAGGGTGCATCGGTGAAACGCATTCTGGCAGCCGCGCTGTGCGCGTGCGCCACTCTCGGCTCGGTGACGTTGTACGCGTCATCGGTGACCGCGGCGACGCTGCAGGTCGTCGCGGCGACGGCCAGCGCCGACGACGGCAACGGACCGGCCAACGCGATCGACGGCGACCTGTCCACGCGGTGGTCCGCCGCCGGTGACGGCGTCTGGATCCGCCTGGACCTCGGCACCGTCACGGCGGTCGGCTCGGTGTCGGTGGCCTGGTATGACGGTGACAGTCGGAAGGAAACGTTTGACGTCCAGCTGTCCAAGGACGGCTCGAGCTGGTCGACTGTGCTGTCCAGGGTGACCAGCAGCGGCACCACGCTCAGTCCTGAGGCGTACGGTTTCACCGGTCAGCAGGCCCGCTACCTACGGATCGTCGGGCACGGCAACTCATCGACCGACTCGGCAACGTGGACGAGCATCGCCGAGGCGACCGTGTCCGACACCTCGACCCAGCCGCCTCCGCCAACGCAGACTCCTGGCGTCGGCGGCGTGCCGACACCGTCAGGTGCGATTTTGGTGCCGAGCCGGAATTCCACCTACACGATCAGCTCCGGCGGCACGGCGTCGGCGCCGAAGGTCTATGACTGCCAGGGAAACACCATCCGTGGCGGCGTCGTGATCAAGGCCGACAACGTCGTCATCCAGAACTGCCGCGTGGACGCCCAACAGCAGTATGGCATCTACTCGGACAACAACACCAACGTCACCATCCAGAACAACGACATCAGGGGGGTGAAGGGCCCCGGTGACCTGAACGCCATCACTTTCTTCGGCAACGGCCACAAAATCCTTTACAACACCGCCATCAACTTCGTCACCGGCGATCCGGGGGACAGCCACACCGACTTCATCCAGACCTGGGTCTCCAGCTCGCATCCCACCGCCAGTGACGACGTACAGATCCGCGGCAACAAAGCCATCGGACCGGCGAATCCGGACCGCGACCACAGCGTACCGAGCATCCATCAGTTTCTGATGGCCGAGGACTACGGTCGTGGCGGCAACAGCGGCGGCAACACCGACGGCATGAAAAACTGGATCGTCGCGGACAACCAGGTAGGCGACAGCTGGAACCAGGCCATCAAGCTGGACGGGCCGGACAGCGTTTCCATCACCCGCAACACGTTCGTCGGTTCCTCGACCAAGGTCATGGAGGTGACCTCGGCCTCGACCGGGGTGAAGTTCTACGCCGACAACCAGGTCGGCTCCGGCTACGGTTCGGTCGGCATGCCGGTCACGCCAGGACAGGGACCCGGCTGATATCCCGGACGTACCGGAAATCGCATACGCCGGCGCAACGTTCTTCGGTCTTCGATGAGGTCACAACCGTGAGGAATCCTCACACGGGAGAGTGAACGTTGGCTGGTGACGGAAACTGGGATCGGCGTTCGGTGCTACGAGGTGCGGCGGTGTTGGCTGGCGCGACCGTGCCATTCTTCGGTGGCGCGGCTGTTGCCGAGCCAGGCAGCAACGCGGATGCGTTGTTCGCGGCCGGGAAGTTCGAGCAGGCTGGCCGCGCGTACGAGGAGATCCTGAGAAAGGAGCCCGAAAACCTGCGCGCGGCCCGCCAGCGCGGCTATGTCGGCCTGCTGTCCAACAGGTTCACCGAGGCCGAGAAGTATTTCAAGGTGGCGCTGCGCCTGGCGCCCGCGGACAAGGAAACCAACTGGCTGCTTGGCGACTGCTACATCCGGCAGGACAAGTTCGCGCTTTCCGTGCCGTGCTGGCAGGCCGCCGGCGAGGAGGCGTACGCGACCTGGTTCGCGGCGGTTCGCGGCAATCCGTACGAGATCCATGGTGACACCGGCCGCGTACCGTTTCTGCGGATGGACCCGTCGGTGCAGGTGCAGGCATCGGTCAACGGCGGGCCGTTGAAGCGTTTTTCCTTCTATACCGGCGCGCCGTGGTTGGGGGTCTCCGCCGCGGTGGCCAAGGAGGCCGGCCTGAAGTCGGTGTACAAGCAGAAGACCGAGTTTGAGAACGGCTTCGTGTGGATGTATTTCGGCATGCTGGACTCGTTCAAGATCGGCGGCATCGAAGTGCGCAACGTCCCGGTGGGCTGGTCGGAGCCGGCCGGTGCAGACGTGCCTCCGCAGACCGACGACGGGCTCATCGGGACGTGGTTCTTCTACCATCTGTTGACCACTTTCGACTACGCCGGCCGGTCGCTGATCCTGCGGCGACGGACCTCCGAAGCGGCCAGGAAGGCCCGTGCAGGCAGCAAACCGCTGCCGATGTGGCTCGCCCTCGAGCACTACGTTCACAGTCAAGGAAGCTTCGCCGGCAGCACCGACTCCGGTCCGCGAGTGGTCGGCGTGAACTTGGGCGGCAACAGTGAGATCATCGCCGGTTTGCGCGGAAAAACCGCGGAGCAGTTGGGAATACGGAGCGACTACGACCGCGAGATCGGCACGTTTGGCTCGAGCCATCCGGCTGTCGTCTATCCCTGCTATCCGAACGAGGTGCGGCTCGGCGACGCGGTCGCCAAGGGCGTCTACTGCTACAACAACCCCAACCAGAAGCCCAACGTGCCATGGCCGTACGGGACTGGGTTCGACACGATCGGCTGGTTTTCGCACTGCTTCTGGAAACCGTACAACGTCACGCTCGACTTCACCGAGATGCGCCTCTACATCGCGCGCGGCAAGGCAACCGGCTAGCAGAGGGGACGCCGCCCGGCGACCTCAGCAGCACCGAGAGGCCTCCATCTCGCGCTCGGCCAGCAGGCCCTGAGAACGGCGGCTGATCGACGGTATCCGGTGGCAGCCGCGTACAGGCCGATTGCAGTCCGATGCAGACGGAGCGGGTCGTCTTCGTATTGCACGATATTTTCCAGCTGTCATTCGAAAAGGTCGCGGAGACGGTCAGCCGTACGCCGGCCGCCTGCCGAAAGCTGGCGAGCCGGGCCAGACAGCACGTCGCCGCCGAGCTCCGCTTCGACGTGGACCGCGCCGAACAGCGGCAGATCACTGAGAAAATCATCGCGGCCTGCGCTGGCGGCGACCTGGATGCGTTGGTGCGGTTGCTGGATCCGGACGTCGGCGGCGACACGGACAGCGGAGGATTGGTGGCGACGGCGCAGACCAGGATCATCGGACGCGAGCGGACCGCGCGGACATTGCTCGGCCACATCCAGAGGACGGCGAGGCGGTGACGCCTCGCCGTCCTTGGAGTCAGTAGAGCGAAATGTTGCAGATACGTGCCTGGCTGAGCGCGCCGTTGTGGTCACCGGGACCGAAGAAGGTCACCGGCTGGCAGAATCCGTTGCCACTGCCATAAGTGAACTGTCCACCGTCTGTGCCGTACGTGGCCCACATCTGCACGTCGAAGAGGCCGGCGTTGTACGAGCCGTGGCCGGAAAAGCAATACCAGCTGCCACCCATCGTCGTCCAGACCAGGAAATCCAGCCGCGGATCGGCGCCGCAGGTGGGGGAGATCGACATCGGCTCGACACCGTGCGGCACCGGTGTCACGGCCAGTGTCAGGCCCGGTGCCGGATGGGAGAACGTGACGGCCGCGGAGGCCGGTGTCGCGGAAAATCCAGCGGTCGCCAGCGCGGCGAGAACGGCGACGAGTAGCGCTGCTCGTCGCAGAACCGAAATTCGCATGTATCCTCCTCGATTGGTGTGATCCTGCCGTCGAGCGAAACTATGCTCCGGTCCGCTGTCATCCGACTGTCACTTCGCTGGCGCTCGGGTTGGCCGTCACCGCCGCGATGATGCTGCGGCCGCGGATGTGGCAATCAGTTGCCGGCTGGATGATGGCCGCCGTCCTGGTGTTGCTGGTGCCCGACATCCGGGTGCCGCAGAATGGCGCGTACGCTTTCACGCTGTATTTCGGAAAACTCGAATGGGCGATCGGGTTTCGGGTTTTCTGCCTGGCCGGCGGCCTGTTGTGGGCGATGGCGGCAGATCATCGACAACGATGCGTTCCCCGTCGACACGAAAGGACAGTCGGCGTTTATCGCACGATGGCGGCGATCGCGGTGTAGCCAAGAAGCGCCGCGCCGAGGCCGGCGACAATACTGACAGCGACATTCATGAACGCGTAGAAATACGCCTTTTCCTCGAGCAGCCGTACGGTCTCGTAGCTGAAAGTGCTGTAGGTCGTGAGCGCACCGCACAGGCCAGTGCCGAGCAGCGACAGCACCGGCCCCGGCACGGCGTTGCCGGCGCCGGTCAGCGCGCCGAGGACAAGGCAACCGACGACGTTGGCGGTGAACGTGCCCCACGGAAACGTGGTGTCGTGGCGGGTCTGCACGGCTCGGTCGGTGAGATAGCGCAACGGCGCGCCGATCATGGCACCGAGGAAAACCAGCGCGATCGTCATGTCTGCGCCTTTCCGTCCAGGCGTACGATCTCGACCTCGTCGAGCACGACCATTCCTTCCTCGACGAGCTCGTCGAGCTGGGGGAGAAAGCCGCGGATGCGGTCGTCGGCGTCGACGATGACCACCACGGCCGGGAGGTCCTCGGTCATGCTGAGCAGCCGGTCGGTGTGAACAAGCTGGGTCGCGCCGAAGCCCTCGGCGCCGCGCAGGACGGTGGCACCGGCCAGGCCGGCGGCGTGCGCGCGGCTGACGATCTCGTGGTAGAGCGGCTTGTGGTGCCACATGTCGTCCTCGCCGATGAAGATCGACAGCCGGGTGCCGTGTCCAAGTGGCCGCATGTCAGCGCCGTCCCCCGTACAGTCCGGCCCAGGTCGTCACCGCGCGCGTGACCCAGACGCCGGCGATGACGGCCAGCAGCGCGCCGATCAGCGTGCCGGCCAGATACGCGAAGGCGATGCCGACCGTGTCCGGTTGCAGCAACGCGCGGATTTCCACGGCGTACGTGGAAAAAGTCGTGAAGCCGCCGAGCACTCCGACGCCGAGGAACGGGCGGAGCAGCCGGTGCGCCGACCACACCTCGGTGATCAGCACCATGAGTACGCCGATGAGCAGGCAGCCGACGACGTTGATGGTCAGCGTCCCCCAGGGGACCTGCCCAGGTGTGGTCGGCAGGAGCTGTGACACGGCGTGCCGCGCGACGGCCCCTACGCCGCCACCGAGAGAGATCGCCAGCAGCACGGCACCGTGTGACCGCACCAGCTCGCCGCGCTGACTGTCGACTCGGACGTCGATGTCCGGGTCGACCGGGCGGTTGACATCGACATCACCGACCTCGCTGCTCACCTGCGTGCCTCCTACTCGTCCCCGCACACCATTGTGGGGTGTCTGAGTAGGGACCGTTGGCAGCGGCCTGAGCTGCGGTTTTTCCGACTGCGCCGGAACGGCGGGCCCCACCGCCGCACTTCAACTATATATCGACGTCCACAGCGCCATGTGGTGTCGTGGATCACCGCGAGCGGACCGCCTTGCGGTAGACGACGGCTTCCACCTCGTCGAGTACGCAGAGGCCGCTGACGCCGAGCTCGTCGAGCTGCGGCAGGAAGTCGCGTATGCGTTGCTCGGCGTCGGCGATGACGATGAGGACGGGCACGCCGCTGCCGAACATGTGCGTCGTGTGGATCTTGGCGGCGTGCCCATAGCCTTCCACACCGCGGATGACGGTGGCGCCGGCGAGGCCGGCCTTGTGCGCGCGGTGCACGATCTCGGCGTAGACCGGCTTGTGGTGCCAGATGTCGTCGTCACGCAGGAAGATCGACAGGCGCAGGGCTCGTACCGGCACTTTCACCGTCGTCTCCTTCTGGTCGCGAGACGATTTACGCCTGAGTAGACCGGTTGCCGACTACGCCGTCAACCTGTCCGATGTGGACGGTCGACCGGACGGGTGCCGTACCATCCCGACATGTCGTACGACCCCGAGCTCGTCCCTTTCCTCGCAACCATCCCGAAGATTCAGTTCGACGACATAGCGGCCGAGCGAGAGCGGCGCGGCCGTCTGCCGAAGCCGCCGCTCAACCGGCCGGCCGGCCTCGACGTGGAGGACATCGCGGCCGACGTGCCAGTGCGCGTCTATACGCCGTCCGGCCGGGACAGTCTGCCTGGCTTGCTCTATTTCCACGGCGGTGGATTCGTCACCGGCAGCCTCGACACCGTCGACGCGACAGCCGTACGGATTGCCGCCGGCGCCGACGTTGTGGTCGTGTCGGTGGACTATCGCCTCGCACCGGAGCATCCGTATCCGGCTGCGGTGGACGACGGCTACGCGGCCTTGGAATGGACCGTCAAGAACGCGAGCCGGCTGCGGATCGACCCGGCTCGGCTCGGCATCGGCGGTGACAGTGCCGGTGGCACGGTGGCCGCCGCGGTCGCCTTGCTGGTTCGTGACCGCGGCGGTGCGTCACTGCGCTTCCAGTATCTCAACGTGCCGACCGTCGACGACCGCTCGAGCACGCCGTCCAGGCTCACGTTGGTCGACACGCCCCAGCTCGACCGCGCTGGGATCGAGGCCGTGTGGCGGCACTATCTCGGACCGAGGACGGCTGACGCGTACGCGGCACCGATGCGCGCCGACGACCTCACCGGACTGCCACCGGCGCACGTCGTCGTCTGCGAATTCGACCCGCTGCGCGACGAAGGCATCGCGTACGCACAGCGGCTCGTCCAGTCAGGTGTGCCGACCGAGCTGCACCTGTATCCCGGCACGTTCCACGGCTCGACGGCCTTCGACAGCGCGGTCAGCCGACGGATGATCGCCGACCAGACAGCCGCCGTCCGCCGGCTGGCGCACTAGGGACGTGCGCTTGATGACCTTTGGGTGTCGCCTGCCGTTCCGGGCCGGCGGCATGGAGCGCTACAGGACCGTCATGTCCTTTTGTGTCGTGGTCGCAGGGACCCCTTGCGTGCGCCTGGGGCACGTAGGGACCCCTGTCACCATCACGATCGGGGCCATCACGCCTGCCGGCACCCCACCCCTGGAATGGACACTAGTTTGCCGGGTCAGACTCGGGACACTGACGAAGCACGACGTCGAGCAGACCAGGAAACCGCGTCTGCAGATCCTGCGTGCGTACGGTCAGAACGCGCTGCGCACCATTGATGCGCTCGCGGATGATGCCGGCCTCCCGCAGGACCTTCTGATGGTGCGAGAACGTCGACCGGCTGACCGTCAGGCCGGCACTGTCGTGCAGTTCGTTGCAGGGTGACGCGCCGAGCGCGGCGAGCGTCCGGACCGTGGCGAGGCGGACGGGGTCGGCGAGCGCGGCGAACACGTCGGTCAGCTCGACGTCCTCGATCGCCGGGTGCCGGTCGTCACCGCTCATGTCGAAAGACTATCCAGGCGCAAGTTCGATGTCTATCGTACTGTTCGATGATCATCGAATATAAGGAGTGCCATGGCGACCGGCTTCTGGACCACGTCGTTTCTCACCGCGCTTGCCGGGCCCGACCGGTCGGTGACGATTCCGCCACCGACGCGCGACTTCGCCGACGAGACGATCCGCCAGGCCGTACGGCTGTGTCGCGGCGGCACCACCGTACGGGTCGAGCTGAGCAACGAGTTCGGTCTCGTGCCGTTGGTGATCGACGAAATCAGGATCGGCGCAACTCCAGTGCCTCGCGATGGCGTTGCGCGATGGCACATTCCAGCCGGCGCGACCGCGCTGAGCGACCCGGTCCCGTTGGCCGTTCGCGCCGGCGCTGAGCTGTCGATCAGCTGTTACGTGTCCGGTCGGACCGGACCGGCGACATATCTGCACTCGGCGCAGCGTACGACCGAGATCGCGCCGGGTCGCCAGACGACGGCGTCTCGCCTGGTCGGTGCGCAACCCTCTCCGTCGCTGTACTGGATCAGCCGCGTCCTCGTCGACCAGCCGGCGCAAGGTCCGGTGATCGTCACGATCGGCGACTCGATCACCAGGGGAGACGTCACCACACCGGATGCCGACCAGCGCTATCCGGATCACCTGCAGCGGCGGCTGCCGGCCGGCGCGGCGGTCCTCAACGCCGGCCTGGGCGCCAACCGGGTGCTCCGGCCGGGCCTGGGTCCGTCGATGTCGCAGCGGTTCGAGCGCGACGTACTCTCCATCGCCGAAGCGACGCACGTGATCATCATGGGTGGCATCAACGACATCGCGCTGCCGGACGGTCTCGGCGAGCCGCGGCCGACCGCTGCCGAGGTCTTCGACGGTCTGCACACGTTGGCGGAGCGCGCCAAAGAGCGAGGAATCCGGCCGATTCTCGGCACGATGACACCGCTCGGCGACAGCCGCTACGACGACTTCGTCGCGGCCGGCTACGAGGCGATGCGGCGTACGGTCAACGACGCGATCGCGAGCCAGTCGGACTGGGCCGTTGTCGACTTCGCCGCCGCGGTCTGCGAACCCGGCGGCAACGGGCGGCTGGCGCGGACATACGACTCCGGAGATGGCTTGCATCCCAACGATGCCGGCGCACGGGCACTCGCCGACGCCATCGACCTCGACCTGCTCCGCTGACGGTGGATGTGACGGATGTGAATGTACATGCGACACTGTGTAAAGGGTGAGCGTCTGGGGGGACGAACATGACCGCGGAGACCGACAGCCGGCAGTCCGGCAAAACCGCACCGGCTCGGCATGCCACACAGCAACCTGACGAGGACGAGCTCCGGCAGGCGTACGAGAAATGGTGGCACAGCGCCGGCCTGGTGCACGACATCCTGGAACAGGACGTGGCCAAACCGATCGAGGTCACCGAGCGGTTCCAGGCCGAGTACGACACGCGCCGCAGCTATGCCAGCCTGCTGCGCCACCGCGGCCGCGACGTGCCGGACTATCTGGCCGCCGACAAGGCGTTCCCGCCGCGCTGGCCGGTGCCGGAGCCGCCGAGCGGCGACTGAGCTATTCGTCAGCCGACTCCAGGATGGTCCGAAGTTTCGCGTCGGCGAGCCGAAACATCGTCGGCACCGCCGACACCGGCACGTCGAGATCGGCGGCGATGTCGGCCGCCGATTTCCCCAGCTCGCGCAGTTCCAGAGCGCGTGCGTAGGCTTCCGGCAGAGCCGCCATCGCTTTTGCGCGGTCGCCGTCCGATCCCGCCATCACCGGACCGTACGGCCGGATCATCGCGCCACGCCTGAGTATCCGGCTACTCATAAATACGATGGTGGCATGATCACCTCCCGCCAGCTGGAGTATTTCCAGGCGGTCGCGCGCGAGCTGCATTTCACCAGGGCCGCGGAGTCGCTGCGGATCGCGCAGCCGGCGCTGTCGCAGCACATTCGCCGGTTGGAACGGCAGCTGGGATTGCTGCTGTTCGAGCGCGACAACCACCGTGTCGAACTGACGCCGGCCGGCGCCGCATTGCGCGAGCACGCCGAGCGGATCCTCGGCGATCTGGTCGCGGTCGAGGACGAGATGCTGGGGTGGGCCGGTGGCGTACGCGGCCGGATCCGGCTCGGCGCGGCGCGCGGAGTGATGGCGCAGCTGGCCAGGACACTCGCGGCGTTCTGCCAGGCGTATCCGGCCGTCGACGTGGACCTGCGCGAGGCCAACACGCAGGCGATGATCGCGGGTCTGGCCGCCGGCCGCCTCGACGTCGCCACGCTGGCCACTTCCGACGGGCTCGACAGCCGCCAGTTGGCGGTGCATCCACTCGGCAGCGAGCCGCTCGTGCTGGTCACGGCGGTCAGCTGGGCTGCCGCGCCGACGGTCGCGGTCACCGAACTGGACGGCATGGATCTGGTCGCGTATCCGGACGGATCGGCGCTGAGCGGGCTCATCGCCGCGGCGTTGTCCGCGGCCGGGGCGACACCGCGTACGCGCTTCGAGAGCCGCGAATACAGCACGGCGCGGATCCTGGCGAGTGTCGGACTGGCCGCCGCGATCATGCCGCTGTCGGTCGCCGAGGCACCTGGTCCGCCGGTACGCGTGGCGCGGCTCGAGCCGGAGCCGTGCTGGCGGCCGTCCCTGGTCTGGTCGTACGGCCGCCGGCCGGCGCCGGCCGTACGGACCTTCGTCGACTTCGTGGTCGGTCAGCCGGACTTCATGACGCTGACCTGAACCTCAGTCCGTGCCGGACTCCATGGCGGCGCGGTCGAGCGCCACGTCGGCGCTGGAGTCGGTGCCGCGCGAGGCGATCGCTTCGGCGCCGCCCTCGGGCATCGCACCGATCAGACCGGTCGGCGGCTGCGGCGTGCCGATCAGCGCCTGGTGCGAGCCGACCAGGCCGAGCCCGGCATACTGCTCCAGCTTGGCGCGCGAGTCGGCGATGTCCAGGTTGCGCATCGTGAGCTGGCCGATCCGGTCCACCGGCCCGAACGCCGAGTCCTCCGTACGCTCCATCGACAGCTTGTCGGGGTGATAGCTGAACGCCGGGCCGGAGGTGTCCAGGACCGAGTAGTCCTCGCCGCGCCGCAGCCGCAGCGTCACCTCACCGGTGACCGCGGTGCCGACCCAGCGCTGCAGCGACTCGCGCAGCATCAGCGCCTGCGGGTCCAGCCAGCGCCCCTCGTACATCAGCCGGCCGAGCCGCCGGCCCTCGCTGTGGTAGGTGGCGAGCGTGTCCTCGTTGTGGATGGCGTTGACCAGCCGCTCGTACGCCGCGTGCAGCAGCGCCATGCCGGGCGCCTCGTAGATGCCGCGGCTCTTCGCCTCGATGATCCGGTTTTCGATCTGGTCGGACATGCCCAGGCCGTGCCGGCCGCCGATCGCGTTGGCCTCCAGCACCAGGTCGACGGCGGTGGCGAACTCCTTGCCGTTGATGCTGACCGGCCGGCCCTGTTCGAAGCCGACCGTCACGTCCTCGGCGAGGATCTCCACCGACGGATCCCAGAACCGTACGCCCATGATCGGCTCGACGATCTCGATGCCGTTGTCGAGGTGCTCCAGCGACTTGGCCTCGTGTGTGGCGCCCCAGATGTTCGCGTCGGTCGAGTACGCCTTCTCGGTGCTGTCCCGATACGGCAGGTCGTGCGCGAGCAGCCACTCCGACATCTCCTTGCGGCCACCGAGCTCACCGACGAAGTCGGCGTCCAGCCACGGCTTGTAGATCCGCAACGCCGGGTTGGCCAGCAGGCCATAGCGATAGAACCGCTCGATGTCGTTACCTTTGAAGGTCGAGCCGTCGCCCCAGATCTGCACGTCGTCGTCGAGCATCGCGCGTACGAGCAGCGTGCCGGTGACCGCGCGGCCGAGCGGCGTCGTGTTGAAGTAGCTGCGGCCGGCCGAGCGGATGTGGAAGGCGCCGCAGGTGAGCGCCGCCAGGCCCTCCTCGACCAGCGCCGCCTTGCAGTCGACCAGCCGCGCGAGCTCGGCACCGTAGGCGCCGGCGCGACCTGGCACCGACTCGATGTCGGGCTCGTCGTACTGGCCGATGTCGGCGGTGTAGGTGCACGGGATCGCGCCTTTGTCGCGCATCCAGGCGACCGCGACCGAAGTGTCGAGGCCGCCGGAGAAGGCGATCCCGACGCGTTCACCGACAGGCAGGGAGGTGAGCACCTTGGACATGGGAATAATTATTCATATCGATGCATGGTCATGCAAGCCGGTGCGACCCGGCTCACGCACCGTTACTTGGCGGCTTCGATGGCTGCGGTGAGGGTCGCCGGTGTGATCGGGCCGTCGATTGCCTTGCCTGCGACGATGACGGTCGGCGTGGCGGAGACGCCATGACGGGAGGCGTCGTCGGTGATTGCCGTCGTCCAGGCGGTGTAGCGGCCATCGCGTACGCATCGGTCGAAGTCGGCGCCGGTCGCACCGGCCTGCCGGCCGAGCGCCACCAGCCGATCGTCGGTCAGTCCGGCCGAGCCTTCGGCCGGCTGGTTGTCGAAGAGCAGTGCGCGGAACCGGTCGAACGTCCCTGCCTGTTGCGCGCAAGCCGATGCGGCCGACGCTCTGGTCGAATACCGCGTGCCGGCGGACCTGTCGTCGAGGTAGGCGACCGGGTGGTAGACGACGCGTACGGTGCCGGCGCGCACGTACCGGTCGAACGTGGGACCGACTTCCTGTTCCATCGCGCGGCAATGTGGACACATGAAGTCGAGGTAGATGTCGATTTTCACCGCGGCGCTGGCTTTTCCGACGGTGATGCCGGCTAATGTTCCCGCCGGCGCGGCCGCCGGAGCGGCGGAGTTCGTACGATATATCACGACACCGACGACGATCGCGATGACCAGCAACGAAACCGCGATGACGCCGGTCACCGATCCGGTCACCAGCCGCTGCCGGCGACGCTGTGCGGCGAGCCGCTTGGCGGCGATCTCACGTGCTTTGCTCTTGGACGCCATGCGGATCGGACGCGTCGTGCGGCGACCTGGTTCCGGCGAGCCTGCGACTCCAGGCGGCCAAAATCGCGGCGGTCACGACGATCAAGGCGGCGACCACCAACCGGTCGCGCGTCGTCTGAGGCTGTGTGAGGCCCCACAACAACGAGTGGCCGAGCAGCGTGCCACCGCCAAGCGCCAGCAGATGCCGGTCGTCGCTGTTCCAGCGGCTCACAAGGCGCCACATGACGACGACGATTGCCGCCGAGGCCAGCATCGGGACGACGACCAGCGGCGCGTGGAGGAGGTGCGCGCGTGCCGGCAGCACCAGGACGCCGAGCGCCATGAAGCTGCCGACGAGAGCGGTCACGAAGACCAGCCATGGCGTAGGCGTCGTCCGATTGCCGCGTACGGCCTGCGCGCGCGGAATTGCGATGAGCGCGGCGATCGCGAGCGCGACGACGACCACCGCCGCCGCGATGAGCGACGCTGACGGCACGACACCGCCGGGATCCAGGGTCGTACGCGCTGAGAGGCCGAAAATCGCCACTCCGGCAAGGAAGAACCCGGTCGTCACGATGAGACCAAACCAGCGGAGCAACGGTTTGCGCTGCCACCGCGGGAAAAGCAGCTCGACCAGCAGGATCGGCACGGCGATGCTCCACACCGCGTGGTTGATGATCTGCACCTCGGCGTAGACACCGTTGACGCCGAGAATCCGCGCACCCCAGTCCGGTCCGATGCCGTGATAGATGGTGGCGCTGAACAAACTCCGCAGCGCGAGGCCTTCCTCGACGATTCCGTACGCGGCGCCTAGCAACAGAATGCTCGGCCAGCCGCGGCCACGACGCCACACCAGTTCGCGGATCAGCACGGCGGCGCCGCCGTACGCCGGCACCGCGAAAAGAAATCCGGCGACGCTGCTCGGCGTGAACGGAAGGTCACCGATCAGCACCTCGGCCACCGTCGGCGCGAGCAGGATCAGGACGATGACCGGCACGAGTCGTCTCATGCGGCCAGTAAAACGGCGGCCGGATGTGCCGCGCAGCCGACGAAAGTTGGTGTGGACACGGCCGATGGTGTTGTCGTACGGCCCGACCCGCTACGCTGTGCCGCACGCGACGACCGTCAGCGGGGGCGGGTCGGCTTTCATCACACCACATGTCAGCGGAGGTCGCCGTGTCGATGCCGATCCTGATCTCGATCGTCGTGCTCGCGGTCATTTTCGTGATTGCGACCGTGCGGCCGGTCAATCTCGGGGCGCTGGCGCTGATCGCCACCTTCGGCATCGGCATTCTGCTGGTCGGTGAGGATCTGAAGGCGACGCTGGCCGGTTTTCCGGCTGACGTCTTCGTGTTGCTGGTCGGCGTGACGTATCTGTTCGGCATCGCCGCCGTCAATGGCACCATCGAATGGCTGGTCAACGGCACGGCCCGGCTGGTGCGGCAGAACCGGCTGGTCATTCCGTGGATGTTGTTCTTCGTGGCGGCGATACCGACCACCATCGGTGCCGCCGGTCCGGCCAGCGTCGCGCTGCTGTCGCCGTTTGCCTTGCGGCTGGCCAAAAAACACAACATCAACCCGCGGCTGGCCGGTGCCATGGTGCTGAACGGTTCCAACGCCGGCAACTTCTCACCGCTGAACGTGCTCGGCGTCATCGTGAACGGCACGATCGCGCGCAACGGCCTGGAGGCGAGCGCGTTGTGGCTGTGGCTCGGAAACTTCGGCTTCACGGTGTTGCTCGGCGGCGCCGCCTTCCTGGTTTTCGGTGGACGTCGACTGATCCGAGAACGCGGCGACCGTACGCCCGTGAACGACGACGCGGTGACGGAGGAAAAGCCGGTCGGCCGGATCCCGCTGATCGCCACGCTGGCCGCGATCGTGCTGGTCGCCGTCGGCGCGTTGGCTTTCCGTTTGGACATCGGCGTCATCGCGCTGACCGCCGCTGTCCTGTTGCATCTTTTCCTGCCGGAGAGCAGCAAAGGCGCGGTTGCCCGGATCAGCTGGTCGACCGTGTTGCTGATCTGTGGCGTAGTCACGTACGTGGCGCTGATGCAGAGAATCGGTGCGGTCAAAGCGATCGGTGGTGCGGTCGCCGGCATCGCGGCACCGCTGCTGGCGATCCTGCTGCTGTGCCTGATCGCCGCGCTCACGTCGGCGTTCGCCTCCAGCATCGGCATCCTCGGTGCCATCATTCCGCTCGCCGTGCCGTTCCTGGCCAGTGGCGACGTGCCGGTGACCGGCGCGGCGATCGCGCTCGCCGTCTCGGCGACCGCCGTCGACGCCGTACCGTTCTCCTCGCTCGGCGCCGTGGCTGTCGCGAGCGCACCGGACGTCGACCGCGACGCGCTCTATCGCGGCCTGATCAGGTGGGGGTTCGCGATGGTGCCGGTCGCGCCGGCCGCCACCTGGTTACTGTTCGTGCTCCTGTGACGGCCGCGGCTATAGTTGAGGCCGCGCCGCCGGGGGAGGAGACGCCATGTCGACGTGGGACTGGATCGGGATCGGGCTGATCGCCGTCCTGGTGATCGTCACCGGCGTGATCGCCATCTGGCTGGTGGTCAAGGTGATCCGGCACTACCGGATGGTCATGCGGCCGGACGTGCCGGTGGCCGCGAAGATCACCTTCTTCGCCTCCATCGCGTACGCGATCTTCCCGCTCGACCTGCTGCCGGACCCGGTGCTGATCGACGACATCGCGGTGCTGGTCGGGGCCCTCGCGTATCTCGGCCATGTCGCCAAGAAGCTCAAGGACCCCGACGCCGAGCTGACCGCACCGGGGCAACCGCTCAAGCAGTCGCCGAGCGCCGGCACCAGGCGCTAACTCCCAGGCCAGCCCGCGCGGCTCAGCCGGCTTCCGGTGGGAACGGGACGTTCTTGATGGCGCGCGCGGCGAGGTCGCGTACGTTGCCGATCGCGCGCATGCCGCCGTCGCCGGGACAGTCGGTCCGGCTGGTCTGCCGGTGCGGCCAGACGCTCGGCAGCGTGACGGTGACCTGGTGGCGATACATGGTGTTCGGGCCGCCGGTCATCGAGATGTCGCCGTGCGCGTCGCGGTCGTACGTGCCGAGCTTCCAGCCGATCCACCGCGCGGCCGCCTCGCGCATCACCTGCGGCACGTCGTCCTTGGTGAAGCTGCCGAGCATCGAGATGCCGCCGGAGCGGTAGTTGAAACCGCCCGCGTGTGCGCCGATCACCGGCCGGTCGATGCCGCCGCAGCGACCCTCCCAGACCCGGCCGAACTTGTCGACCAGCGCGTTGTAGCCGATGTCTCCCCATTTCCTGGTGACCGCGTGGAAGTGATAGATCGACCGCAGGATCGCCGGCACGTCCTCCTCGTCGTATTTGTTCGAGGTCTCCGTGTGGTGCAGGCAGACCGCGCGGATCGTGTCGGAGTATTCCGGCCGCCAGGTCATCTGACGCTCGTCGGCCTTCCAGTCCTTGCGGGTCAGCACGTCCGGCCGGCTGGAGAACGTACGCGGATGCGCCGCGCGGTCGGTGTCCAGCCGCGCCGGGTCGATCAGCGCGAGCCGCACGTCGCGTGGCGACCGGGCGCCGGAGCCGGAGACGATGACCTCGAGGCCGCCCGCGGCGCCGGTCCACAACGGTTCGGAGCCGGTGCGCTCCTGCTTGGCGGTGTCGAAGGCGTCGTCGAGACCGATTGCCTGCCAGTCCGACCACCGGCCGGCGCCGTCGGTCGTGCGTACGGCGATCGACACCTCGCCGTTGTAGAGCTCCTGCGGTCGCTCGGTGGCCCACGTCAGGCCGACCAGCGAGAAGGCCGGCACGTCCTGGGTGCGGAAGCGGATCGACCGTACGTCCGCCTTGCCGCGCATCAGGTGCATCCGCGGGGCCTCGCCAGCGGTTGGTACGCCAGGCGGCAGTCCTGGTGCGGCGGTCACCCCGGCCGCCGGTGTGCCGAGGTTGCCGAGCTCCAGCTCGTGCGCTGTCGTCGTGGCCCGCAGTGACGCGCGGCGTGCGGTGGCCGCCTCGACCGGAGCGGACAGCGCGAACGGCGCTAACGCGGCAGCGGACAGAATGGTACGACGGTTCATCAGACCCCCCAAAAGCCCTCAACTGACTCGTCGGAGTATGTCTGATTTATGCCGTCTGTGACTAGAGTGGTCGCTGAGATTTAAGAGTCGGATGAGAGAGCATCGGCGGCCGTGATCAGCTCGCCCAGCTCGGTCACCTCGTCTTCCGCGAGTACGGCGAGGCAGTGCGCAAACGTCACGCTGGTCGTCTCCTCGGCGCCGTTCCACCGCTCCCGCAGGTCCGGCATGGCGTCCGCACGACGTACCAGCGGCTCGATGTCCTCAGGCCGCCAGGCCGTGCGGCGCAACCGCGGCAGGCCACCGATCGGATCACCGAGCACGGCCAGTGGTACGTCCAGTCCGGCCGCTCGCAGCGCGGCGAAGTGCAGGCCGCCGCGCAGTTCACGCAGCAGCATCAGCGCGTACGCGGCTCGCTCCGAGGTGGCGTCCGGACGCGACTGAGCGCGCCAGCCGGCAAACAGTGGCAGCGCGGTCGCCTCCGCGCGGTCGATGACCTTCTCGGCCAGCTCGACCAGCCGGTCGGCGCCGGGAAAGCCCGCGAGCCGCTCCGCGCTCCACGCGCTCAGCGCGCCAACGTACGCGGGCACGGCCGCCTGCGCCGGAAGGGCCTTGGTCTGTTCCCAGGTCATCTCCACGACCCAGCGCGGAAACAGGCCGAGCAGGCTGACCGCCACTGGCGCCGCGACCGATCCGGCCGCGCCGATCCGGCCGCGGAAGTAGAGTGCCGTGCCTGGCATGCCATAGCGCTCGGCGGCGGTGTCCATGTGTTCGCTGGTCATGAAACGGCCACCGACGCGTACCAGCGCGGCCGCGGTGGACCGGGAGACTTCGAGGCTCTTCGGCATGCCAGGATCAAAGCATGCCGAACACCGTCACCGCGGAGGACGAGGTCGTCGATCTCTGCCGCGAGCTCATCCGGATCGACACCAGCAACACCGGTGAGACAGCGACCAGCGCCGGTGAACGCGTCGCCGCCGAGTACGTGGCGGAGAAGCTGTCCGAGGTGGGGCTGGAGGTGACGGTCAGCGAGAGTGAGCCGACCAGAGCCAGCGTGGTGACCCGGATCGCCGGCACCGACTCGTCGCGTCCGGCGCTGCTGCTGCACGGCCACCTCGACGTCGTGCCGGCGCAGGCCGACGACTGGACGCATCCGCCGTTCGCCGGGGAGATCACCGACGACGGCTATTTGTGGGGCCGCGGCGCCGTGGACATGAAGGACATGGACGCGATGATCCTGGCGCTCGTACGCCAATGGAAGCGCGATGGCTGGACTCCGCCGCGTGATCTGGTGGTGGCTTTCTTCGCCGACGAGGAGGCCGGCAGCATCCACGGCGCGCACCACCTGGTCGAGACCAGGCCGGAGCTGTTCGACGGCGTCACCGAGGCGGTCAGCGAGGTCGGCGGCTTCAGCGTGAGCCTGGACGCCGACCGCCGGCTCTATCCGATCCAGGGCGCCGAGCGCGGCATCGGCTGGATGAAGCTGACCGCGACCGGCCGCGCCGGCCACGGCTCGTTCATCCACGACGACAACGCGGTGACCACGCTCGCCGAGGCGGTCGGTCGGATCGGCCGGCACCGCTTTCCGCTGCAGATGACCGACACGGTCGCGGCGTTCCTGCGCGCGGCCGCGGCCGAGCTCGGCATCGAGGTCGACCTGGACAACCCGGAGCTGACCGTCGACAAGCTCGGTCCGATCAGCAAGATCATCGGCGCGACGCTGCGCAACACCGCCAACCCGACCATGCTGTCGGCCGGCTACAAGGCCAACGTCATCCCGGGCAAGGCGGAGGCGGTGATCGACGGCCGCTTCCTGCCCGGCACGCAGGAGGAGTTCGAGCGGACGATCGACGAGCTGGCCGGTCCGGACGTGACCCGCGAGTGGGTCGGCGGCCAGGCGCAGCCGGCGCTGGAGTTTCCGTTCGAGGGCGCGCTGGTCGACGCGATGACCGCCGCGCTGATCGCCGAGGACCCGGGCGCGCGGCCGGTGCCGTACATGCTCTCCGGTGGCACCGACGGCAAGGCGCTGAACCGCCTCGGCATCCGGTCGTACGGCTTCGCGCCCCTCAAGCTGCCGGCCGACCTGGACTTCGCGGCGCTGTTCCACGGTGTCGACGAGCGCGTGCCGACCGAGGCGCTGAGGTTTGGCGTACGCGTGCTCCGGAGGTTTGTCGAGAGCGCCTGATCGGCGGTGACCGCGGATGCGGCACCCTGGCGGTCATGACCGACCACGACTTCACCGCTCACGCACGAGAACTCATCGACAGAAACCGCTATCTGAGCCTCGCCACGGTCGATCCGGACGGCAGGCCGTGGGTCTCGCCCGTGTACTTCGCGCCGGGGGAGGACGGCGAGTTCATCTGGGTCTCCACCGTCGACGCGGAGCACTCGCGCAACCTCGCCGCGCGGCCGGACGTCAGCCTGGTGATCTTCGACTCGACGGTCCAGCCGTACCACGGTCGGGCCGTGTACGCGTCCGGCGAGGCGTACGCGCTGGCCGGCGACGACCTCGACCGCGCACTGAGGATCTACCCAGGCGCGGCTGATCGTGGCGGCGCACAGCTGACGCTGGACGACGTGACCGGCGACGCGCCGTACCGCCTCTATCGGGCAGCCGCCACGCGGCTGTGGGTCCTCTGTCCGCGTGAGCCACGGCAGCCCTGCGCCGCGCACGGTCTCGCCAAGGACCACCGCGCGGCCGTACCGCTGGTCAGGCGGCGACAGTCGGCTTGAGCCGAGCCCAGGAGATGGTCGCCGGCACGGCGATCAGCAGGCCGATGACCGCGCAGATGGCGATCGTGTAGGAGCTGGAGCCGATCAGCTGGGCGATCACGCCGCCGGCGGCGATGCCGAGCCCCTGCGAGACGCGCAGGCCGGTACGGAAGACGCCGTTGGTGCCGCCGCGCATCTCAGCCGGTGTCCAGGTGGCGACCGCCGAGATGACCGAGATGTGGTACGCGCCGGTGGCGCCCGCGACGACCAGCAGGAACAGTGCCAACGGCAGGCTCGGCTGGAAGAAGAACAGCACGAGGATCGCCAGTGACGCGGTGGAAAGGATGCCGATCATCGACAGCCGTGCCTGTGCGTTGAAGAACCGCGACAGCACGAACGCGCCGATGATGAAGCCGAGCGGGTCGGCGGCGAGCAGCCAGCCGACCGCGGCGTCGCCGGCGTGCAGTTCCTTGGCCAGTGGCGCGGCCAGCCCTTCGACGACCACCGCGAGGCCGACCAGCCAGGACAGCGTCAGCAGGACGCGCATCCGGCGCTGCTTGAAGACCCAGCCGGTGGAGGAGAACCAGCTGGTCATCTCGCCGCCGGGCGCCGGCCGGCGGGACAGCAGCAGCCACACGGTCGCGGCGGCGAGCAGGCAGCTCACCGCGTCGATCGCGAGCGCGAGCGACGTGCCGATAGCGGCGATCAGGAAGCCGCCGACCGCCAGCCCGCCGAGCATGATGGTGTTGTTGCTGATCTGCCGCAGATCCTGCGAGCGTACGTACACCTCGTCGTCCTCGATGACCTCGCGCGCGAGCGCGTTCTGCGCGGCGTTGGCCGGCGCCAGCAGAAACTGTTGGAGGACGACGAGCAGGCACAGCACCGGCAGCGGCATGTGCGGAATCGCCATGAGCGCGAGGCAGGTGGCCTGGCCGAGCGAGCAGACGACCAGCACGTTGCGGCGCGGAAACCGGTCGGCGAACTGCGACAGGCCGAGTCCGCCGGCGATCGCCGGCAGGAACGTGAGGGCGAAGACGCCGGCGGCCCAGAGCGCCGATCCGGTGCGTGCGTAGACCAGGACCATCAACGCGACCTTGGCCAGCTGGTCGCCGGCGGCCGACTGGGACTCGGCCAGCCACAGCGCGCGGAACTCGCGGTTGGCCAGCACATCGCGCGTACGCGGACGGAGAGCGGTTGTCACGCCGGTCAGGCTGGCATTTTTCTTAGCGCTACAACCAGGTGTTGCGTGTATTGACAACGATTGTCTTACTCATTGCCGAGCAACGACCACAGCCAGCGAGGAGACTCCGTCTGCGCGCCGACCGCACGTACTCGTTCGCGCAATGCCCGGTCGGCGGTGATGACCGTCGTTTGCGCATTTCGCGCTGCGTCACGCGCCTGCTCGACGATCGTGTCGTCGCCTTCGCCAGGCGCCGCGACGACCCGTACGCCGGTCGCGTCCTCAGTCGCGAGCGGCCGCGCCCTGCCTTCTACGACCAAGATCACGTCGATGCTGTCCGGCGGCTGCCCGGCATGCCATTCGTCCAGCTCCGCGCGCAGCCGGCGGGCCGCGCCGAGCCGGTCGCGCCACCAGCCGTCCGGCCGCGACCCCACCACGTTCGCGCCATCGACGATGAGAATGTGCGCCATCGCGATAGGGTCGCAGGTTCCCCCTCAAACCAGGCACGAAGGGCCCCGGAGTGAGCGAATTCAGCGATGACCTCGACGTCGCACTCGAGCGCGTCACGCACGCCGCGAAAGTGCACTTGGAGGCCGTACGGTCCGGCAGCGAACCGGCCATCGAGGAGGCTTTCCGCGCGCTGGCCGCGGCGTCCGAGTCATACGGCCACCGGCTGCGTTCGACCACCGGCGAGGTGACGCCGTGGCGGCCGGTGCGGGCGACCCGCCGCCGGCCGGACCCGTCGTCGCTGGTGCACGACGGCATGACGATCTCGGTGCGCAAGCGGCGCGACTACACCGTGCCGAACGTGGAGGACCTGCTGGTCGCCGCCACCGAGGTCCGCAACGACTCGTACTCCTCCGGTGGCGACGACGTGCACTGGTCGGACCTCGACGCGGAGATCAACGACGTCGGCGAGGCGATCTACGAGCTGCTGCAGGCCGCCGACGGCTCACTCGCCGGCCTGGACTTACCCGAGCTGTGGGCCGGCGCTGGCCTGATCATGGTCAACGCCGTGCCGCGGCCGCTCGACCTGGACGAGGACGACGACCAGGAGGACCTGCCGTTCCTGCTCGGCCGCCGCACCGCCGTACTCATGCGCATCGACGAACAGGTCCAGCCAACCGTCGTCGCCGAGCCCGACCCCTTCGACGACGATGGCGCCTGACCCCGCCCTGGTGCGGCGGCGTCGGGTCTCCCTCTCCGCCTGACCGGCTCGCCCCAACAGTCGCCAGTTACAGCGACTGGCAATCATGCGGGAGTGAAGCCGTTTTCCTTGCGTCTAGCGCTAGTAAAGCGGCTTTCACCTCGTTCACAAGCATCACCAGCCGGACATTTAGCGCTCCACCTGCTTGCGGGTCTCACATAGTGGACCTTCTCGCCACTTGTCGGGGAGCCGTGGAACGCCCCTTCGGCGGACCAGCCAAGACCGCGGGACGGACGCCTGGCCGCGCGCGAATCATCAAGTTTCTCGAGGCACCAACAAACAAGCCGCTGGCGGACAGCTCAGCGGCCTTGTCGCGGGGCCGTCAGGTGGACAGCCCCGGTTGCAGTGGGTGGGTACGCCGCCGCCGCAGCAGGACCTGCCGGGTCCCGTCCGCGAAGAGTCGCAGCTTCGCCAGCTCCCAGCCGGAGAACTCCGCCTGGATGGCCAGTTGAGCGTGCGCCGTCGCGGTGTCCGTGTTGGGCGGGATCCGCAGCGGAGCGTACTCGTAGTCGGGTGGACTCACGCTCCCATCCTGCACCGTTCACGGCCCGCTCGTCTCCCCGACACCGAGAGTTTTTTTCCGGCAAACGCCGGCTAACTCCCCGTTTGGTCAGGGGAGGAGACGTCGTCGAGAGCGGAAATGATCTCTGGTGGCAACGAAAGTCCCTCGGTGTCCAACGACACGAGCAGCTGCTCGGCCGTACGCGCACCGACCACCGGCGCCACCACACCGGGCTGGTCGCGGACCCAGACCAGCGACACCGCCAGCGGCGAGACGCCGAGCCCGTCGGACGCGGTGGCCACCGCCTGCACGATCCCGGCCGAGCGATCGTCCAGAAATCTTCCGACAAAACGGTCAAACCGCGAGGATGCTGCCCGCGAGTCCGCAGGCACGCCGTTGCGGTATTTGCCGGTCAGCACGCCGCGGCCGAGCGGTGACCAGGGGAGTACGCCGACGCCGGCATCCCGGCAGGCCGGCAGCAGCTCGGTCTCCGCGCCCCGCGCCAGCAGCGAATACTCGACCTGCGCGGAGGCGATCGGGGCGCGTCCCGGCCAGGCCGCCTGCCAGGCCGCCGCCTTGGCGACCTGCCAACCGGTGTAGTTGGAGATGCCGGCATAACGTACGCGCCCGGAGGACACCGCCAGGTCGACCGCCGCCAGCGTCTCCTCCAACGGTGTCCGGTCGTCCCACGCGTGCAGTTGCCACAGGTCCAGATAGTCCGTACGCAGCCGCCGCAGCGACGCGTCCAGCGCGGACAGCAGGTGTCCGCGCGAGGCGTCGAAGCGGCGTTGGTGGTCCGGCCGGGCGACCGCCTTGCTGGCGATGATCACCTCGGCGCGGTCGTACGATTCGGCGACCAGCGTTCCCAGCAGCCGCTCGGCCTCGCCGCCGCCGTAGACGTCGGCGGTGTCGACCAGCGTCCCCCCGGCGTCGGTGAACGCCTTCAGCTGGGCCGCCGCGTCGTCCGGCCCGGTGTCGGAACCCCAGGTCATCGTGCCGAGCGCCAACCGGGACACCATCAGGCCGGTGCGGCCGAGGCTGCGCAGTTCCATGGTCGCGGACGCTACCGCTGCCCTGCCGAATCCCCGAGCAGCGACCCGCCATAGGCTGCACGAGCGTCACGTCGTGCCACGGGCCGGGGACTGGTGGCACGGCGACATACGGTCGGGAGAAGCGTCAAAGGAGACGAGTGTGCGGCTGGCGGTGAACCTCGGCTACTGGGGAGCCGGGAACGACGCGGGCAACCTGGCCCTGGCCAGGGAGGCCGACCGGCTCGGCTATGCCGTTGCCTGGGCCGCCGAGGCCTACGGTTCCGACGTGCCGACCGTGTTGTCGTGGGTCGCCGCGCAAACGACCAGGATCGACGTCGGCGCCGCCGTGATGCAGATCCCGGCGCGTACGCCCGCCGCCACCGCGATGACCGCGGCGACCCTGGACACGCTGTCCGGCGGCCGGTTCCGGCTCGGTCTCGGCGTCTCCGGCCCGCAGGTCTCCGAAGGCTGGCACGGCGTACGGTTCGACCATCCGCTCGGCCGCACGCGCGAATACGTCGACATCGTGCGGCTCGCGCTGTCGCGCAAGCGGGTCGCGTACGACGGCAGGCATTACCAGCTGCCGCTGCCGGACGGTCCCGGCAAGGCGCTGCAGCTGACCGTGCACGGCGCGCGGACCGAGATCCCGGTCTACATCGCCTCGGTGGGGCCGAAAAACCTGGAGCTCACCGGCGAGATCGCCGATGGCTGGCTGGCCATCTTCTTCGCGCCCGACTTCGCGCCGGAGCCGCTCGGGCAGGTGCGCGCCGGCCGCGAGAAGGCCGGCAAGACCATGGAAGGGTTCGACGTGTCCGCCTCGGTGGCGCTGTCGATCGGCGACGACATCGAGGCCTGCGCCGAGCCGGTACGGCCCTATCCCGCGCTCTACATCGGCGGCATGGGCAGCCGCGAGAAAAACTTCTACAACCAGCTGGCGGTCCGGATGGGCTACGGCGAGGCCGCCGCGAAGATCCAGGACCTGTTCCTGGACCGGAAATATCGCGAGGCCGCGGCCGCGGTCCCGCTGGAGTTCATCGACTCCACCTCGCTGCTCGGACCGAAGGAACGGATCGCCGAGAAGATGCAGGCGTACGCGCAGATCGGAGTGACGACGCTGAACGTGTCGCCGGCCGGCAACGACATGGACGTGAAGATCGCCGCGCTGCGGACGGCCGCGGAGGCGCTGGACCTGGCGGGGGTGGCGGCATGATGATCTCGGCGATGTACGCGGAGGCCGCCGCCGGCGACCCGGCCAACCACATGAACCTCATCCAGGCGGTGATCCTCGGCATCGTCGAGGGGCTGACCGAATTCCTGCCGGTCTCCTCGACCGGTCACCTGACCGTCGCCGAGAAGCTGATGGGCCTGCAGATCGACAGCGTCGCGGTCACCGCGTTCACCGCTGTCGTGCAGGTCGGCGCGATCTTCGCCGCCGTCCTCTATTTCATCAAGGACATCTTCCGGATCGCCATCGGCTGGATCAAAGGCATCTTCTCGGCGCAGGCCCGTCAGCAGATGGAGTGGCGGTTCGGCTGGGCCGTCATCGTCGGCTCGATCCCGATCGCGATCATCGGCCTGGTCGGCAAGGACCTCATCGAGGGCGCGCTGCGCAGCCTCTGGTTCGTCGCCGCCGGCCTGATCGTGTGGAGCGCGGTGATGGTGGCCGCCGAGTGGTATCACAACCGGCTCACCGCCGAGCCGCTCGGCCGGCACGGACCGGACGACAGCGGCATCCGGCACGAGGACCAGGTCACCGTCATGGACGGCCTGCTGATCGGCCTGGCGCAGTGCCTGGCGCTGGTGCCGGGCGTGTCCCGCTCAGGGGCGACCATCTCGATCGGCCTGTTCCGCAGCCTGGACCGGGTCGCCGCCACCAGGATGTCGTTCTTCCTCGGCATTCCGGCGCTGTCCGCGGCCGGACTGCTGGAGGCCGTCGACTATCGCGACCAGATCGCCAGCACGGTCGGCTGGGTGCCCACGATCGTCGGCATCGTGGTGTCGTTCCTGGTCGGCTACGCGTCGATCGCCTGGTTGCTGCGGCTGGTCGGCAAGCATCCGATCAGCGTCTTCGTGCCCTACCGGATCATCGTCGGCGTGGTGATCATCGTGTTGGTCGCCTTCGGGTTCATCTCCGCGACCTGACCGTACGGCCGGTCCTCGACGTAGAGTTTCCGCGATGACAACGGTGCTCCTGGTCCGGCATGGCCGGTCGACGGCCAACAGCTCCGCCGTACTGGCCGGCTGGTCGCCTGGCGTGCTGCTCGACGCGTACGGCGAGCAGCAGGCCACAAAGCTCGGCGAACGGCTCGCTGCGGTGCCGCTGTCGGCGGTCGTGGCGAGTCCGCTCGAGCGCTGCCAACAGACCGCCACCGCCGTCGTGTCGGCGCGTACGGACGAGCTGAAGGTCGAGACCGACGAACGGCTCGGCGAGTGCCGCTATGGCGACTGGACCGGCCGGCCGATCAAGGAGCTGCTCAAGGATCCGCTGTGGAAGGTCGTGCAGCAGCATCCGTCCGCGGTCGTCTTCCCCGGCCCGGAAGGCGAGGCGCTGGCGGCCACCCAGGTCCGCGCGGTCACCGCGATCCGTGACTGGGACGCGCGGGTTGCCGAGGAACACGGTCCGGACGCGGTGTGGATGGCCTGCAGTCACGCCGATGTCATCAAGGCGGTGCTCGCCGACGCGCTCGGCCTGCACCTCGACCTGTTCCAGCGGATCGTCGTCGACCCGTGCTCGGTGAGCGTCGTCCGCTACACCGAGACGCGGCCATTCGTCGTACGAATGAATGACACCGGCGGCGACGTTTCCGCTTTGCTGCCACCGAAAAAGCGCCGCCGGCGGTCCCGGGCGAAAGACTCCGACGCGATCGTCGGCGGGGGTGCCGGGGGTCCGGTGGGATCTGAGGCGACAGCCTCGCCGGCCGGCCAGTAGGGTTGCGACATGCCCCGTCGCGTCTACTCTTTCGAGCCGCCGGAGCGGTTCATCGCCGGGACCGTCGGCGAGCCAGGGGACCGCACCTTCTACCTGCAGGCCAGCGGAGGCGGCCGTACGGTCAGCGTCGCCCTGGAGAAGGTCCAGGTGGCGCTGCTCGCCGAGCGGTTGAGCGCGCTGCTGGACGAGGCACGCCGCCGGCTCGGCGCCGACGTGCCGGACGGCGCGCCGGAGCTGGAGGACGCCGCACCGCTGGACACGCCGATCGAGGAGGAGTTCCGCGTCGGCACGCTGGGGCTGGCCTGGGAAGGCGACTCCTCCACGGTGGTCATCGAGGCGACCGCCGAGGGCGACGAGCCGGAAGGCGAGGAGGACGAGGAGCCCGACCCGGAGATCGACGACACGCGCGACATGTTGCGCGTACGCATCTCCGCCGCGGCCGCACGCGCGTTCATCACCCGCGCCGAGCGCGTCGTCGCGGCCGGCCGGCCGCCGTGTCCGCTCTGCGGCCTGCCGCTGGATCCGGAGGGCCACATCTGTCCCCGCCACAACGGATACCGGCGCTGATCCGTATCACAATCGCCAGCCGGGTTTTCCCGGTGAATACTTGCAGGCGATGAACCCTGACACCGAGGTGCTGCTCACCACCGGCGCGATCGAGATCTCCGGTCGGCTGGTGGAGGCGAGCAACGCGACGCTCTTCGGCACGGTGAGCCTGGACGGCGTGAGCGCGGAGTGCGTCTACAAGCCGATCCGCGGCGAGCGGCCGCTGTGGGACTTCCCGGACGGCACGCTGGCCGGCCGCGAGGTCGCCACGTACCTGCTCTCCGAGGCCTCCGGCTGGTCGCTCGTACCGCCGACGGTGTTCCGCGACGGTCCGTTCGGGCCCGGCATGTGCCAGCTGTGGATCGACAGCGAGGACATCTCGTCGCTGCTCGACATCATGCGTGCCGGGTCGGTGCCGGCCGGCTGGCTGCAGGTTTTCGAGGGGTACGGCGCCGACGGCGAGGAGGTCGTCGTCGCGCACGCCGACGACGAGCGGCTGCGGCGGCTCGCCGTGCTCGACGTGGTGTCCAACAACGCCGACCGCAAGGGTGGGCATCTCCTGCTCTCCGGCGACCGGTTGTACGGCGTGGACCACGGCATCTGCTGGCACGGCGACAACAAGCTGCGCACGATCCTGTGGGGCTGGGCCGGCGACCGGCTGCCGGACGACGCTCGCGAGGTCGTGGAGAAGCTGCACTCCGACCTCGATGGTGACCTCGGCGAGCAACTGTGCGACTACATCACGCTGGACGAGGTGATCGCCGCCCGCCGCCGCGCCGACCGCCTGCTGCGTACCGGCCGCTTCCCGTCACCCCGCCCCGACGGCCGCGCCATTCCCTGGCCGCCGTTCTAGTGTCCCGAGTCGCGACACTAGGTCGCGGCGGTGAAGTGGTCGGCGGTGAGTAGTGGTACGGATTGGCTCGCGTCGACTTCGGCGGCGACGGTCACGTCGTCGGCATAGCCGTAGGCGATGAGTTCTCGGCCGCTCGTACACTCGCGCAGCAGCTCCGGCAGGCGGTCGGCGGCGTCACGGTAGGCGGCCGCAGCCGCCGCGGCCTCCGGGGACAGTGGCCTCACGCCAGCCAGTTTGGCGAGCAGCGCGCCGGCGCCCCACAGGTCTTCGAGTGCCGGCCGCAGCGAACCGTCCGGCCACCGCTCGCCGGCCGCGATCACTGTCACGTAGGAGTTTTTGTCGACATTGCTGGAGATCCACGCGGCGGCGGCTTCGGCGTTGCGCAGGCACACACCGATCACTCGAGAGCCGCTGGCGGCGACCCGTTGCGCGATGGTCGACCCGTTCGGCGACGGCAGTACCAGCCGGCGGATGTCGTCAGCCCGGCGGATCGACTGCGCCGACAGGCTGATCTGTCCGTCGCCGGCCTCCGATCTGCCGACCGCCAAGACGGCATCATGCCGTTGCGCGTACGCGATCGCTGTCTCGTCGCGCCAGCGGTAGGGAAACACGTCGATTCCCCGGTCGACGGCGACCGAAAGCGCGGTGGTGAAGGAAAGTACGTCGACGACCGCGACGATGTCGGCGCCCGATCCGACCGTGTCGGCGCCGACCGGCCCCCAGTCGAACCGCGCACGAAATCCGGGTTGTGCGTACAGGTTGGCCATTCCGCCAACGCTAGCCCAGGTGTTTCCATGCTGAAGGGGACCGAGCGGGTCGATCGTCGCCGTCGAATCCTCTGTTACCGAGCCGTCGAGAAACGCACCGAGCCTTTCTTGGCGAGGCTAGCCTTCACCGACCGGCTGACCGTGGCACTGGACACCTACCCGCGGCCCCCGCGTTCACCGCCAACGCGCTGCGTTCTGCGACACGTCACAGACACCAACCCCACCCCAACTCCGCAGCTGAGAACCACCACGGGGTGATGTTTTCAACGGCCATCGCCGGGACCGCCGAAGACGTCGTCATCGGCCCGCCGCTTTTGCTTATGCGCAAAGCGAAAATGAAGGAATCGACGTTCGCGGAGTGATATCGCGGGAACATGCGTTCGACTATGGGTGATGCGATCAGCCTGGTCGACGCGCTGTCCGACAGTGAGGTGAAGCCGTTCCCGCGGGATGCCTGTGTGGAGTTCGCGCGGGCGTACGCGGCGATGGTGGCGGCGATCGCCGCGTTGGAGAATCGGGGTATCGCGGCCGCGGATGGATACCTGCCGCGGCAGACGGCGCAGTTGGTGAAGCAGTTGACCCGTCAGTCGCTTGGTGATTGCCGGTGGTTGGTGAAGGTCGCGCGGTTGACCAGTCAGCGCGCTACCGGCGGCTCGTGTTTCGCTGATGCGGAGTTGCCGGCCACCGCTGTTGCTTTG
This sequence comes from Fodinicola acaciae, assembly GCF_010993745.1. NCBI lineage: Bacteria > Bacillati > Actinomycetota > Actinomycetes > Mycobacteriales > Fodinicola > Fodinicola acaciae. The sequence goes on from NZ_WOTN01000001.1 coordinate 1,227,868, forward strand.
GCTGAGGTTGGGATCACTCCGGGGCATGTGCGGGAGATCGTGAAGGCGATGTCGGTGGTGCCGCCGGGTTGGCCGGATCGTGAGGGTTTTGATCGGTCGTTGGCGGGGTTGGCGCGGTCGGGCTACCCGGAGGATGTCAAAGAGCTGGGCAAGGTGATCGCGGATCGGATCGAGCAGGAAACACCGCCGCCGGAGGACGATGATGATGATGGGCGGTTGGCGGAGCTGATTCTCCATGGCATCACCTGTGCTGGTGTGTTGCCGCATGACACGCGGCCGTTTCGGCGGAGAAACCAAGCTCCACAACCTCGTGCTGCTGTGCTTCGCACATCACCAAATCGTGCACCATTCGCAAATGGAAAATCAAAATGCGCGGCGGGATCCCGTATTTCATCCCGCCAGCGTTCATCGACCCGACCCGCACGCCGATACGGCACGCGCGCTACAGCATGAAATGCTAGGCCAACCCAACTCATCCGCAAGCTCGTACGGCAGCCGCATTAAGTATCGCGGCGTTGATGACCGATTTGCCACGCGAGAACAGGTGGACGTTGGCTGAGCATGCCGGGGGACGAGATGCCTGACCGGATGCAGCGATTGCTCAATCAGGCGGTGTGGGATCACGCGACGGCTGTCGCGGCGATCCGTGGGGTTTGTCTCCGGAGTGTTGGGTGATCGGTCCTTGTGGGTGGCGGCTGTGGATGCGTCTGGGCAGCTGAAGCAGGGCAGCGCGACGGCTGGGGTGCAGCGCCAGTTGGGTGATCCAGATCGTCGCGCCGCGGTGAAGCAGTTCCTACCGCCGGCGTCATCGCAGATCAACTCGGCAGGTCGCCTCCGTGGCCGGTTCAAGAGGCGAACGCGCATATGCCTGGGCCAGGTCGGCACCGTCAGCCCTCGCCATTTTCTGCTGATACGCAAGCATCTGGACACCGGTGAACTGGCCTACCACTACTGCTACGTCCCGCCAAGCGAGCCGATCCAGGCCATGACACTGGTACGGGCGGCGTGCCTGCGGTGGCCGGTCGAGGAAGATTTCGAGTTCGGGACAGATCAATTCGGGCGTGACCAGTCTCAGGTCCGCCTCTGCACCGCGCTAGTCCGGCACATTGTGTTGACCATGGCGGCCCTGGTCGTCTGCGCGATCACCGCAGCTCAGGCCAAAACCTGGGCGCCGGCGTCCGTCCTGCCGCACGCACCTGCTGACCTGCCACCGTCAGAGCTCGGCGTGATCGCACTGACTGTCGCCGAGATCAAACGCCTATTCACCCTGCTAACCCGCCGCATATGGCCCGACATCCACCACCGAGCCCGACTCCGCCGACACCACCAACCGGCATGACAAGATCAAAGTGCTAGTGCGCGAAAAGCAGCGCCGGGATCGGTGCGCTCTCGCCGGACAACCGGTCGACCGAGCTGACGAAGTATGTGTACGTGCAACCGGTGACCGCGGTGGTGTCCACATAGGACTGTCGACGGCTGGTGGCCGGCGCGACGGCGATCAGGTGGCTGGCGTCGGAGAAATCGCCGCGCGGATGCGCGCCGATGCCGTCGAAGCGATAGACGGCGTACGACCGTGGCCGCAGCCCGGCGTCCCAGCCGACGGAGCGAATGTCCAGGACCGCACCGGAGTCGGCCCGGCGCGCCGAGACGACCGGCGGTGGTGGCGCCGGACGGCCACGGCGCAGATGCGGCATCGGTGGGGTCAGCGCCGGATGCTGGTAGTGGTCGGCGACCAGCCGGCTCATCGCACCGAGCTTGTCGTCGCCGACGTCTTTCGCGGAAAAATAGACGTTTCCGCGCACCTGTGGATAGTCGCGGTCGAAGGTCAGGTGTTTGGTCAGCTCGGCGGGGTCGAGCCACGGGCCGGTGGTGCCGACTCGATATGTCGCCTCGCCGACATAGAGCTGGCAGTGCGTGCCGGCCACCTGGGTGGCCCACCACGGCACGAGTTTGGCGTAGTCGGCGATGGCGAAACCGAGATACCAGTAGACCTGCGGATTGATGTAGTCGAGCCACTCGTTGCGCACCCACAGCCGCGTGTCCGCGGAAATCGCGTCGTACGACTGCAGACCGTTGGTGTCCGAGCCGAGCGGATCGGCGCTTTTGTTGCGCCAGATGCCAAACGGGCTGATGCCGAACTTGACCCACGGCTTGACCGCGTGGATGCGCGCGTTCATCTCGCGGACCAGCCGGTTGATGTTGTCGCGCCGCCAGTCCTCGACGTTGTCGAAGCCTTTTCCGTACGTGGCGAAGGTTTCCGCGTCCGGCACCGTCTGGCCGGCGATCGGATAAGGATAGAAGTAGTCGTCGAAATGTACGCCGTCGATGTCATAGCGGTGGACCGCGTCCATGATGGCGTCTTGGACGAACGCGCGTACGGCCGGAATGCCGGGGTTGTAGTAAAGCTTCGGACCGTAGACGAAAGTCCACTCCGGATGGCGGCGCGCCGGATGGCTCGGCAGCAGCTGGTTGAGGTCGGTCTGCATGCTGACCCGGTACGGGTTGAACCAGGCGTGCAGCTCGAGGCCGCGATTGTGTGCCTCCGCGACGGCGAAGGCGAGCGGGTCGTAGCCGGGATCGCCGCCTTGTTTGCCGGTCAGGTATTGCGACCAGGGCTCCAGCGGCGACGGCCAGAAGGCGTCGGCGGTCGGCCGGATCTGCAGCACGACCGCGTTGAACCGCCGCCGTACGGCCAGGTCGAGCAGCGCGCGCAGCTCGGATTGTTGTTGCGCGGCCGGTAAACCGGTCGTCGACGGCCAGTCGATGTTGACCACGCTGGCGATCCACATCGCGCGCAGCTGGTGTTTCGGCGCGTACGTGGCCGGCGTCGCGAGCGAGCCGTCTCCAGGCGGCAGGAGCGCCACCGCCGCGCCGGCACTGAGATAGCCGAACTGCCGGCGGGACAGGTGGGGACCCGACAAGGTGGCCTCATTCTTTTCGGCGGATGTCGGGACGAAACTCCTAAGAATCCGGTCGCCGGCCCATCGGCCGTGCGGCCACATTGCCGGCACCGCGCGGCCGGAACCGCCATGAATACGCCGAAAACTCCTGACCGGCATGGGTCAGCGCCGGCCATGTCACAACGGGCCGAATGCGTCCGTCAGTGATATGACCAGACCGGATCATGGAGGACGCACAGTGGACGAGCAGGACGTGCTGGCTGGCAGGTTCGCGGAGAACCGGTCACACCTGCGAGCGGTGGCCTATCGGATGCTCGGCTCGCTGACCGAGGCCGACGACGCGGTGCAGGAGGCATGGATCCGGCTCAGCCGTGCGGACACCAGCGAGGTCGACAACCTGCGCGGCTGGCTGACCACCGTGGTCGCGCGCGTGTGCCTGGACATGCTGCGCACGCGGAAGTCCCGCCGCGAAGAGCTGCACGGCTCCTACTTTCCCGAACCGCTGATCGACCGCGAGGACAGTCAGAACCCGGAGCACGAGGCGTTGCTGGCCGACTCGGTCGGCCTGGCCCTGCTGGTGGTGCTGGAGGCGCTCACGCCGGCCGAGCGGCTGTCCTTCGTGCTGCACGACATGTTCGCGGTGCCGTTCGACGACATCGCGCCGATCGTCGGACGTACGCCGGCGGCCGTCCGTCAGCTGGCCAGCCGCGGCCGGCGGCGCGTACGCGGGTCGGCGGTGCCGGACGCGGACGTGTCCCGCCAGCGTGAGGTCGTCGACGCTTTTCTCACCGCCGCGCGTGGCGGCGACTTCCAGGCGCTGGTCACCATCCTCGACCCCGACGTGACACTGCGCGCGGCCATGCCGACCGGTGTGATCGAGGTGCATGGTGCGGAGACGGTCGCCAAGCAGGCGGCGATGTTCTGGCAGCTGCTTGGCCCGTCCGTCGACATCCGGCCCGTGCTGGTCAACGGTGTCGCCGGCCTGGTCGCGATGCGGAAGGCAAAGCCGTACTCGGTGCTCGCCTTCACCGTCACCGACGGCAGGGTCGCCGCGATGGACATCGTCAACGACCGCGCGCGGCTGGCCGCGCTGGACCTCGGTTAGCCGTCGAGGTTGATGCGGTGCACCATGTCGTCGAGTACGGCGTGCGACTCGCGGGTCGCGGCGTCGGCGTCGCCGGCCTGGATGGCGCGTACGAGCGCGCTGTGATGGACGTACTCGATGTCCAGGTCCGCGTCCAGCGCGGTCGCCACACTGGCGCGGATCACGTCGGTCAGACCGAGGTGCAGCTCGGACAGCAGCGCATTGTGCGAGCAGCGGACGACCGCCAGGTGAAACTGCGTGTCCGACTCGGCGGCCTCCTCCCAGCGCCGCTCGGCCATCGCCTGGTCGCGCGCGGCCAGCAGGTCGGCCAGCTCGGTGGCGTCCTGGTCGGTGCGGTGGATGGCGGCCAGCCGCGCACCCTCCACCTCCAGCAGCCGGCGCACCTGGATGACCTCACGCAGCTGCGAGCCGTAGAGCCGGCGAAGCGCACCTGAGATCTCGCTGGTGGCGCGTACGAAGGTGCCGTTTCCCTGCCGTACGTCCAGCAGGCCGGCATGGGACAGCGCACGGACCGCCTCGCGGATCGTGTTGCGGCCGACGCCGAGCGCGCTGACCAGCTCTGGCTCCGGCGGAATGCGCTGGTCGACCGGCCAGCTGCCGCTGACGATCGCTTGGCGCATCTGCTCGATGACCTGATCCACCAAGCCGGTGCGGCGAGTAGTGGCCAAAGGCACAGTCGCTTCCTTCCCACCAAACATCCTATGTTTGGCACACTTGCAGCAGTGACGGATCACTGCCCCACACAGCCGGTCAGCAGGCCTGTCCGCCGCGTTCTCGTCCCACAGCCTAGGTCCAATGTGCACCGTTCGGCGGCGAATGGCCCCGCCTTGACGGCGACGGAGCGTGCCGGCGAGCTACAGAACGCAGGTGCGGCGGAGACCATCATGCGCCGCCGGCACGCGGCGCTCGCCGGGACCCCGCTGCTTGTGGCCGGTGTGGCGCTGGCCGCGTCCAACCTCCGGCCGGCGGTCACCAGCCTCGCGTCGGTGCTCGGCGAGGTACGGGCCGGACTCGATGCGAGCCCTGCATGGGTCAGCGTGCTGTCGTCGGTGCCGACGATCTGCTTCGGCCTGGCCGGACTCGCCGCGCCGTGGCTGGGCCGCAAGCTCGGCATGGCGCGCGCCGTCGGCCTCGCGCTCGCGGTGCTGACCGTCGGCCTGCTCGTACGTGTCTTGGACGGTCCGGCCGTCGTCCTCGGCGGCACCTTCGTGGCCTGCGGCGGCATCGCGGTCTGCAACGTGCTCATTCCGGTGGTGGTGAAGGAGGCCTTCCCCAACCGCATCGGCGTCGTCACCGGCGTCTACACGGCCACGATGGCGACCGGCGCCGGCCTTGGCGCCGTCCTCACACCGCGCGTCGAGCCGACCTGGGGTTGGCGGCTGACGCTGGCGGCCTGGGCACTGCTGGCGGCCGCCGCGCTGATCCTGTGGCTCGGAGCGGCACGGCATCGTGGTGAGGTCGTGGCGCCGGCGGAGGAGGGCCGGACGAAGCTGCTCGGCAGCGGCCTGGCGTGGATCGTCACGGTGTTCTTCGGGCTGCAGGCGTTGTACGCGTACACAGTGCTCAGCTGGCTGCCGGAGGTGCTGGTCAGCGTCGGCATCGACCGGCCGACCGCCGGCTTGTTGCTCGGGCTGACGCAGCTGTCCGGCATCCCGATCAGCTTTATCGTGCCGCCGCTGGCCGTACGCGCGCGCAACCAGTCGACCTGGACGGTCGCGCTGACCGCCGGCGGCTTCGCCGGAGCGGCCGGCTTGCTGCTCGCGCCGGCCGCGGCTCCGCTGCTGTGGGTCGCGTTGCTCGGCTGCGGCATGGGCGTCTTTCCGCTGATCCTGACGATCATCTCGCTGCGCGCGAAAACGCCGGCCGACACGGCAGGCCTGTCCGCGATGGCGCAGAGCGCCGGCTATCTGATCGCAGCTGTCGGCCCGTTCATGTTCGGCGTGCTGCACACGCCTGGACGCGGCTGGACGGTGTCGCTGCTGATGGTGTTGGCGCTGCTGGCCATCCAGATGGTGTTCGGCTGGCTGGCCGGCCGCGACCGTACGGTGTAGAGAGGATGGTCGTGCGCCTCGACGTGCTCTTCACCAACGGCAGGTTCCGGACCCTCGACCCGGCGCGGCCGGCGGCCTCGCGGATCGGCGTCATCGCCGGCCGGATCGCCGGCTTCGACGAGGAGCTGGACGGCTCGGTCGCCGGCTCGGTGATCGACCTCGGCGGAGCGCCGGCCGTGCCGGGCTTCAACGACGCGCATCACCACCTGTCGATGCGCGGCCTGCGACTGTCCGAGCTCGACCTGCGTGACAGTGTCGTCGGCAGCCTCGACGGCTTGTACGCCGCGGTCGCCGCACGCGCCGCCGAGCTGCCAGCAGGCGCTTGGATCCGCGGCGCAGGCTATGACCAGAACAAGCTCGGCGCGCATCCGACGCGTACGGCCCTGGACGCGGTCGCCGGCGGCCATCCGGTGTGGCTTGCGCACACGTCCGCGCACATGGGGGTGGTGAACACCGCGGCGCTGGCGGCGATGGGCTTCGAGCCTGACTCGGTGCCGGATGTCGACGGCGGCACGGTCGTACGCGACGACCAGGGGCATTCCACCGGACTACTGACCGAACAGGCGCAGGGACTGGTGTTCGCGGTGCTGCGGCCGGCGCCATACGACGACTTCGTCGCGGCCATCGGTGCCGGCAGCGCCGCCGCCGCGGCGGACGGCATCACCAGCTTCACCGAGCCAGGCGTCGGCCTCGGTCGCGTCGCCGGCAACGGCGCGGCCGACGTCGCCGCCTTTCAGGAGGCGCGACGACGCGGGCTGCTGCGGCTGCGCGCCACGCTGATGCCAGTGTCCGGCGCGCTGCACGCGGCCGGAGCGTACGAGCCAGGCGCCGACTGGTTCGGCCTCGATCTGGGGTTAGGCACCGGTTTCGGTGACGAGTGGCTGCGTATCGGACCGGTGAAGGTCTTCTCCGACGGCTCGCTGCTCGGCCGTACGGCCGCGATGTGGGACGACTTCAGCGGCGAGGCCGGCAACCGGGGTTTCTTCCAGGAGCCCGTCGAGGACCTGCGTGCCTTCATCCTGCGCGCACACGCGTACGGCTGGCAGATCGCGACGCACGCCATCGGCGACCGAGCCGTGGGGTTTGTGCTCGACACGTACGAGCAGGCCTTCGCCGAGATGCCACGCGTCGACGCGCGCCACCGCATCGAGCACGCCGGCGTCACCAGCGACGCGGACGTGGCCAGGATGGCCGCGCTCGGCGTGATCCCGGTGCCGCAGGGCCGGTTCGTCGGCGAGATCGGCGACGGCATGCTCGCCGCGCTCGGACCGGAGCGGTCTCGTGGCTGCTATCGGCTGCGATCGTTCGTGGACGCTGGCATCGTGTTGCCCGGCAGCTCTGACGCGCCGGTGGTGAACGGCTCGCCACTGGCCGGCATCCACGACATGGTCAACCGTCACACCGACAGCGGGGCGCCGTTCGTGGTCGAGGAGGCGCTGACGGCGGAGCAGGCGTTGCGGGCCTACACGTTCGGATCGGCCTACGCGGTGCACGACGAGCCATTGAAAGGCGCGCTCAGCCGCGGAAAACTCGCGGATTTCGCGGTGCTGTCCGACGACCTGTTGGCCGTTTCTCCGGAGCGGATCAGGGACCTGGCAGTCGGCGCGACCGTGGTGGGCGGTGAGGTGGTGCACGACGCCGGCGTGCTGTGAGCCGCCCGAAACATGCGGCCGGCACAATGGCGGCATGAGTGGTGAGCTGGCCGGTCGTCGCGTGGTCGTGACCGCGGAGCGGCGGCGCGAGACGCTCGCCGACATGCTGGAGCGGCATGGCGCGATCGTGTCCTTCACGCCGACAATCCACACGACGAGCTCGGCGGACGATCCGGAGCTGCGCTCGGCCACCGATGCCTGCGTACGTCCAGGCGTCGACGACCTGGTCGTCATGACCGGTGTGGGGTTCCGCGGCTGGCTGGACGCGGCCACCAGCTGGAACAGCCGCGACGACCTGGTGGCGGCGCTGCGCAGCGTACGCATCCTGGCACGCGGCCCCAAGGCCGTCGGCGCGGTCCGCGGTACGGGTCTTCGCGAATCGTACGCGGCAGCCTCGGAGTCATCTGACGAGCTGCTGACGCACCTGTTGGCCGAGCCGCTTACCGGTCGGCGGGTGGCCGTCCAGCTGCACGGCGACCGCATGCCAGCCTTTGTGACCGCCCTGCGCGACGCCGGCGCGTACGTCATCGAGGTGCCGGTCTATCAGTGGCATCCGCCGACCGATCCGCAGGCGGTGAACGCGCTGGTCGACGCGATCGTCGCCGGCGAGCTGGACATCGTCACGTTCACCAGCGCGCCGGCCGCCGCCAACCTGCTCGCCGCGGCCGGCGAGCGCCGCGACGACGTCGTCAAGGCGTTCCACGGACCGGTGGTCGCCGGCTGTGTCGGGCCGGTCACGGCGGCGCCCCTGACCGCTCTGGGTGTGCCGACCGTGCAACCGGAACGCGGCCGCCTCGGTGCGCTCGTACGCGCGTTGGAAGAGCACTTCCGGTGAGTCCGACGCTGGTGGCGGTGGCGCACGGCAGCCGCGATCCGCGTGCGGCGCGCAGCACGTACGCGCTGGTCGAGGCCGTGCGCAAAGCGCGGCCGGAGGTGACCGTACGCACGGCTTTTCTCGAGCTGACCGAGCCGCTGCTGTCCGAGGTGCTGGCGGAGCTGGACGAGCCGGCTGTCGTCGTGCCGCTGCTGCTGTCCGGCGGCTATCACGTGCACGTGGACATTCCGGGCGTGGCCGGGGGACACCAGGTCGCACCGGCGCTGGGGCCGTCCGCGCTGCTGGTCGAGGCGTTGAGCGACCGGCTGCGGGAGGCCGGTTGGCGCGAGGGTCCGGTCGTACTCGCCGCCGCCGGCTCCACCGACCAGCGTGCGGTCGACGACAGTCTGACAGTCGGACGGATGCTGTCCGATGCACTGGAGACGGACGTGACGACCAGCTTCGTCTCCGCGGCGAGCCCGACCGTGGAGGAGGCCTGCGCGGGACGGCGGGTGGCGGTGGCGACGTACCTGCTGGCGCCGGGTTTCTTCGCCGACAGGGTGGCGGAGGCGGCCGGCCCGGCGGTCTGCTCGGCGCCGCTCGGGGACCACCCGGCGGTGGCTGGCCTGGTCTGGCAGCGTTACGACGCCTCACGGAGCTGACAAGTTAGGCTCGACGCATGGAATCCTGGTCGCCGATCGACGTCCCCACCGTGCCTGGACGCGGCCCGGAGCTGCGGCTCTACGACACCGCGACGGGCGAGGTGCGGCCGACGGCGCCCGGCGACCCGGCGCGGATGTACGTCTGCGGCATCACGCCATACGACGCGACCCACCTCGGCCACGCCGCCACCTACCTGACCTTCGACCTCGTCAACCGGATGTGGCGGGACGCCGGCCACCGGGTCGCGTACGTGCAGAACGTCACCGACATCGACGACCCGCTGCTGGAGCGCGCCGAGCGCGACGGCGCCGACTGGGTCGTGCTCGGGATGGCCGAGACGGCGTTGTTCCGCGAGGACATGGAAGCGCTGCGCGTGCTGCCGCCGGACCACTTCGTCGGCGCCGTCGAGTCGGTGCCGGAGATCGTCGAGGCGGTCGAGAAACTGCTGGTCGACGGCGCCGCGTACACCCTGACCGATGGCACCGCGGACGTTTACTTCGACATCTCGACCGATCCGCACTTCGGCTCGGAGTCACGCTATGACGAGGCGACGATGCTCGCGTACTTCGCCGAGCGCGGCGGCGATCCGGACCGTGCCGGCAAGCGGCACCGGCTCGACCCGCTGCTGTGGCGTGGCGCGCGCGAGGGCGAGCCGAGCTGGCCGTCGTCGCTCGGCGCCGGCCGGCCAGGCTGGCACATCGAGTGCGCGGCGATCGCGCTGCGCTATCTCGGCGGCGGCAACATCGACGTCCAGGGCGGCGGATCCGACCTGCGCTTTCCGCACCACGAGATGTCGGCCGCGCACGCCGAGGTGCTGACCGGGCAATGGCCGTTCGCGCGGCATTACGTGCACGCCGGCATGATCGGCTGGGACGGCGAGAAGATGTCCAAGTCGCGCGGCAACCTGGTCTTCGTCTCGCGGCTGCGCGGCGACGGCGTCGACCCGGCGGCCGTACGGATCGGCTTGCTGTCCGAGCACTACCGCAGCGACCGGCCGTGGAGCAACGACCTGCTGGCCGCCTCGCAGGACCGGCTGGCTCGCTGGCGCGCGGCCGCTGCCGAAGACACCGCGGCGCCGGCCGCGCCGGTGATCGCGCGGATCCGCGATCGGCTCAGCGACGACCTCGACACACCCGCGGCGTTCGCGGCTCTCGACCGCTGGGCCGACGACTCGCGTACGGCCGCCGCCACCGACCGCGACGCTCCGGCGCTGGTCGCCCAGGCCGCCGACGCGCTTCTCGGCATACCGCTTCGCTGACGGCGGTGCGGCTCAGTCGACGACCCGGAAAGCGGGTGATCTCGGTGCCGGCCGGCAGGGCGCGCACCTGCTCGTGCACCTGGCCGAGGATGGACAGGATGACCGGAAAGGACATCGCCCCGAGGTTGGACACGTCGAAGCCACCGCCGATCACCGGCGGCACCTTGAACGCGTAGATCTCGTCGTCGCCGAGCGCGATCCCGGCCCGGTACGCGGCCATCGCGAGGCCGGCGAGCAGATAGTGGTCTGCACCTTCCTCGGTGTCGACCTCGGCCTTCAGCGCGGCCGCGTCGTCCCAGATCCGCTCGAAGCGGCCTTCCAGCGTGTCCAACAGCCAGATGCCGTCTGCCGACCTGAAGAACACGTCACCGAACAGCGAGGTGAACAGCGGCTTCTGGTCGCCGATGCCGACCCAGGCCCACGGCTCCAGCGCGTCGGCGAGGGTCTCGGCCGGGAAGACGCGGGTCAGGTCCACCCGCCGATCTAGGGCCTGTTTCGAAACAGACCGTAACCGTTACTGGCAGGACATGCTGGCACTGCGGTCGGGCTCGTCCCTCCGGTCAGAGTTTGCTGACCGTTTTCGTCCGCTTTCGCGGGAACACCGGTCGCCGGCTCGCCGTTGTACGGCGCGAACGAGCGGAAAGCGGAGGGTATGCCGGAGCTTCCTGACCACACGCCAATCGTTTTCGAACCAGCCGATCCGCCAAGGACGGGTCGTGTTGCCTGGTGGGGGCCGCGGGTGCGGTCCGCTGACAAGTTGACCGTTGTCGATCGTGACCTTCAGCGCGTACGGATGCCGGCGATCCGGCTGTCCGTCGCCGAAGCCATCCCACATCTCCTGCGAGCCGCCGACGATCCGGCCGCCGCGTTCTGGTCGGCCGCGACCCGGCTGGCGCTGAAGCTGGTCGCGGCCGGACGGATCCTGCCAGGCGTCACCGCCGGTGGCTACGACGCGTGGCGGGTGGGGCCGCTGACCAGCGCGGACATCGACCTGATCCGCCGGCTCGCGGCCGCCATGCCACCGGAGGCGCGCGCCACACCGACCGCCGGCACGTCGCTGCCAGCGGCGGAAGACCTGCTCCGCGCGTACGTCGACGCGGTGGCCGACACGATGCCACGGTCGCCGGCAGCGCCACTGGCCGCGGGTCAACGCGCGTACGCGGCGACCGAGCCGCTGCGGCTGCCGGAGCTGCACGGTTGGTCGGAGGAGATCTCCGCGACCCTCGACCCGGACGTACGCGTGTCGTTGCGGCTCGAGGCGGCGATGCCGGGGCCGTTCCGCGCGGTGGTGCAGGTCCACAGCGTCACCGATCCGACCTTGGTGGTCGACGCCGCCGAGCTCTGGACAAACGGTGGCCTCGGACCGCGCGCGACCGTCGAAGCGACCGTCGCGCTGCGCCGAGCGGCGCGCGTGTGGCCGCCACTGGAGCGGTTGTTGCAGGTCGCCGTGCCCGACGAGTTCGTGCTCGGCGACGACGAGCTCAGCGAGCTGGCCGGCGGCGCGGCGGCGGCGCTGGCGGAGGCCGGTGTCGACGTGCACTGGCCGCGTGAGCTGGTGCGGGAGCTGTCCGCACGTACGATCATCGGCCCCTCCGAGGACGCGCCGAGCGACCTGGCCGGCTTCCTCGGAGGCGACGAGCTGCTCACCTTCCGCTGGCAGCTGGCCGCCGGCGGCGACCCTCTGACCGAGGCGGAGCTGGACCAGCTCGCCGAGGCGCAGCGGCCGGTCGTACGGCTGCGCGACCGCTGGATGCTGGTCAGTCCCGACCTGATCCGCAAGGCGCGCGAACGCGATCTCAAGCCGCTGAGCGCGCTGGATGCACTCGGCGCCGCCCTGGGCGGCTCGACCGACATCGACGGCGAGCACGTCGACGTCGTCACGACCGGTTGGCTGGAGGCGCTGCGCCGGCGGATCGCCGATCCGGACAGTGGTGCGGACCTGGTCGACGCGCCGGCCGGGCTGGCCGCCAACCTGCGCGACTACCAGCTGCGCGGCCTTCGCTGGCTGGCCAGGATGACGTCACTCGGCCTCGGCGCCTGCCTGGCCGACGACATGGGTCTGGGCAAGACGATCACGCTGATCGCCTTGCATCTGCACCGGCAGACGGGCCCGACGCTGGTTGTGTGTCCGGCCTCGCTGCTGGGCAACTGGCAGCGCGAGATCGCGCGGTTCGCGCCAGGTGTGGCCGTACGCCGGTTCCACGGCACAGAGCGAGCACTGGACGACAACGGCTTCGTCCTCACGACGTACGGAACCATGCGGCGCGACACCGCCACGCTGGCTGGCCACCGCTGGGGGATGGTCGTGGCCGACGAGGCACAGCACGTCAAGAATCCGTCGTCGCAGACGGCGAAAGCGCTGCGTACGATCCGCCACGGCGCGCGCGTGGCGCTGACCGGCACGCCGGTGGAGAACAACCTCTCCGAGCTGTGGGCCATCCTGGACTGGACGACGCCTGGCCTGCTCGGTTCGCTCGGCGCGTTCCGGTCGCGCTGGGCCAGCGCGATCGAGTCCGGCGAGGATCCGGTCGCCGCCCAACGCTTCGCCAGGCTCGTACGACCTTTCCTGCTGCGCCGCAAGAAATCCGACCCCGGCATCGCGCCGGAACTACCGGCCAAGACCGAGACCGACCGGCCGGTGCCACTCAGCCGCGAACAGATCACCCTGTACGAGGCGGTCGTACGCGAGTCGATGGCGCAGATCCGAGCGAGCAGCGCGATCGCTCGGCGCGGCCTGATCCTCAAGCTGCTGACCGGCCTCAAGCAGATCTGCAACCATCCGGCGCAGTATTTACGCGAGGACGATCCCGTCCTCGCCGGCAGGTCCGGAAAACTCGAGCTGCTCGACGAGCTGGTCGACACCATCACCGCCGGCGACGGCGCGATGCTCGTCTTCACGCAGTACGTGGCGATGGCTCGGCTCCTCGACCGGCACCTGACCGATCGCGGCCTGTCGCCGCTGCTGCTGCACGGCGGCACACCGGTCGCACAACGCGACGAGATGGTGCGCCGGTTCCAGGCCGGCGAGGCGCCGGTTTTCCTGCTGTCGCTGAAAGCCGCCGGCACCGGACTCAACCTCACGCGCGCCGACCACGTCGTACATTACGACCGCTGGTGGAATCCGGCCGTCGAGGAACAGGCGACCGACCGTGCGTACCGGATCGGCCAGACCAAGCCGGTCCAGGTCCACCGGCTGATCGCCGAAGGAACCGTGGAGGACCGGATTTCGGCTCTGTTGCAGAGCAAACGCCAGCTCGCCGACGCCGTGTTGTCGTCTGGTGAGACCGCGTTGACCGAGCTGTCCGACCGCGAGCTGGCCGACCTGGTCGAGCTGAGGGGGAGCCGATGAACGCACGTGGATTCGCCGCCTTCCCCCCGGGTCCGCAGCGCAGCGCGCGTACGTGGTGGGGGAAGGCCTGGGTCAAGGCGATGGAGGACACCTCGCTGGACGCCGGCCAGCTGCGCCGTGGCCGCCGCTATGCCAACCGCGGCATGGTCGGATCCATCACGGTCAGTCCCGGCCGGATCTCCGCGGACGTACACGACGAGGCCGAGGCCGCGACCTACCGGACGGTGGTCTTCGTCGGCCAGCTGACCGTCGCCGACTGGGACCGGATCGCCGAGCAGATCGCCGCCAAGGCCGGCCACATCGCCGCGCTGATGGACCGCGAGATGCCGCGCGAGCTGGTCGAGACGGCCGCTGACGCGGAGGTGCCGCTGCTGCCGGAGATCGGCGACCTCGAACCCGAGTGCGAGTGCCCGTCCTGGGAACTGCCGTGCAAGCACGCGGCCGCGCTCTGCTATCAGGTCTCCTGGCTGGTCGACGAGGATCCGTTCCTGTTGCTGCTGATGCGCGGCCGCGACAGCGCCGACCTGCTGGACGACCTGCGCGCGCGTACGACACCCACAGAGCCGGATGGCGGCACGCCAGCGGCGCAGGCCTACGCGAAGGACATCTCACCGCTGCCACGCATCGACGTGGTGCTGCCAGGCAGCGCGATCGCCGACGTGCCGGACGGGCCCGGTGTCGAGGCCGACGCGCTGCGGCTGCTGGTGGCGGACGCGGCCGCGCGCGCCAAGATGTTGTTGGCCGGCGTCGAAACACCGTGCGACGAGTGGAGCGACAGCGTACGGCTTGCCGCGACGCACCAGCTGTCCGACCGGCTGCGCGACAGGTCCAGCCGGCCGGCCGACTTCGACCGGTCCGTACGTGCGTGGCAGCAGGCCGGAGCCACCGGCCTCGCCGTGCTGGACGAGCCATGGGAGGCGCCGGTCTCGGTGCTGGCGAAGGCGACCGCGGCGATCGCGGCGGCCTGGGACGGCGAGGACCTCGGACAGTCCACTGTGGACGGCAACCGGTGGACCTGGCCGGAGCGCGGCTGGCAGTTGCGCTATGGCCGCGACTCGCGCTGGCACCCGTACCGGCTCGAGTCCGGCCAGTGGTGGCCGGCCGGAGCCGCCGCGGCCGATCCGGTGACCGCGCTCGGCGAGCTGAGCTGACGACCGCGCGGAGGTCAGCCGGCGTACGACCAGCCGTGCCAGGCGTCGACCCGCGCCACGATGTACGGCCCGGCGGGTGGCGTCCGCGCGTACTGCGGATACTTGGCGGCCAGCAGCTCGACGGCCTCGGCGGACGAGTCGGTGACGGTGGCGGTGCAGTCGGCGCGCGACCACCACAGTCGCTCCCAGTCGTCGTCGTACACGTCGGCGAGGAAGCAGACGGACGGATTGGCCTCGATGTGCTCAAGCCGGCGCAGCCGGCGCGTCGACTTCGGCTTGTGGTCGACGGCGACGTAGACGACGTCGGCCATGTCGTCGGGGGACACCGCGAAGGTCACCGGCACGAGCAGCGGCCGGTCGCCGGCCGCGGTCGCCATCCGCGCCACCCGCGCCGCCGCGAACCGCCGCCGAGACTCCTCCGAGGTCAGCCGCACGCGCCAACGGTAGCCAGCTAGGCTGGACACGTGGTCGGCAACTCGGTCTTCACCGTGCCCAACCTGCTCAGTTTCATCCGGTTGCTCGGCGTCCCCGTCTTTCTCTACCTGGTGCTGGTCCCCGAGGACCACCGGGTCACGGATCTGATCGCGATCGCGGTGCTGGTGGGTAGTGGCATCTCGGACTATCTCGACGGCTTCCTGGCCCGCCGGTGGAACCAGGTGAGCCGGCTCGGCCAGCTGCTCGACCCGTCCGCCGACGCGCTCTACATGATCTCCACGCTGTACGCGCTGGCCATGCGGGAGATCATCCCGTGGTGGTTCGCGATCGCGCTGATCGCGCGCGAGGTGTTCATGTTCGCGCTGCTGCCGGTGCTGCGCTATCACGGCTACGGCCCGCTGCCGGTGCACTGGCTCGGCAAGGCCGCCACCTTCGTGCTGATGTACGGCTTCCCGCTGCTGCTGCTGTCGGTGCAGCCGGGCGTGGCCGGCCGGATCGCCGGACCGATCGCGTGGGCCTTCGCGATCTGGGGTGCGTGCCTGTTCTACTGGGCCGCCGGCCTCTATGCCGTACAGGCGGCGACGGTGATCCGGGAGGCTCGCTGCGCGGCCCGGAAGCAGGTGAGCGGATGACTCGACCGGCGAGGAAGACCGGCCGGTGGTCTCGCGAGCTGTTCTCGCCAGGTGCGGCGATGCTCACGGACCTGCTCAACAACCACCTCGACGGCGGCTACTCGGCGGCGGCCCGACGCCGCGCCGAGACCGGGCCACCGACCAAGGCCGAGCAGACCCGGCACCGGGTCGCCAGCGCGGTGGCCGCGGTCGTGGTCGGACTCGTGCTGGTCACCGCGTACAACGAGACGGTCGCCAACGCACCACAGGCAGCGCGTACGCGGCAGGTGCTGCTGACCGACATCCGGCAGGGCAACGCCGGCGCGCAGGCACTGGACCGGCAGGCGCAGGCGCTGCGTGAGCAGATCAGTGCCGGCCGCAGCTCGCGGCGCACCAACGACACCGAAGGCAGCCAGCTGGCCAGCCAACTCAAGCAGCTGGAGGCGGGCACCGGCCTCGGCGCGGTGAGCGGCCCCGGCGTCGTGGTGACGGTGACCGACGGCGACCAGACGCGAGACACCACCAACAACCTGTGGCGCGTGCAGGACACCGATCTCCAGGGCGTGGTCAACGCGTTGTGGTCGATCGGAGCCGAGGCCGTCGCGGTCGACGGCCAGCGGCTCTCGCCGGTCTCGACCATCCGCGCCGCCGGCGGGGCGATCCTGGTCGATCTGGAGCCGGTGAGCAGTCCGTACGAGGTGACCGCGATCGGCGACCCGAAGCTCCTGCCGCAGGGCTTCAACCGGTCCGCGGCGGCCGTGCAGCTGCGGTCGTACAACCGGCAGTACGGCATCACGCTGAAGGTGGCGGCGGCCGACAGCCTCAACCTGCCGGCGGCGATGTCGCCGAACCTGCGATACGCCCAGCCCGTAGGCTCCCCGCCAGGAGGTAAGTGACCGGTGATCGCCGCCATTGGGCTCATAGTCGGCATCGTGCTCGGCGTGCTGCTGCACCCGTCGGTGCCGGCGCCGCTGCAGCCGTATCTGCCGATCGCGGTGGTGGCCGCGCTGGACGCGGTCTTCGGCGGCATCCGCGCGCGCCTGGACGGCATCTTCGACGACAAGGTGTTCGTCGTCTCGTTCGTGTCCAACGTGCTGGTCGCCGCGGTCATCGTCTATCTCGGCGACAAGCTCGGGGTCGGCGGCCAGCTGTCCACCGGTGTGGTGGTCGTCCTCGGCATCCGGATCTTCGGCAACGCCGCGGCCATCCGGCGGCACCTGTTCCGAGCGTGAGCCGATGAGCGACCAGCACCGCGACGGTGACCGCGACCGTGACAAGGAACCGACCACCGGCTTCAGCTGGCCGCTGAACGCCGATCCGGACAAGACCGAGCGGATCGACCTGCCGCGCGCCATCGAGATCACCTCGAGCACGTCACCGGCGGCGGCACCGGACACCAGCGCCGACAGTGACCGTACGGAACGGATCGCGCTGCCAGTCGACCTGGTGAAGAGCGACCACGGTCCCTCCGGTGCACACGAGAAGGCCCGCGACGGCAGTACCGCGTCAACTGCCGCGTCAACTGCCGCGTCAACTGCCGCGTCAACTGCCGCGTCAACTGCCGCACCAACAGCCGCACCGACGGACGAGCCGACAGAGCTGCTGGCCGCTCCACAGCGCGCCGGCGCGCCTCAGCCAGTGCTCAGCCGGCTGCGCCGATCGCGTGCCGGCGCGGTCATCGGCGTCCTGGCCGCGCTCCTCGGCTTCGGCATCGTCGTGCAGGCCCGGAGCACCGACAGCAGCGGCACGCAGGTCTCTTCGCGCGAGGAGGATCTGGTCCGCATCCTGGACGACCTCGACTCGCGGCAGAACCGGCTGCGCGCCGAGATCGCCAACCTGCAGGCCACCCGCCAGCAGCTCAACTCCGGCAACGCCGGCAGCGACGCGGCGCTGGCCGAGTCGCGGCGCCGGCTGCGCAACCTCGGCCTGCTCGCCGGGACGGTGCCGGCCACCGGCCCCGGTCTGCAGATCACCATCACCGACAGCAAGGGCGCGTTGACCGCGGACGTGGTCCTGGACGCGATCGAGGAACTTCGCGGCGCGGGCGCGGAGGCCATCCAGCTGAACGACGCGGCCGGTGGCAAGGCCAGGATCGTGGTGTCGTCGTACTTCCTGGACGGCCAAGGCGGCATCAACGTCGACGGACACACGCTGAAGTCGCCGTACACGGTGCTGGCCATCGGCGATCCGTCGACGCTGCAGACCGCGTTGAAGATCCCCGGTGGGGTGGTCGACACGGTGGGCCAGCAGGGTGCGAAGATCGACATCCAGCAGCGAGACACCGTCAGCGTGTCCGCGTTGCGGGCCCCGACGACCCCTCAGTACGCTCGCCCGACGTCTTGACCCGGTGCGGCGGAACTCGGCCGCCGCGGGTGACGTTGCAACGGAGGCACCCCGCACGACCGGTGCCTGATCACGACAGGGGGAGCGGTGGCCACGTCCGACACGCCGGACCAGTTGCGCTACACGTCCGAGCACGAGTGGGTCGACGCCGGCGGCGACTGGAAGATCGGCATCACGGCATACGCGCAGGACTCGCTCGGCGACATCGTCTTCGTCCAGTTGCCGGAGGTCGGTGCCACCGTCGAGGCCGGCGACCCGATCGGTGAGATCGAGTCGACCAAGAGCGTCTCGGAGCTCTACGCGCCGGTCTCGGGCACGGTCGCGGCGCGTAACGACGCGCTCGAGGAGCAGCCGGAGCTGGTCAACTCCGACCCGTACGGACAGGGCTGGATCCTGCAGATCACCCCGTCCGACCCAGGCGCGGCGGACAACCTGCTGGACGCCGCGGCGTACCAGGCGCTGATCGCCGGTTGAGGACCTGCGTTGACCCTGCTTTTGGCCGCTGGCTACGCTCGGTGCCGGCCTGCGTCGCGTCTGGCGCCGACGACCGGCCGGCGGGGTGACGCGATGGAAACTTCGCATCGCGGATGTGAAAACGTACTGATGACAGCAGCGAGAAGAGGAGCCCGGTGACCGTGACGGCGATCGTGGCAAGCAACCAGAAGGGCCTGGTGACCCGATGAACGATCGTGCCGAGCGCGACCTGTCCTCGACCCAGATTTTCAGCGCCATCGGCGCCGAGCCGGAGACCGAGGAGAACACCCAGGACCTGGGAGCCCGGCTGGCCGAGCAGGTGCCGCCAGGCGCCGCTCTGCTGGTCGTCCGCCGCGGTCCCAACGCCGGCAGCCGGTTCCTGTTGGACACCGACGTGACCACCGCCGGCCGGCACCCGGAGAGCGACATCTTCCTCGACGACGTGACGGTGTCCCGCCGGCACGCCGAGTTCCGCCGCGAGCAGGGCACCTTCAGCGTTCGCGACGTTGGCAGCCTGAACGGCACGTACGTGAACCGTGAGCGCGTGGAGCAGGCCACCTTGGCCAACTCCGACGAGGTGCAGATCGGCAAGTTCCGGCTGATCTTCCTGCTGGGGCCGGCGACGGGGGGAGCCGGGTCGTGACGGCCCGACCCGGTGCGGCCGCCGCTTCGGCAGGCGGCTCCCGGGCGTCGATGAGCATCGGCGAGGTGCTGGAGCGGCTGCGGTCGGAGTTTCCCGACATCACCATCTCCAAGCTGCGCTACCTGGAGGCCGAGGGGCTGGTGGAGCCGGAGCGGACCGCGGCCGGCTACCGGAAGTACACGCACGCGGACGTCGCACGGCTGAAGTACGTGCTGCTCGCGCAGCGCGACCACTACCTGCCGCTGAAGGTGATCCGCGAGCAACTGGACGCACTGGATCGCGGTGAGAAGCCGGCCGGGCCGGGACCGGGCACGCCAGTGTTGCGCGTACCGCGCGCGCTGTCGCCGGTCGAGCTGGCCGACGCCGAGCCGCGGCAGCGTTTCCAGGGTGAGCCGAGGGACGCGCCGTGGTCGGCCGCGCCGGGGGAGCTGAGGATGTCGCGAGGCGAGCTGGTCGAGGCGGCCGGACTGTCCGAGGAGCTGTTGAAGGAGCTGGAGGGCTACGGCCTGATCGCGTCCCGCAACGGCTATTACGACGACGACATGCTGATGATCGCGCGTACGATCGTGGAGATGACCGGCTACGGCCTGGAGCCGCGCCATCTGCGCGCGTTCGCCACCTCCGCGCAACGCGAGGTGGGGCTTTTCGAGCAGGTCGTCGGTCCAGTCGGTCAGCAACGCGGTCCGCAGGCCAAGGGCCGCGCCGAGGAGACACTGCGCGAGCTGGCCGCGCTGTCCATCCGGCTGCACGCGGCGTTGGTCCAGACGCAGCTGAGATCCACTTTCGGCGCTTGAAAATCGCACTCGCGCACCGGTCGTTACAGTGCTCAATACAGTGCCCATTACAGTGCGCATCGCGGCGTCGGACGAGTAGTGTCGACAATGCGAGCGCGGGATCGAACACGTCAGACGGAGGCGACTGGTGAACGAGTTGCACGTAGTCGGCGTGCGAGTCGAACTTCCCAACAACACACCCATCCTGCTGCTCAAGGAGACCAGCGGCGAGCGTTATCTGCCGATCTGGATCGGCGCGGTGGAGGCCACCGCGATCGCCTTCGAGCAGCAGGGCGTGAAGCTGTCCAGGCCGCTCACCCATGACCTGCTGCGCGACGTGCTGGTCGCGCTCGACTCGCCGCTGCAGCGGGTGGAGATCACCGAGGTCAAGGAGAACATCTTCTACGCCGACCTGGTGCTCCGCGACGACATCCGGGTCAGCGCGCGGCCGTCGGACGCGATCGCGTTGGCGCTGCGGGTGAGTGCGCCGATTTCCTGCGCCGCCGAGGTGCTCGACTCGGCCGGGATCATCATCCCGGACGAGCAGGAGGACGAGGTGGAGAAGTTCCGCGAGTTCCTGGACAACATCTCGCCGGACGACTTCGCCGGCTCCTGACGGTAAACCGTGCATTTCGGACAAGATTCTGCAGCGTCAGGGTGAAGTTGAGGTCGAGAGTTCGACACGCCGAGGCGCTGCGTTGACCCGGCGTGTCCCGCCTCATACGGTCAGGGGGTCGGAACGCGGAGGCGTTCCGGACGGCGAGCGCCGGGGTTCGGCTGGCGCTACGGTCCGGTCTTAGGCACGGTCCCACAGCGGAGGTCGTCAGTGGACGAGCACGGCAGCACCGGCGGAGCAGACCGGCCGTCAGACGTACGCCCTGACCGGACCAGCGCTGGCCCGACTCCGGTCGCCGCCGGCGCGCCGGACGAGAACCAAGGGGTGCTGTTCGTCGCCGAGCCGGAGCGGTCCGACGGTCGGGAGCTGATCGGCTACCGCGGCCCCACCGCCTGCTCGGCCGCGCACATCACCTACCGGCAACTCGACTACTGGGCCCGCACCGGCTTGGTGCAGCCGAGCATCCGGTCCGCCGCCGGCTCCGGCTCGCAGCGGCTCTACAGCTTCCGCGACATCCTCGTCCTGAAGATCGTCAAGCGGCTGCTGGACGCCGGTGTCTCGCTGCAGAACATCCGGCTGGCCGTCGACCAGCTGCGCTCCCGCGGCGTACGCGACCTGGCGCAGATCACGCTGATCTCCGACGGCACCACCGTGTACGAGTGCCGGTCGCCGGAGGAGGTCGTCGACCTCCTGCAAGGCGGTCAGGGTGTCTTCGGCATCGCCGTGTCCGGCGCCTTCCGCGAGGTCGAAGGCGAGCTGGCGCACCTGCCCGGCGAACGCGCCGACGGCGGCGTCGAGGTCGAGCCGGCGGTGCCGGACGAGCTGGCCGCCCGCCGCGCCCGCCGCATCGGCTAGCCTGCGGGTCCGACGACGCAATCGGAATCCGATTGCGTCGTCGGATGTGGCTTGACCCGCGCAAATACTCCGGTCGGTTCCATTCGGACAGCAGATTCGGACATTGCCGGGCTACGGGGTGATGGCGTGGGCGTCGACGTTGGCCCTGACCAAGGCCAAAGCGTCGTCGGTCGGCAGCGGGTCGAGGCGGTGGCCGCCACGCAGCCGGAGTGACGCCTCGTCGTTCGCCGCCTCCTTGGCGCCGACGATCGCCTGGTACGGCACCAGCCGAGCGTCCCGGATACGAGCGCCGAGGCTTCCTCGTTCCGGTGCGGACACCTCAGCGCGCAGCCCCAGGGCAAGGCACCGGCGTACGAGCGCGTCCGCGGCGGCCACTTCGTCGTCGGACAGCGGGATCGCCACCAGCTGCACCGGCGCCAGCCAGGCCGGGAACGCGCCGCCATAGACCTCGATCAGCTGAGCGACGGCTCGTTCGACGCTGCCGATGATGCTGCGGTGCACCATGACCGGCCGGTGTTTGGCACCGTCCGCGCCGACGTACTCCAGCCCGAAGCGCTCCGGCTGGTGAAAGTCGATCTGTACGGTCGACAGGGTCGACTCGCGTCCCGCGCTGTCGACGATCTGTACGTCGATCTTCGGTCCGTAGAAGGCCGCCTCGCCCTCGGCGGCCTCGTAGTCGATGCCGGTGCGGTCGAGCACGTCCAGCAGCATCGCCTCCGCGCGCCGCCACATGTCCGCCCCGGCCACGTACTTGCCGCCGGGCCCTGGCAGCGACAGTCGATAGCGGCTGGCCGCGATCCCCAGGTCGGCGTGCGCGGCGCGGATCATCTGGAGCGCGCCAGCCGCCTCCTCGGCGACCTGGTCGAGGCCGCAGAAGATGTGCGCGTCGTTGAGCTGGATGGAGCGTACGCGAGTGAGCCCGCCGAGCACGCCCGACAGCTCCGAGCGATACATGCCGCCGAGCTCGGCCATCCGCAGCGGCAGCTCGCGATAGCTGTGCGATCGCGAGCGATAGATCAGCGCGTGATGCGGACACAGGCTCGGCCGCAGCACGACCTGCTCGCCGCCCAGATCCATTGGCGGAAACATGTCGTCGCGATAGTGCGACCAGTGGCCGGAGATCTCGTACAGCTCTCTTTTCCCCAGCACTGGCGAATAAACGTGCTGATAGCCGGCACGGCGCTCGGCATCGCGTACGTAGTCCTCCAGCACCTGGCGGATGGTGGCGCCGGCTGGCAGCCAGTACGGCAGGCCGGCGCCGATCAGCGGGTCGGAGTCGAACAGGCCGAGCTCGCGGCCGAGTTTGCGGTGGTCGTACATGGTGGTCTCCTCGTTGACATGAGCGAGTGGCCACGAAAAAACCCCGGGGCACTCGCCCCGGGGCTTGGAAGCTGCATGGATCAGCGCGCCGGGACCTTCTCCGGCGTCGTCGTCACAAAAGCGCGCTGCATGCAACGACCGTAGCACCGCCTGTCACCGCCCTCGAATCGAATATGCAAGTGTGGGCGACTCTTCGCGGCAGAAGTGCCCCACACTTGCACATTCGATTCCAAACCCGCGGTGCTTACGGGGCGCCCGGTGGGGCGAGTGGGCCGCGGTAGGGAAGTGGCTGGCTGTAGACGACGTTGGTCGTGGTGCTGCCAAACTGGGCCAGCTCGTCGACGATCCGCTCCAGGTGCGGCATCGAGGCGGCCGCGACCTTGAGCGAATAGCAGTCGTCGCCGGTCGTACGCAGGCACTCGAGGATCTCGGTGCGCTCGCGCAGCAGTTTGTGCAGTGGCTCGTGCTGGTTGCCAGGATATTTGAGCCGTACGACGGCCAGCACCGTGAAGCCGGCGGCGGCGAGATCGACCTCGGCGCGATAGCCGGTGATGACGCCGGTGTTCTCCAGCCGGCGTACGCGCTCGGTCGTCGCCGACGCGCTCAGGTTGACCCGCTTGCCGAGCTCGGTGAGCGGCATCCGGCCACCGGCCTGCAGCTCGACCAGGATGGCCCAGTCGGTCGCGTCGAGATCCACGGTCATCACGCCAAACTACCGGGAGATCCCCGGCGAGACAGCGCGTACGCCGTGAGGAATCTCTTCCGGATCGTTGTCTGGCGCGGATAGCGTGGAGCCGTGCGACTTGGCGTGAACGTGCCCAACTTCGGTCCGGGGACCGACCCTGGCGTGCTGCGTGCCTGGGGACAGACGGTGGAGGGCCTCGGTTTCGACCTGCTGATGCTCTCCGACCACGTCAGCGTGACATCGGACGTGGCCGCACAATATCCGGCGCCGTTCTACGAGCCGTTCACCACGCTCGCCTGGCTCGCCGGCAGCACGACCGGCATCCAGCTCGGCACGACCGTGCTGGTGCTGCCATATCGGCATCCGCTGCTGACCGCGAGGATGGCGGCCAACCTGCACGACCTCAGCGGCGGCCGGTTCGTGCTCGGGGTCGGTGTCGGCTGGGCCAGGCAGGAATACGCGGCGCTCGGTGTGCCGTTCGAAAATCGCGGCGCGTTGACCGACGAATACCTGCACACGATCACGACGGTGTGGCGCGACGAAGCCGACTACCGCGCCACGCGGATCCCGATCTGGGTCGGCGGCAACAGCGCGGCGGCGATCCGGCGAGCCGTACGGTTTGGTGCCGCGTGGCATCCGCTGCGGTTCCGCCTCGACTGGTTTGCCGAGCAGGTCGGCAAGCTCGACGGTGTGCCGCTCGCGCCACGGATCGCGTTGCGGCTGACCGACAAACCACTCGACGACCGGCTCGCCGGCGAAGGCACGATCGACCAGGTCGTCGGCGATCTGCAGCGGCTGCGAGAGCTCGGCGCGCGGGCCGTCGTGCTCGATCCGTTCTGCGGCGATCCGGACGAGACCCGGCGGCCGGAGGTCGCCTGGCGCGCGCTCGCGACCGTAGGAGCCGCATTCATCGAAGGAGACAACTGATGGCGTTGACGGCTGACGACGAGACCTTTCTGCGGCGTGCGATCGAGCTGGCGGTGAAGGCGCGCGAAGGCGGCGATCCGCCGTTCGCGTCGCTGCTGGTCGGGCCGGACGGGCAGGTGCTGGCCGAGGAGCACAACACGACGATTCGCGACGCCGACATTTCGCAGCATCCGGAGCAAAAGCTGGCCAGGTACGCGGCGCGTGAGCTGGATCCGGCCACCGCGGCGAAGACCACGATGTACACGAGCTGCCAGCCATGCCAGATGTGCACGGGCGCCATCGAGCGGTCCGGCCTCGGGCGGGTGGTGTTCGCACTGTCCACCGAGCAGCTCAACAGCCTGCGCTCACCGGTCGCGCCGCCGGCGATCCAGTACGACGGACCGGCGTTGTTCGACCTGGCGCGGGTGCCGGTCGAGGGCTACTACCCGTGAATGTGACGTGGGTGTGGCGAGAAGGCGTACGGCCGGTGCCGCTGGTAGCGTGAGCGGTGTTGCCGACCCCGCACGGGAGAGTCCTCGAGCAGCCAGTTCGAGGCGCCGAAGGAGCAATCCTCCCCGGAACCTCTCAGGCCAACGGACCGTACGGGTGAGACACCTCTGGAAAGCAGGCGCCGGTGCGCCTCACCGACGGTGCAAGCCGAAAGGCGAAGCTCTCAGGTCCCAATGACAGAGGGGGAGGTTAGGTACAGGGCCGTCCAACCTCCGGAGTCGACGATGACCGACCGTCCCACGCTCGACGAGCTGACCGCCGGCGTGCCGTTCGCGCGCCGCCACATCGGCCTGACGGCCGCCGATCGACAGAAGATGTTGTCCACGGTCGGCTACGACTCGGTCGACGCGCTGTTGCGGGCCGCCGTGCCGGCGAGCATCTGGCTGGACGAGCCGCTCGACCTGCCGGCCGCCGGCACCGAGGCGTCGGTGACCGCGGAGCTGCGCGCGTACGCCGGCCGCAACAAGCCGATGGCGCAGATGATCGGGCTCGGCTACCACGACACGATCACGCCGCCGGTGATCCGCCGCAACGTGCTGGAAAACCCGTCCTGGTACACCGCCTACACGCCGTACCAGCCGGAGATCAGCCAGGGCCGGCTGGAGGCCCTGCTGACCTACCAGACGATGGTCGAGGACCTGACCGGACTGCCGATCGCGAACGCCAGTCTCCTGGACGAGGCGACCGCCGCCGCCGAGGCGATGACGCTGGCGCGCCGCTCGTCCAAGGCGCCGAAAGACGCGGCTTTCCTTGTCGACTCGGACGTTCTGCCGCAGACGCGCGCGGTGGTCGGCACCCGCGCCGACGGTCTCGGCATCAAGCTGGTCGACGCCGATCTCTCTGCCGGCCTGCCGGACGGCGACTTTTTCGGCGTACTCGTGCAATATCCCGGTGCCTCCGGAGTCGTACGCGACATCACCGACATCGTCACGCAGGCTCACGCGCGGCAGGCGCTCGTGGCGGTGGCCGCCGACCTGCTCGCGCTGACGCTGCTGCGTACGCCTGGCGAGTTCGGCGCGGACATCGCGGTCGGCTCGTCGCAGCGTTTCGGCGTGCCGCTGATGTTCGGTGGTCCGCACGCCGGCTACCTGTCGGTACGCGACGGCCTGCAGCGGATGCTGCCCGGCCGGCTGGTCGGCGTCAGCAAGGACGCCGACGGCGCTCCGGCCTACCGGCTCGCTCTCCAGACGCGTGAGCAGCACATCCGTCGCGAGAAGGCGACCAGCAACATCTGCACGGCCCAGGTGCTGCTGGCCAACATCGCCGCTTTCTACGCCGCCTGGCACGGACCGGAGGGCTTGCGGCTGATCGCGCAGCGCGCACACCGGTACGCCGCCGTGCTCGCCGCCGGCCTGCGCAACGCGGGCTTCCAGATCGAGCACGAGTCGTTCTTCGACACGATTCTGGTGCGTACGCGCGGAAAAGCGGCGCACTACGTCGCCGCGGCGGCGCAGCGCGGCATCAACCTCCGGCAGGCTGGCGACGACCTGGTCGGCATCGCCTGCGACGAGACGACGACCAGCGAGCGGATCGCCGCGGTGTGGTCGGCGTTCGGAGTGTCCGATGTGGACATCGCGGCGCTGGACACGGCGACTGGCGACGGCCTTCCCGAGCCGCTGCTGCGCCAGTCCGACTACCTGCGGCACGAGGTTTTCCACAGCCACCGCTCGGAGACCGCGATGATGCGTTTCCTGCGCGGGCTCGCGGCCAAGGACTACGGCCTGGACCGCGGCATGATCCCGCTCGGCTCCTGCACGATGAAGCTCAACGCGGCGGTCGAGATGGAGCCGGTCAGCTGGCCGGAGTTCGCCGGCATCCATCCGTTGGCGCCGGCCGAGCAGACCGGTGGATACGCGGCTTTGGTGGCAGACCTGGAAACGTGGCTGGCCGAGGCGACCGGCTACGACGCGGTCAGCCTGCAGCCCAACTCCGGCGCGCAGGGTGAGCTGGCCGGCCTGCTCGCCATCCGCGCGTACCACGATGCGAACGGCGATCACCACCGCGACATCTGCCTGATCCCGTCCTCGGCGCACGGCACCAACGCCGCTAGCGCCGTCATGGCCGGCATGAAGGTCGTGGTGGTGAAGTGCGACGACGACGGCAACGTCGACCTGGCGCACCTGCGCGAGACGCTGGACAAGCACCGCGACGACGTGGCGGCGCTGATGATCACATACCCGTCGACACACGGCGTCTACGAGCAGGCCGTGGCCGAGGTGTGCGCGGCGGTGCACGACGCCGGCGGCCAGGTGTACGTCGACGGAGCCAACCTCAACGCGCTGCTCGGGGTCGCCAAGCCGGGTCGCTTCGGCGGTGACGTGTCGCATCTCAACCTGCACAAGACCTTCTGCATCCCGCACGGCGGCGGTGGTCCCGGTGTCGGGCCGGTGGCCGTACGCGCGCACCTCGCCGACTACCTGCCGGGTCGCGGCGCGGTCGGTCCTATCGCCGCGGCGGCCAACGGCTCGGCCGGCATCCTGCCGATCTCGTGGGCCTACCTGCGGCTGATGGGCCCGGACGGGCTGCGCGCGGCGACCGGCAGCGCCGTGCTGGCGGCCAACTACCTGGCACGGCGGCTCTCGGGGCATTTCCCGGTGCTCTACAGCGGCACCGACGGCCTGGTGGCGCACGAGTGCATCCTCGACCTGCGGCCGATCACCAAGGCGACCGGCGTGACCGTGGACGACGTGGCGAAGCGGCTGATCGACTACGGCTTTCACGCGCCGACGATGTCGTTCCCGGTGGCCGGCACGCTGATGGTGGAGCCGACCGAGTCGGAGGACCTGGCCGAGCTGGACCGGTTCGTGGCGGCGATGGTCGCCATCAAGGCCGAGATCGACCGGGTCGGCGCCGGCGAGTGGCCAAAGGACGACAATCCGCTGGTGAACGCGCCGCACACGTCGGCGACGCTGGCCGAGGACTGGTCGCATCCGTACGACCGGCAGTTGGCTGCCTTCCCGGCCGGTGTCCGGCCGGCGACCAAGTACTGGCCGCCGGTGCGGCGGATCGACGGCGCCTACGGCGACCGCAACCTGGTCTGCTCGTGTCCGGCGCCGGAGGCGTTCGAGGACTGAGAGGCCGCGCAGGCCGCTAACGAACGCGATAGAGCTGATGCATGACCTGATGCTCGGGCTTGTCCGACGACGGCGTGGTCAGGCAGCGCACCAGCTCCAGCTCGACATGGTCGGCGGCGAGGTTGTCGAACAGCCGCCGCCCTTGCCCGAGCAGCACCGGCACGACATGCAGGTGCAGCTCGTCGAGCTCGCCGATTCGTAGGAGGGCCTGCGCCGCGCCGGCGCCGTGCACCATCACGTCGCCGTCGCCGGCGGCCGCTCTCGCCTGCGCCGCACACTCGCGCGCGTCGGTGACATAGCGGACGCTGCCGGGCGGCGGCTCGTCGGGCACCTCGTGGGTCAGGACGAAGATCGGTACGCCGTCGTGGTGGTCGCCGTGCCAGTGGTTGGCGTGCTCGTATGTGCGCCGGCCGGAGATGAGAGCGCGGGTGGCCATCGCCTCGGCGTACACCTCGCCGCTCGGTCCGGGATCCTCGCGCCGGTCGAGCCAGTTGAACAGCCGGAAACCGTCGACGCCCATCGGTGTCTCAACACTGTCTCGTGGTCCGGCGACGTAGCCGTCGACCGACATGGTCATTTCGAGTCGGATGATGCTCATGACCTGAGCATCCCCTGACCGGCGCCCGGTGTGGAATCCCAGACTTCTGGGGTGTCGCGAGCGTAGGGTCGCCGGATGATCAATGCGCAGGTCCGGACGCGGGTACGGGACGACGTCGTCCGGCTGGTGCACCGCGGCCTGCCGGTGTCCGAGTTCTCCCGTGCGGCCGGTGACCTGCTGGCCCGTGCCGTGCCGAGCGAGGGCAGCTGCCTGATGACGGTCGACCCAGCGACGATGCTGCCGACCGCGGAGTATGTGGAGAACGGTTTGCCGGCCGCCGCGATGCTGCGGCTGGTGGAGATCGAGGTGCGTGAGCCGGACTACAACAAATGGGTCCATCTCGCTCGATCCGGCCGTCCGGCGGCCAGCCTGAGTGAGGTGACGGCCGGCGATCTGGACCTCAGCCTGCGCCAGCGGGAGGTCCGCCGGCCCGGCGGCTTCGCCGACGAGCTGCGGGTGGTGCTCGGCAACGAGCTGGCGACCTGGGGTGCGCTGACGATCTTCCGCGAGGCGGGCCGGCCGAATTTCACCTCCACCGAGGTGGCATTCGTGTCGTCGATGGCCGGGCTGATCGCCGACGGAGTGCGCCGGGGTCTGTTGCTGGAAGGCGCAAACGCCGGTCAGGACGAGGTCGGTGTCGTCGTCCTCGACGTCGACGACGGCGTCAGCATGTCGAACGGCGTCGCGGATCGCTGGCTGCGCGAGCTTGAAACCGGCGACCGTGCCGGTGCGCGGTTGCCACTGGTGGTGCTGGCGGTCGCGCGACAGGCACGGGCCATCTGTGCCAGCACATCGGTGGACCCGCGGCCGGCGAAGGTGCGTGCACGTACACGATCAGGTCAGTGGCTGGTTGTCCGCGGTTCACTGCTCGGTAGCGGTCCGGACGCGCCGGTCGCGGTCATGCTGGAGACCGCTCGGCCGGCTGAGCTGGCGCCGCTGATGGTGCACGCGTACGGCTTCACCGAAAGCGAGCGGCGGATCACCGAGCTGGTGGCGCAGGGCCTGTCCACCAAGCAGATCGCCAACCGGTTGCGGGTGTCGGCTTACACGGTGCAGGACCATCTGAAGTCGATTTTCGCGAAGTCAGGCACCGGCTCGCGTGGCGACCTGGTCGCGCGGCTGTTCGTCGATCACTACGCCGTCTCGCTCACTGCGACACAGTCGGCGTAGAGAGACCCTTCCGGCCGCGGCGCGGACCGTGGCCGAAAAGGTGGTGCTCTAGCTCAGGCCGCGGCGTGCGCGGCGGTGTGCATGGCGGGACGCGGACAGGGAGCGACCGCGCTGCCGTCCGGCAGGATCTCGCCGCAGTCGGCGAAGACGATCACGCCGTTGCACAGCAGGCTCCAGCCCTGCTCCGGGTGAGCGGCCACCACGTGCGCGGCGTCGTGGTCAGGCGCCTGAGCGTCGGGGCAGGCCGGTTCGTGCGAACACATCGTTGGTCTCCGGTGGAGAGAAATCGGTCGGTTGGCTGTGTGGTTGTGCTCACATAATGATCCCACGGCGCAAGCCCGCGCATGGCCGTTCGCCGCACCCTGTGGATAAATATTTCGCGAATGAGCACCTAATCGTTATCTGGCCACTACGGGCCGTACCAGCGGTAACGCTGTGTTGACCGACCGCATCGGCCGGCCGCGTCGGTTGCCTGAGCGCGCAAGGATTCGTACCCGTTATGCGGACGGAGCGTCCCCGATATGCGCGGCCAGCGCGGTCACGCCGGTCGCGATGTCGGCGCCGCTCGGCGCACTGTCCGGATCGAACAGCCACTGGATCAGGATGCCGGACATCAGCGCCATCTGTACGGCGCCGACCGTACGCTTCGCCTCCGCGTCCAGTGATTCCTCCGGCTTACCCAGCAGGCCGGCGGCGAGGCCGCTGCGGCCTTCGCGCATGCCTTCCTGGATGATCTCGGCGATCCGCGGGTTGTGCTGGGCCTCGATGCTCGCCTCGACGGTCGCCAGCCACAGCTTGGGATTGGTGCGGAACGACGCGATCGCCGTACGCCAGAAGGCCTCGTACTGCTCGCGTGGCGTCGCGTCCTTGTCTGTGGACGCGCGTACGGCGGCCTCGACCTCCTCGCCCCACTCCTCGATGGCCTGCATGAACGCCTGTGTCATCAGCGCGTCCCGAGAGCCGAAGTGATAGCCGATCGCGGCGTGGTTGACGCCGGCGGCGGCGGCGATGTCGCGGACCGTCGTGCGGGCCCAGCCCTTGTCCTTCAGGCAGGTGAGCGCGCCGGCCAGCAGGTCCTCTCGGTTTCCCATGCGCCACACCTTACCCGCCAACTGGTTTATCCATATGGATTGACCAAATGGATAAACCGTCTGTATGGTCGTCGCATCGACAACCCGAAGGGGACTGCCATGACCACGGTTCTGATCTCAGGTGCCGGCATCGCCGGTCCGTCGCTGGCCTTCTGGCTCAGCCGGTACGGCTACGACGTGACCGTCGTGGAACAGGCGCGCGGCCTGCGTGCCAGCGGCGCGGCGGTGGACTTCCGCGGCGACCAGATGGCGCTGCTGGAACGGATGGGGATCCTCGCGGAGATGCGGTCGTACGACACGGCCATGGGTGACCAGCTGATCGTCGACGCCGCCGGCCGCCAGGTGTCGCGGCTGCCGTCGGTGATCTTCAGCGGCGAGCTGGAGATCGAGCGCGGCGACCTCTCAGGTGTGCTCTACCGGCACACCAAGGACGGCGTCGACTACGTCTTCGGCGACCGGATCACCGCGCTGGACGAGCAGGCCGACAGTGTGTACGTCACCTTCGAGCACCGCCGCGCGCGGCGCTTCGACCTGGTGGTCGGCGCCGATGGCCAGCACTCCGGCGTACGACGGCTGGCATTCGGCGACGGCTTCCAGGTCGATCTCGGCTACTACACCGCCGGTTTCAGCATGCCGAACGTGCTCGGCCTCGACCACAGTGCGCGCATCTACAACGAGCCCGGCCGTTACGTGAACGTCAGCAGCGCGCGCAACCCGCGGCGCGCCGCGGTCAGCCTGGTCTTCGCGTCGCCGGAGCTCGCGTACGACCGGCGTGATCTGGCGGAGCAGAAGCGGATCATCGCCGAGCACTACGGCGCGACCGGCTGGGTCGTGCCGCAGCTGCTCCGGGAGCTGGAGAAGGCCGACGACCTGTATTTCGCCTCGCTCAGCCAGATCCAGATGCCGCGCTGGTCGACCGGCCGCATCGCGCTGCTCGGCGACGCGGCCTGGTGCGGCGGTCCCGGCGCCAGCGGCACCGGATACGCGATGCTCGGCGCGTACACGCTGGCCGGGGAGCTCGTCTCGACCGGTGACCACGCAGTCGCCTTCGCGCGCTATGAGGAGGCGATGCGGCCGGCCACGACGAAGTCGGCCAAGTTTGCCACCGGTGCCGGAAAGTTCCTGGCGCCGGCGACGGAGGCGAAGATCCGACGGCGCAACCGTACGTACCGATTCCTGTCGTCGCGGCCGATGACCGGGCTGATCAACAAGCTGGCCAAGGGCCACGCCAACACCGGCGACCTGGCCGACTACCAGCCGCTGACGACCGTGTGATCAGGTGCTGCTGCCGAACAGGGCGGTCAGCAGGACCATGTCGATCGACTTGGTGTCCAGCGAGCTGTACTCGCGTCCACCGGTCGCGGTGGCGATCTCCTTCAGCGCCGGCACGTCGGTGTCACCGCTGTATGCGATGGTGATGATCTCGACCGGCCGCGAGGGGTCGGAGGCGGCGCGGAGCTGGCTGATCAGCTGCGACTTGGTCAGCGTGCTGTTGGTCGACTCGTTGCGGCCGTCGGTGAGCAGCAGCACCAGGTTGACACGGTTGGGCTGGTAGGAGGCCTGCACGGCCTTGTAGGCGGCCAGCGCGGTGTTGTAGAGGCCGGTGCCGCCGTCGGCCTTGAGGTCGTTGAGCGCGTTGTTGATGGCCGTACGCCGCGGCGTGCCGCCGACGCTGCTGGTCATCGGGCCGATCGGGACGAGCTCCTTGTAGTCGGTCGTCGCCGTACGGTTGGTGGAGAACTGCCACAGGCCGAGCTGGCTCTGGTCGTTGAACATGCCGAAGGCGTGGGTCGCCGCCTGCGTGGCGACCTGCAGCCGGGTGCCGTTGCCGTCGTTGGCCGCGCGCGCCATCGAGCCGGACGTGTCGATCACTGCGAGGGCGTTGACCGTCCGCCGCAGCGCCGTCCAGGTGACGACCGTCTTGTTGATCGACTCCGGCAGCAACGCCATCCGTGCCAGCGCCTTGATGTGTGGCTGGAAACCGCGTGCCTCGGTGAGCAGCGGTGTGGGGGACCGGTCGGGTCCGCGGAAGCCGGCGTCGGCGTATGCCTTCCGGCCGGTCTGGCCCTGCACGAAGGACAGGAAGGCGGCGGCGATCTGCCGCTGTTTGGCGCCGACCCAGGGCGCCTTCAGCACCAGATACGGATAGTCCGCGTCGGACGTGCCCTTGGTCGGATACACCGCGACCAGCGGCACCTGCGGGTTGGTGGAGTTGTAGTCGGAGATGTCCCGCTCCAGCGCCGGGAAGGCCGACACGTACTGCAGCGCCTTGCCGCTCGCGTCGGCCATCTGCAGCGCGCCGAACATGGCGTCGCTGTCCGGCGTGTAGCGGGTGACCGACCTGGCCAGGTCGCTGGTGTGGTCGAGCTCGTCCTGGCTGATCTGCTCGTCGTCGTTGTAGTCGGTGATCGCGAGCAGCGCCTCAAGGCCTGGGGTCGACTTGGTCGGATCGGTCATGCCGATCTGGAACTTCCCCCACTCCGGATGCTTGAAGTCGGCCCAGCTGTGGCTGCCGGAGAAGGTGGTGACCAGGCTGCGCCAGTCGATCGGCGCGTTGGGCCAGCCGAGCGACTGCGCCATCGGCCGCGGCATGGCGATGACCACCGGCGAGCGCGCCAGGCTCGGCTGCAGCGACGGCATCATGTCGTACGCGTCCGGCCGGGCCTGCGCGACCCGCATCCAGGTCGAGGAGTCGGGAGCCCACACGTCCGGCCGCGGGCCGTCGCGCTTGGGATCCCAGTTGGGGCCGATGATGTTGGCCACGTCGCCGGACTTGGTCGACGCGACGGCCACCGCGGCGCAGCCGCCACCCACCGACGGGTTGTTCTGCGACCACTGCTGCGCGAGCGAGGAGAGGATCTTGGACTGGTCCGGATCGGCGACCACGTTCAGCGTCGTGGTCGAGCCCTTGCAGCCCTGGTTGGCCAACCAGGCGTATCCGGCCGTGACTCCGGAGAGTAACAACACGGCAACGGCGGAGATGACGATCCACGGTGCGATCGCGAACCGATAGCGGCGTTTGGGGCGCCGGCGGTGCGAGTGCACGGTGGAGGCCTGACGGCGTCCTGGCAAGTCGGGCCTCGCCGGTCTAACGCTGGAGCGGGTCGGGGATGCTCACGTTGGCGGAGTGTACGCCGTGTCCGAACGGCCTTTGGTGGCCGCACAAGGTCATGACAAGGTTTGGGACGTGAACGAGCCTTTCGACCCGGGTGCGCGGATTCATCCGGAGCATCCGTTTGCCACTCCGTCGGCCGACCGGCGGCCGGAGCGCCGGTTGCGCGGCCGGCTGGTCGGGCCGCTGACGGTGGTGACAGCCGGTGACGGACCGACCGCGGTCGGCCTGACCGTCTCCTCGTTGATGATGGCCGACGGCGAGCCGGCGGTGATCTGCGCCCTGGTCGATCCGGACAGCGACCTGGCCGACGCGGTGGAGGCCGGCGGGCGAGCGGTCGTGAACGTGCTGCGGTGGCGGCACCGCACGCTCGCCGACGTCTTCGCCGGCCTGCATCCATCGCCTGGCGGGCCGTTCCGGACCGGCGAGTGGACGAGCGGCGCGGCCGGTCCGGTGCTCGCTGACGCGGCGGCGGTCGCCGAGGTGACCGTGACGGACATACGGCCGGCCGGTTGGTCGGCGCTGCTGACGGCCATGGTCGACGCGGTGACGCTGCCGGACATCGAGGAGGACGACCTGCTCGCGTACGCACGCGGCCGCTATCGCACGGTTAGCGCCGTACGAGGTGGATAGGCATGCCTCTTCAGGCAACGTGTGCGAGCTTTGGTGAGGTCATCGCGCGCGCGGCTTGCCGAGGTGCACTAGCGTCATGGCGGATCGGTCAGAAGCGCAGGTGAGAAAAGTTCCGGACCTCGGTCAGCTCACTCTCAGTTTCGACCGATAGCCTGACGACTCGGCGAGTCAAGCGCCGGTAAAGACAGCCTGCCAGAGCCAGCAACGAAGGGGACACGTAGTCATGGCCGTTAGCCTGACCAAGGGCGGAAACGTTTCGCTGACCAAGGAGGCCGGCGGCACGCTCAATGCCGTCATCGTCGGCCTGGGATGGGACGTACGCACGACCACCGGCACCGACTTCGACCTCGACGCGAGCGCCATCGCGCTCGGCGCCGACGGCAAGGTCGTCTCCGACAAGCACTTCATCTTCTTCAACAACAAGACCAGCCCGGACAACACGATCGAGCACACCGGCGACAACCTGACCGGTGAGGGCGAGGGCGACGACGAGACCATCAAGGTCAACCTGGCCGGCCTGCCGGCCGAGGTCGAGAAGATCAACTTCCCGGTGTCGGTGTACGACGCGGAGGCCCGCCAGCAGAACTTCGGCCAGGTCCGCAACGCGTTCATCCGGATCATCAACCAGGCCGACAACGCCGAGATCGCCCGCTACGACCTCACCGAGGACGCCTCCACCGAGACGGCGATGATCTTCGGCGAGCTCTACCGCAACGGCGCCGAGTGGAAGTTCCGCGCCATCGGCCAGGGCTACAGCAGTGGCCTCGCCGGCATCGCGCGTGACTTCGGCGTGAACATCTGAGAGGCCGCGCAGATAGGGGAGTGGGTGAGAGTCGAGATCCAGGCGGCGCCTGGGCTCGACTATCGCCCGCTTCCCTATTTGTGCGGCCCTCTAGATGATCTATTCCAAGGGTTGCACCCGCCGGGTCGTCAGGAGGGCGTGTGTTGTTTCGCGTACGTCAAGTGCGTGACAGTCCCATGATCGACTCGGACAGGCCTGTGGCATCCCGGCAGGTGGCGAGACGAACCACCATGTGGGACCGATAAGGATCCTGTAACGCTAAATGCCCGTCTTGCGGTGTTCATGGTTGGTGCGAAGGCCGATTTACTAGCGCTGGACGCAAGAAAAACGGCCTTCACTCCCATCTGACCGCCGCTCGCTGTGACTGGTGCGACTGTTGAGGCGGGCAATGCTGTTGTGACTCATGTGGGTTGGCTTGTTCGTTGCCCCTGGTTCGAGCTTTCCTCGACCGCGACGGCGTCCAACTATCGGGCACCAAGTCGCCGTCTGGGCGCCGAGATAAGTGACGAATTTCTGACTCGGGACACTAGGTCCCCAGCTCCGCCGTACGGCCCGGCTCGCCTTCGCGCGAGCTGGGCCGTACGCGTCTACCATCCGAGATGATGAACAGGACACACAGTGAAGTAGCCGTGTCGTCCGGCCAGGCACTCGGCCGGCTGTTCGCACTGTCCGAGCTCATCCAGCAGGACGAGGCAGCCGGGATGGCGCGGCTGAAGCTGAGCCGCGCACGTGCCGCCGTGCTGTGGGAGCTGCACCATCAGGGTCCGCTCACGCAGCGCCGGCTGAGCGACGCGCTCAACGTGACCCCGCGCAACATCACCGGCCTGGTCGACGCGCTGGAGCTGGACGGCTTCGTCGTACGCACCAAACATCCGACCGACCGCCGCGCGATCCTGGTGCGGCTGACCGGCCACGGCGCCGAGACGACCAAGAAGATGGCCGAGGGCGCCGGGCGGTTCGCCGATCAGCTGTTCGGATCGGTGCCGGCCGACGAGCTGGAGGCGTTCGTACGGACGCTGGACGGTGTCATCGAGCGGCTGCGGCACGTCGTCGAGTCCGGCGACGGCTAACGCGTCAGGCACGCGGCTGGCAGCTCGAACCAGCGCAGGTGCTCGAAGTCCTCGGACAGGCCGGCCGGCAGGTGCGTGCAGTCCGGCGCCGCCGCGTCGGCCAGGATCCGCCGCGCCTCCGCGAGATAGCCGGCCAGCGCGGACTCGGGCGCGCTCTGTCGGTGCGCCGGATAGCGCAGCACGCCGGTGTCGTCGTAGTGCAGCATCGACAGCCGCAGCGGCGGATCGACCGGACCGCCGCGGTGGCGCCACAGTCCGGTCGCTGGGTCGAATGCGTAGTCCGGCAGCAGCCGCCAGCCGTCGGTTGCCACCAGGTGGACCGCCTCGACGATGTAGTCGAAGACGGTGTCGGAGATGAAGTAGTTGAAGTTGACCCGGACCCAGCCGGGCTTGATCCCCTCGCAGCCTTCGGCGATCTCGCGTTCGAAGGCGTGCGAGCGGTCCAGGTCGATGCCGAGCAGCCGGTGGCCGTACGGTCCGGCGCACGAGCAGCCACCGCGCGACTGGATGCCGAACAGGTCGTTGAGCAGCGCCACCACGAAGTTGTGGTGGACATAGCGACCGGTTGGCCGTTTCACCACGAAGGAGATGATCGAGAGCCGGTCGGCCTCGGTGTTGCCGAGGATCTCGATGTTGGGGTTGCGTTGCCAGGAGTCGACCGCGCGGCGCAGGAAGTCGTCCTCGCGCGCGCGGATCAGCTTCGTGCCGACAGCCTGCTTCAGGCCGAAGACCAGGCCGGCACGGATCGACTCGACGATCGCCGGCGTGCCGCCTTCCTCGCGGTGCACCGGATCGTCGAGATAGCGGTGCTCCATCGGGTTCACGTACGCGACCGTGCCGCCGCCTGGCACGTCCGGCACGCGGTTGCGCAGCAACTCCTTGCGTACGACCAGGACTCCCGGCGTGCCGGGACCGCCGATGAACTTGTGCGGCGAGATGAAGACGGCGTCCTTGTATGGCGCCGGATGCTTCGGACACTCCGGATACATGTCGATGTCCATGTACGGCGCGGCCGCGGCGAAGTCCCAGAACGACAGCGCCCCGTGCCGGTGCAGGATGCTGGCGACCGCGCAGGTGTTGGAGACGATGCCGGTCACGTTGCTGGCCGCCGAGAACGAGCCGATCTTCAGCGGCCGCTTCTCGTACCTGGTCAGCTCGGCTTCCAGCTGGTCCAGGTCGATGTGGCCGTCGTGGTCCTCGCGGATCTGCACGACGTCGGCGATCGACTCGCGCCACGGCAGCTCGTTGGAGTGGTGTTCGAACGGTCCGATGAGGACCACCGGCCGCTCGTCGGCCGGGATCCGGTCGGTGAGGTGATAGCGGTCGTCCAGGTCGGCCGGGATGCGCAGGCCGAGCACGCCGATCAGCTTGTCGATCGCGGCGGTGGAGCCGGAGCCGCAGAACATCACCGCGACGTTGTCGTCGGCGCCGACCGCGTCGGCGATGATCTGCCGCGCGTCCTCGCGCAACCGGGTCGTCTGCAGGCCGGTGCCGGACGACTCGGTGTGCGTGTTGGCATAGCGGGGCAGCACCTCGTCGCGGATGAAGTCCTCGACGAAGCTCAGCGCGCGGCCGGAGGCGGTGTAGTCGGCGTAAGTGACGCGGCGCGGACCGTACGGCCCGTCCATCACCTCGTCGTCGCCGATCACCGCCTCGCGGATCCGCTCCAACACCAGCGCCGGATCAGTCGTCATGCTGCCAGCATCGCACGTCAGCCGAGCAGTGCGCGGGCCTCCGCGAGCAGGTCGGCCTGCGCGTACCAGTCAGCGGCGAAGGTGCCCATGACGAGGTGTGTCGCACCGGCTTCGGCGTACGCGTGGAACCGGTCGGCGGCCTGCTGAGGCGTGCCGGAGATGACGACCTCGGCGGCCTTCTCCGGCGGGATCGCGTATGACTTGCCGAGGTCGGCTATGGCGCGGTCGACCTCGGCCGGTGTGACGCCGAGGCCGACGGTGCCGCCGACGATGACCTCCGGCGTCTTCCGGTCGTATGTGGCCGCCAGTTCCTCGAGTTTGTCGGCACCGGCGCGTACGTCGGCGGGGGTGACCAGCGACGGAAACCAGCTGTCGCCGTATTGCGCGGCCCGGCGCAACGCGACCGGTGGCCGGCCGCCGACGGCGATGTGCGGCACCGTGGCCGCAGGCGTCGGAGCGAACCGCTGACCGTTGTATTCCGCCGGCTTGCCGGCGATCAGGTCCGGCAGTGCGGCCAAGGCCTCGTCGGTCTGCCGGCCACGCTCCGCGTACGGGATGCCGAGCGCGTTCCACGCCGAGTTTCCGTGGATTTCTCCGCCGCTTCCGACGCCGAGGATGACGCGGTCGCCGGAGATCTGTTGCATGGTCGCGATCTGCTTGGCGACCCAGGCGACGTGCCGCAACGGCAGCACCATGACGCCGAAGCCGACCTCGATCCGCTCCGTGACGGCCGCGGAGGTGGTCAGCGAGACGACGCTGTCCAGCGTCGGGACCGTGGCGGCCAGGTGGTCGCCGCTGAAGATCGAGTCGAGCCCGGCTCGTTCGGCGTGCCTGGCACGCGGCCGGACCTCCTGCGGCGGGGTGACCGACGAAATGATGGTGCCGACGTTTATCCGTGTCATGTCGACAAATCCTCGCGTTTTCCTAGGGGATAAGAAGTGTTCTGCCAAGAGTTGTACGGTTTTCGATGGCACGATGGGCGTCTGCCGCTCGTGCCAACGGAAATGTCTGGCCGACGGTCGGCCGCAACCGTCCGGCGGCCGCCTCCGCCAGCGCTTTTCGCGCCAGCTCGTGTAGATGCTCGGCGGAGGTCTGGATCGAGCCGAAGCCGATGATGCTCACGTCGGTGTCCGATGGCACGTCGGTCGGCGTTTCGCTTGCCATGCCGTGCATGAGAAACCGGCCACCCGGTCGTACGAGCGACAGCGCCTGCGTGCCGATCTTTCCGCCTATGCCGTCGAAAACCAGGTCGACACCGCCGGTTTGGGCGCGTACCTCGTCGGTCCAGTCGTCCTGGCCGTAGTCGACGGTGAGGTCCGCGCCGACCGCCGCGGCCAGCTCGAGCTTGGCTTTGCCGCGAGCGACGCCGACGACGCGCGCGCCGGCCGTTTTTGCCAGTTGTACGAGCAAGCTGCCGACACCGCCGCCGGCCGCCTCGACCAGCACCCATTCGCCGGGTGCCGATTTCGCGGCGTCGGCGACCAGCAGTGCCGTACGGCCGTCGCCTTGCACCGCCATCGCGGTGGTGACCGGCAATCCTTCTGGTACGCGCAAAAGGGCAGTCGTGTCGACGGCCGCCAGCTCGGCGTAGCCGCCGCTGGGGAGGCGGCCGACGACCGTCTGGCCTTCGCCTTCGCCGCTGATGATCTCGCCGCCGACGCTGGTCCCCGGCACATACGGCAACTGCGGCCGGTGTGCCGGGGTCGGACCGCGGCCGGCGCGGACGCGTACGTCGATGAACGGCACGCTCACGGCCGCCACCCTCACCAGCACCTGTCCCGGTCCGGGCACCGGATCTGGCACCTCGGTGAACACCAGCGCGTCCGGCGGCCCGAACGCGGTCAGCTGTATCGCTCTCATCTTCGTCCAATCGGAGTAGATCGCTCCGTTAAAATATATCGGAGCGATTCGCTCCGTAAAGGAGGTGGCGTTAGGTTGACCGGCGTGAGAGGCAGGCAGGCCGAGGCGGCGCGCAACGACCGGCGGTTGCTGGAGGCGGCGCGAGAGGTGTTCGCCAGCCAGGGCTTCGA
This sequence comes from Fodinicola acaciae, assembly GCF_010993745.1. NCBI lineage: Bacteria > Bacillati > Actinomycetota > Actinomycetes > Mycobacteriales > Fodinicola > Fodinicola acaciae. The sequence goes on from NZ_WOTN01000001.1 coordinate 1,268,256, forward strand.
CGCACCGGTCTCGGCGGTCGCCGAGCGTGCGGGCGTGGGGATCGGCAGCCTCTATCGCCGCTATGGCAGCAAGACCGAACTGCTGCAGCGGCTGTGCGTACTGGCGATGGAGCAGGCCACCGAGTCCGCCGAGGAAGGCCTGCGCGCGGACGATCCGTGGGACGGACTGGCCGGTCACATCCGGCGCAGCGTCGCGTTCCAGTCCGGGGCGTTGGGGCCGTTGGCCGGCCAGATCGACACGACGCCGGACATGTGGTCGACCAGCCGCCGGGTCCGCAAGCTCGTCGATGACCTGGTGCGGCGCGCTCGCGAGGCCGGCGCGCTGCGGCCGGACGTGACCGCGCTGGACGTGTCCCTGCTGATCGAGCTGTTCAGCCGCGGTGGCCGCGCGGAGCCGACCGCCGAGGACGTCAACAACCGTGACCGGCTGCTGGCGATCAGCCTGGACGGCCTGCGCGTGCTCGACGCCGGTCCGCTGCCGGGACACCCGCCGTGGCGGTCGCACTACGAGTCGCCGTGGCGCGGCCCGGACCGTACGGACAACTGACCGTGGCTTAACCGTCCTCGAACATTTCGCCGGCACGATCGCCGGCATGGCCGTCATCACCGAGCGAGCCGCGGTCGTCCGGCTCCTGCAGCGCACCGGGTTCACCGCTCACACCGCGGACGTCGACGCCGCCGTCGCGGCCGGTTTCGACGCCACGCTCGCGCGTACGCTCGCCGCCGTTCCTGAGCCGGTGACCTCGCCGGCCTTCGCCCCGGTCACCCGGCCGGACAAGAACGACAAGGACGCCAAGAAGGCCTACCAGCAGCAGGTCCGCGCGCAGTCGCAGCAGTTGGTGCTGTGGTGGCTCGACCACATGGTGACGACCGTGCAGCCGTGGATCGAGAAGCGGACGCTGTTGTGGCACGGCCACTGGGCCACCTCGATCAAGAAGGTGAAGTGGCCGGCCGCGATGGCGCTGCAGAACCAGACCGAGCGGACCCTCGGCGGCGGCGACTTCCGCACGTTCGCGCGCGCGATGGTCCGCGATCCCGCGCTGATGCTGTGGCTGGACGCCGCCGGCAACACCGCCAAGGCACCGAACGAAAACCTGGCGCGCGAGCTGATGGAGCTGTTCACCCTCGGCGTCGGCCATTACTCCGAAGACGACGTACGGCAGGCAGCCCGGGCGCTCACCGGCTGGCTGGTCGACCGGCGCGACGACAAGCCGTCCGCGACCTTCGTGGCGCGGCGGCACGCCGAAGGCACGCAGACGATCCTCGGCCAGACCGCGGATTTCACCGACCAGTCGCTGGTCGACCTGCTGGTGTCGCGGCCGTACTCGGCGCGATATCTGGCCACCAGGATGTGGGGTTGGCTGGTCTCGCCGACACCGCCGAGCGAGTCGAGCCTCGCGCGGATCACCGCCGCGTACGGACCGGGCCGCGACCTGACCGCCATGTTTCGCGCGATCCTGGCCGATCCGGCCTTCCGGCAGGCCGACAGCGTGGTGGTGAAGCAGCCGATCGAGTACGTCGTCGGAGCGTTGCGCGATCTCGGGCTTCGACCGTCCACAATGGACAAGAAGCTGCGGCTGGCCGTCGCGCGCGGCCTCACCGGACTCGGCCAGACGCCGTTCGATCCGCCGAGCGTCGGGGGTTGGCCGACCGGCGGCGCCTGGCTGACCACCGCTGCAGCGCAGACGCGCATCAAGCTGGCGGCGGCGCTGGCCAGGGCCGCCGACCTCAAGGCGGTTTCTTCCCAGAGCGTCAGCAAAAGACCGGCGTACGTCGCCGGGATGCTCGGCGTGAGCGCGTGGACGGCGCGTACACAGAGCGTTTTGACCAGCGCGGCAAGCAATCCGGCCGAGCTGGTCACGCTCGCACTGGCCGCGCCGGAATACGTCGTCAGCCGCTGAGAGGACAACCCGATGGATCTCTGGACCAGGCGTAAGTTTCTGATCGCCAGCGGCGTCACCGCCGGCGCCGCGCTGGCGGCCGGCGCGACCGCCGTCACCGTGCACGAGGTAATGAACGCGGCGCAGGCGAATCCGTTGCCTGGCAACGTTCCGGTGCTCGTACTGGTGACGTTGTACGGCGGCAACGACGGCCTCAACACCGTCGTGCCGGCGAGCGATCCGGCTTATCGCAGCGCACGTCCGGATCTCGCGTACGCGGAAAACGAGGTGCTGCCGCTGTCCGACGGCCTCGGTCTCAATCCGGCGATGAAGGGCCTGAAAGCGCTGTGGGACAGCAAAGAGCTGGCCATCGTCCGCGGTGTGTCGTATCCGAAACCGGATCACAGCCATTTCCGGTCGATGGCGATCTGGCAGACCGCGTCGCCGAGCAGTCCGCTGCCAACCGGCTGGCTCGGCCGGTGGCTGGACGGCAACGGCCGCGATCCGCTGAAGGCCATCGCGGTCGGCTCGACGCTGCCACCGCTGCTGGCCGGCGCCGAGGTCGCCGGTGCCGTGTTGCCGCTCGACGGCATTTCGCTGGCGAAGGCGTTGCGTACGCCGGTGCAGTCACTCAGCCGCACGGACGCGGCCGATCCGCTGCTCGAGGCGCGAGCCGCCGGCTCAATGGCCGATCTGCTTCGGGTGGACCAGACTTTCGCCCATGCCAAGGGATCCGAGCCGCCGGACGATCCGGACCGGCCCGCGGACGGCAACGCCGGTGGCGGCCAGAGCGCCTTGGCGGCGCAGCTGGACGTGGTGGCAAAATGCATCGCGGCCGGCGCGCCGACCCGCGCGTACAGCGTGAGCCTCGGCGGTTTTGACACGCATTCCAACGAAAAAGGCACGCAGTCGCGGCTGCTCGGCGAGCTCGACACCGCGGTCAGCGGATTTCTGAAGAAGGTCTCGGACAAGGTCGTCGTGGCGGTCTACTCGGAGTTTGGCCGGCGCGTCGCGGCCAACGCCAACCAGGGCACCGACCACGGCACCGCCGGACCGCTGTTCGTGGCCGGCGGCTCGGTGAAAGGCGGTTTCTACGGCGACGAGCCGAGCCTGACCAAGCTCGACGACGGCGACCTGGCCGTCACGACCGACTTCCGCGACGTGTACGCGACGCTGGTTGGCAAGGTGCTCGGCACCGATCCGGGACAGGTGCTCGGCGCGGGACGACAGCCGCTCGGCTTCCTGTGACATACGCTCACGCGGTGACCGATGGTGTGGTCCTGCTGGTGGAGGACGAGCGGCCGATCGCCGACCTGCAGCGCCTCTACCTGCGCCGCGAGGGCTTCGGCGTGCACGTGGAGACCGACGGCCGGGCCGGCCTGGCGGCCGCGCGTACGCTGCATCCGGTCGCGATCGTGCTGGACATCCGGCTGCCGCTGCTGGACGGCATCGAGGTGTGCAAAGCGCTGCGCGCGGAAGGAAACGCGACGCCGATCCTGTTCGTCACCGCTCGCGACGACGAGGCCGACCGGATCCTCGGCCTGGAGATCGGCGCCGACGACTACGTGACCAAGCCGTTCTCGCCGCGCGAGCTGGTGGCGCGGATCAAGGCGGTGTTGCGGCGCGGCCAGCAGCCGGGTCCGCCGGTGTTGGTCTCCGGTGAGCTGACGGTCGACGTGGCCGGTCGCCGCGTGGTCGTACGCGATGCCGAGGTCGAGCTGACCGCGACCGAGTTCTCGCTGCTGGCGCACCTGATGCGGCGGCCCGGCCAGGTCTTCTCGCGTGACCAGCTGCTGGCCTCGGTGTGGGGCCACGCCGGCCCTGGCAGCCGCACGGTTGACGTACACGTGGCGCAGCTGCGTGCCAAACTCGGCGCTGACTGTCCAATTAGGACGTTCCGCGGCGTCGGTTACGGTGTCGACCGCCGATGAGCTGGTTTCGCCGGCAGGGGCTCGGCTTCCGGATCGGCCTGGTCACCACCGCGGTGGCCGTGGTCTGTGTGCTGGTGGCAGCGGCCGTGTCGTATCCGCTGATCCGGTCGGCCGCCGAGACGCAGGCGCGCAAGCAGCTGGCGCGGCAGGCGGCGCTGGTCGCCGGCCTGGGTCCGCAGCGGTCCACCTCGACGCGCGTCCGGCAGCTGCTCGGCTCGGCCGGCATCCGGCTGGCGGTCGTACGGCCGGATGAGCCGGTGCGCGGTCCGCGGCTGCCGGAGGCCGACCTCCGCGCGCTGGCCGCCGGACGCGACATCTCGCGGATCGAGACGCTGGACGGTCAGCGCGTCTATGTGGAAGGTCGCGCGATGGAGTCCGGTGGCGGCATCGCGCTGGTGCAGGTGGCCAACATCGCGCCGAAGGACCAGGAGGAGTTTTTCTGGCGGATGCTGCTGTCCGCGCTGGTCGGCCTGCTGGTCGCGGTGATAGCCGGCGTGCTGCTCGCGCGCCGGCTGGCTCGGCCGTTGCGGCGTGCGGCGGCTGGTGCCCGGCGGATGGCGGCAGGAGAGCGGTCCGTACGCGTCGACGCGTCCGGCCCGGCCGAGGTGGCCTCAGTGGCCGAGGCGGTGAACTCGCTGGCCGCCGCGCTGGAGGTGAGCGAGGGACGGCAGCGCGACTTCCTGCTGTCGGTGTCGCACGAGCTGCGTACGCCGCTGACGACCGTCAAGGGCTTCGCCGAGGCGCTGGTCGACGGAGTCGCCGACGATGTGCCGGGCACCGGTCGGGTCATGCTGGCCGAGGCCGAGCGGCTGGACCGGCTGATCGGCGACCTGCTCGACCTGGCCAGGCTGCAGGCGCAGGATTTCCGCCTCGACTTCGCCGACGTCGACGTGACCGAGGTCGTACGAGCCGCCGCGCGAGCCTGGAGTGCGCGGCGTGCCGATTTTCGTGCGGAGATCGGCGAAGGGCCGGTCGTCGTGCGAACGGACGCCGGCCGCCTGCGCCAGGTCATCGACGGCCTGATGGACAATGCCACGCGGGTGTGTCCGGCTGGCGCGCCGGTCGTTTTGGCTCTGCGTAAGGAGACCGGCGCCGCGGTGATCGAGGTGCGCGACGGAGGACCGGGATTGACCGCCGACGACATGACGGTCGCATTTGAGAAGTCGGTGTTGTCGCAGCGATATCAGGGCGAGCGCGCCGGCAGCGCCGGCATCGGCCTGGCGCTCGTACACGGTCTGGTCGTACGCCTCGGCGGCACCATCGAGGTGTCCGCGGCACCAGAAGGCGGCGCACGGTTTTCCGTGCGCCTGCCTTCAGCGTGACTACCTCGCGGCGGCGGTGCGCTTGCGGGGCGCGGACGTACGCGGCGGCTTCTTGTTGAGGCCGGCGCTGGTCTTCCCGAAGGAACGACCGAGTTTTTCCATCTCGCGCTCGATTTTGGGCACCATCTGGCGAGCCTGCGCCATGATCGGCAGCGCGCCGATCGGGCCGAGCGTGATCGGCCGCAGCTTCTCGACCAGGCCGACCGCGCGCGGCACGTACACACGTCGCCGGCGCCGCTCGATGCCGTCGACGATCGCGAGCGCGCACTCGTCGACCGAAGTCGTCGTGTTGAGCGGCCATGGCAGTTTCTTCAGCGTCTCGGCGAAAACCGACGAGTCCTGCTTGATGTCGCGGACCAGGTCGGTGTCGATCCAGCCGGGATGGACGGTGCCGACGCCGACGTGCCGATAGGCCAGCTCGAAGCGCAGCGCGTTGCCAAACTGCTCCACACCGGCCTTGGAGGCACAATATGCGGCCATGCCTGGCAAAACCGTGAAGGCGGCGGCGGAGGAGATGAGCGAGTAGTAGCCGCGGCGAGCGGTCACCATCGGCAGCGTGCTCTTGACCGTACGCACGACGCCGATCAGGTTGACGTCGATGGTGCGCACGATCGCCTCGGCCGGGTTGATCGCGACCGTGCCGTTGTTGGCGACGCCGGCGTTGGCGACCACCACGTCGATGCCACCGAAGTCGCGTACGACGTCCACGGCGACCTTCTCCATCGCGGCCTGGTCGGTCACGTCGGCCTCGTACCAGCCGTGTTCGGGACCAAGCTCGTCCGCGAGCCGCCTGAGCCGCTCGGGCTCGAGTCCGACCAGCGCGATCCGCGCGCCACGCTCGGCCGCGAGCCGCGCGGTTGCCTCGCCGATGCCGCGCGCGGCGCCGGTGATGAAGACGGTCTTACCTACCAGCGGACTGCTCATGCGGTTCCTTCCTCGGTGGTGGGCCATTGCTTGCCGTCGCGTACGCCGGACAGGCCAAACCAGACCAGCTCGGCGAGCGTACGGGCGACGGCGTCCGCGCTGAGCTGCGGATCGTGCCGGCGGCGGACCGCCAGGCGTTCGCAGGCGCCGATGATGGCCTGCGCGTACGTGTCGATCGCCTCCTCCGGCACACCGGGCATGCCGCTGGCCAGGATGGCGGCCGTGTAGTCGGCCTGTTGCTGCCGGACGTTCTCCATCTCCTCGGCGGCCGGACTGCCGGCCAGCGCGCCCTCGGCCACCAGCATCGTCCACGCGCGCTCGTGTTTTTCGATGAAGTCGAAGAAGACCCGGAAGCCGGTGAGCACCACGTCCTCCGGTGTGCCGGCGCGCGACTGCGCCTCGATGGTGAGCCGGAGCAGCTCGGCTCGAGCCCGCGAGATGCAGGCGACCGCCAACCCGTCCTTGGAGCCGAAGTGGTCATAGAGCACCGGCTTGGTGACGCCGGCGCGGTCGGCGATCTCGTCCATCGTCACGGTCTGAAAGCCGCGCTCGCCGAAGATCTCCTCGGCCACGTCGAGGAGTTGCTGCTCGCGGTCGGCTCGGCGCATGCGCCGCCGCGGCCGGGTCGTGGAACCTGTCACCTTGCGTACTTTACACGCAGTAGGTTACTGTCGGTAGGTAATGACGGAAGGGACTCGGGATCGTGACTGAGCGCGTACGAGTGGCCATCATCGGCAGCGGCTTTTCCGGTCTGGGCGTGGCGATCAAGCTGCGCGAGGCAGGCATCGACGACTTCGTGATCCTGGAGCGCGGCGACGACGTCGGCGGCACCTGGCGCGACAACACCTATCCGGGCGCGGCCTGCGACGTGCCGTCGCACCTCTACTCGTTCTCCTTCGCGCCGAATCCGCGCTGGAGCCAGGCTTTCTCGCCGCAGCCGGAGATTTTCGCGTACCTGCGCCGATGTGCCAACCGCTATGGCCTCTATCGGTTTGCTCGCTTCAATCACGACGTACGAGGTGCCGCGTGGGACGACACCGCGCGGTTGTGGCGGATCCAGACCTCACGAGGCGACTTCGAGGCCAACGTGATGGTCAGCGCGGTCGGTCCGCTGTCCGACCCGGCGCTGCCGGACATTCCAGGGATCAGCGAGTTCCAGGGAAAACTGTTCCACTCGGCGCGCTGGGACCACGACCACGACCTGACCGGCGAACGGGTCGCGGTGATCGGCACCGGCGCCTCTGCGATCCAGTTCGTGCCGGAGATCGCCCCAGCGGTGGGCAAACTCCACCTCTTTCAGCGTACGCCGCCATGGATCGTGCCCCGGTCGGCGCGGCACCTGACCGAGCTGGAGCACACCGCGTTCAGCTCGTTTCCGTTGTTGCAGCAGGCGATCCGCGCCGGCATCTACTGGGGTCGCGAGACGTTCGTCGTCGGGTTCGCCAAGGACCAGGGGGTGATGAAGGTCGCCGAGCGGATGGCGCGACGGCACCTGGCCAAACAGGTGCCCGACCGCGAGCTGCGGCGCAAGCTGACCCCGACCTACACGATCGGCTGCAAGCGGATCCTGTTGTCCAACAACTACTATCCGGCGCTCAGCCGGTCCAATGTGGACGTGGTGACCGACCGGATCACGCGGATCAACCCGCACTCGGTGGTGACCGCCGACGGCACCGAGCGAGAAATCGACACGCTCATTCTCGGCACCGGCTTTCACGTCACCGACATGCCGATGGCGCAGTGGGTCACCGGTCGCGACGGCGTTTTGCTTGCCGACGCGTGGAAAGGTGGCGTGCAGGCGTACAAGGGGACGACCGTGCACGGGTTTCCCAACATGTTCATCATGATCGGCCCCAACACCGGCCTCGGCCACAACTCGATGGTCTACATGATCGAGTCGCAGCTCAACTACGTGATCGACGCGGTGAAGTTCCTCGGCCGGCCGGGAGTGTCCGATGTGGACGTCGATCCGGCCGCTGAGTCGGAGTTCAACGTGGACGTGCAGAAGATGATGGAGCGTACGGTCTGGGCCTCCGGGGGCTGCGACAGCTGGTATCTGGACGACAACGGGCGCAACACGACGCTCTGGCCGACGTTCACCGCGAGCTTCCGGCAGCAGACCCGGCGCTTCGACGCCGACCGGTATGAGGTGCGCTCGGCGCCGGTGCTGGAAAACGTGCGGTAACCGGACCATATACGCGCACGTCGTACGTGCTCATCCGAGCGCGGCCGATTGGATGATGAATCCAATAGGGTGCAGGATCGCCGGATGGCATCCGAGACGATGACCGCGAAGTCCGGCTGGAAGATCTCGGCTCACCCGATCTCCTGGTGGATGCTCGGCGTGACCACGCTGGCGATCTTCATGACCTCGGTCGACGCGGCGATCCTGCCGACCGTGCTGCCCTCCATCCAGACGGAGTTTCACCTGGACGCGACACAGGCCGGCTTCGTCAACTCGATGTTCTTCCTCGGCAGCATCGTCGGCGCGCTGATCTTCGGGACGCTGTCGGACGTCATCGGCACCGGCTATCGGCGGACCTGGACGTGGATCATCGCGATGGGTCTGTCGGTGATCGGCGGCGCGCTGACGTACGTGTTTGGCGCCAGCTGGCTCGCGTTTGTGTTGCTGCGCCTGGTGATGGGGATCAGCCGTGGCGGCTCGGAGCCGACCAACGTCGCGCTGATCAGCGAGTGGTGGCAACGCGAGGATCGCGGTTTCGCTGTCGGCACGCACCACACCGGCTTTCCGATCGGCCAGTTTCTCGGCCCGGCCGCGATCGCGTTGCTGATCGGCGTGACCAGCTGGCAAGGCGTGTTCCTGCTGTTGCCGCTGGTCGGCATTCCGATCATGGTCGCGCAGGCTTTCCTTGGCCGGCGAGCAAACCAGGAGAAGGTCTATGGCTGGATCCGCGGCCGCGGCATGACGCCGCCGCTGCCGGAGATCAGCCAGCGCGGCCAGTTGCGTAACCCAGTGTCCGTCCTGCGCGAGGTCATCACCGACCGCAACGCGCGGCTGGCGATCGTCATGATTTTCCTGTTTCTCTGGTCGGAACTCGGCGTCTCCACGTTCATCGCCGTACACCTGCACGAAAAAGCCGGCATGTCGCTGGCCGCGGCCGCGCTCGCCTCCGGTGCGTCCGGCATCACCGGCTGGATCGGCCAGATCGGCTGGGGGACACTTTCCGACCGGCTGGGCCGAAAGTTTGCTCTGCGGATCATCATCGCCGGCTGGGTCGTCACGGTCGCACTGCTCGCCGTGGTGCATGCGCCATGGCAGGGGTGGGTTTTGTTGCTGCTTTGGGGATTGTTCCGCAACTCGCCCTATCCGGTCACGTACGCGCTGCTGATCGACTCGACACCGCGCGCCGCCGGCTCGGCGATGGGGCTGATCATCGGCATCGCGTACGGCGTCTCCGGTCTGCTGGTCGCGACCGTTGCCGGCTTCTTCATCGACCACTGGGGATGGACCGCCAACTACCTGATGCTGGCCGGCTCGGTGGCGCTGTGCCTCGTCCCGCTGGCGTTCCTGCGCGAGACGGTCGCGCGTACTTTTGCCAGCACACCGGCAAGTGACTAGCGTCCGTACACTGTGGACACCATCGAGACACCGGTCGGCCCGGCAGGCGTCGACTGGCAGGCACCGCGTGGCGCGCGCGGCCTGCTGACCCTCGGCCATGGCGCCGGCGGAGGAGTCGACGCGCGCGACATCGTCGCCGCCGCCAAGGTCGCCGTCGCCGCCGGTTTCGCGGTCGCGCGGATCACGCAGCCATATCGGATGGCCGGCCGGAAAGCGCCGGCACCCGCGGCGCAACTGGACACCGCGCTGACCGCGGTCGTCACCGAGCTCGTACGCAAACACCGGTCGCTGCGCGGAAAACCCCTGATCCTCGGCGGCCGGTCGAGCGGTGCGCGGGTCGCCTGTCGTACGGCCGGCGAGCTCGGCGCCGCCGGCGTACTGGCGCTGGCGTTTCCGCTGCATCCGCCAGGCCGACCGGAGAGCACCCGCGCGCCGGAGCTGCTCGGCGTGACCGTACCGGTGTTCATCGTGCAGGGAGAGCGCGACTCTTTTGGCGCGCCGGCTGAGTTTTCGGCGCTGAAGCCACCGAAGACGATCCAGATTCACGTGGCGCCGGCCGCGGACCACGGTTTGAAAGTGCCCAAAGGCCATCCAGCCGTACTGCCGGCCGCGATCGACGCCTTCTCGGCCTGGCTCAGCCGTTTCTGACTTGTCGCATGGCCACCCTGGTCCAACGGAAGATGCTAGTAAGGCCCCCTTGCGCACTGGATGCCAATGCCTGGAACTTTTCAGGTCGTCCGGATCGCTTCTCCTGGTTTGGTGTGACTCGTAGTGACCGGGTTGCCGGTGTAGACGCGCCTCGGGTTCGCGAACTCGACGTTGTCGACTGCTCTTTCGGCGTGTCGACCTCCAAAACGTCGAGTTGGTGAGTCCGGAGCTCGCCGGGCGGGACTGTCGGTGACGGCGGCCGGCTGTCCCGCACATCGAGTGCGGAAAAATCCCGCATCCCAGGGCCACCGACGAGACAGGCATTTAGCGTTGAAGTGCGGTTTGGCGACGCTGACGTGTGCCTAAGCACGGCAGTCTGGCCGTAGCGGCTTGGCGGCGAGCAGGGCGAAGGAGTTGGGCAGACGGCCGCGCCAGGCGGCGGCGTCGAGGTCGCCGTAACGCCAGAACGGCTCCGGATACTCGGCGAGGTGCCGAAGCTGGAGACCTGCCGCAAGCAGTGCGTTGACGATCTCGCCGAGCGTCCGCTGCCACTCCACCGCACCATGCGCCGGAAACGTCTCGTTGACGTGTGACGCCTCGAAATAGCCACGGTCCGGCCGGATTCGCGGCTCGTCCTCGTCCCACGCCCACAGTGGTACGGCAGGGTGCGCCTCATAGACGAACAGCTGTCCGCCTGGCCGCAGCAGCCGTACGACCTCACGGCCCCATGCATCGATGTCCGGCAGCCAGATCAGAGCGCCTTTGCCGGTGTAGATCAGATCGGCGCTGCCGTCGCGAAGTGGCGTACGCGGCACCTCGGCAACGACGTAGCGGCACGGCACAGCCAACTCGTCCGCGCGACGTTGCGCGGCCGCCGCGGCGACGGAGCTGAAGTCGATGCCGACAACGGACCGTGCGCCTGCGTTCGCCAAGGCAATGTCATCAAGGCCGTGTCCACTCTGCAGATGTACGACATCCGGCGCGGCGCTGAGCAGAGGCCGCAGTAATTCCTGTTCGTGCTCCAGCAACGAGCTTTCGCGGCGCGCCTGCGCCAGCAGCTCGTCGTATTCGCGCACGTGCTTCTGTGAAGCGGTCTGCCAGGCGGCCTGATTGCTCGAGGTGACGGCGTCCATGTCCTCACTGTCGCAGCCGGTTGGAGGGTGTCGGCGGGGGATGACCGGGTTAGGGTTTGCCGAGACGGCAAGATCCGTGGAGGAGATGCGATGGACCCGGTGGTGGCGGTGCGGCAGGGCAAGGTACGCGGCCGGCAGGTGAACGGCGTGACGGCGTTCCTCGGCATCCCGTACGCGGCGCCGCCGGTCGGACCGGCTCGCTTCGAGCTGCCCGCGCCGGCGGCCCGCTGGGACGGCACACGGGAGGCGATCGCGTACGGCGCGACGGCTCCGAGTCCGGCGTTTCCGCCGGCGGCGATCAGCCGATACGTGCCCGATCCGGTCATCGACGGCGACGACATCCTCACCGTCAACGTGTGGACGCCGGACCCGGGCGGCTCCGGCATGCCGGTGATGGTGTGGATCCACGGCGGCGCGTTCCGCAGTGGATCGGCGGCGGTGCCGTGGTACGACGGCGGCGCGTTCGCGCGTGACGGGGTGGTGCTGGTCAGCCTCAACTACCGGCTCGGTGTGCTCGGTTTCGGCGTACTCCCGGACGCGCCGTCCAACCGCGGCCTGCGCGACCAGCTCGCGGCTTTGGCGTGGGTCCAAGAAAACATCGCCGCGTTTGGCGGCGATCCGGGCAATGTCACGATTTTCGGCGAGTCCGCCGGCGGCATGAGCGTCACGTCATTGGTGTCGGCCAAAGCCAGCGAAGGCTTGTTCCGGCGCGCGATCGCGCAGAGTGGCGCCGGACAGATCGGTGCGACTGCGGAGGACGCGGCGAAGGTTTCCGCGGAGCTGGCCGGACATCTCGGTGTGGCACCGACGGCGGCCGCACTCGCGGACATCGGCATCGTTGACCTGATGGCCGCGCAACGCAAGGTCTCCGATGATCTCGCGGCCAAGCCGGATCCGGCGCGTTTCGGTGCGTCGATCGTGCCTGGGCAGATGGCCTTCATCCCGGCCATCGACGGCGACCTGCTGAGCGAGCGTCCGGTGGACGGGATCGCCGCCGGCAACGGCCGAGACGTCGACCTGATGACCGGTACGACGACCGAGGAGTTCCGGTTTTTCTTCGTACCGACCGGCATCGCCGCCGCGACGACCGCCGACGGTCTCAGGGCGTTTCTCGCCTCGCGTGGCGCGCCGGCTGGGGCGGTGGACACCTATCTGCGTAACCGTCCGGAGTCCTCGCCTGGCGACGTTTTGTGCGCGGCGATCACCGACATGTTCTTCCGCATCCCGTCCCTACGCGTGGCGGAGGCACGCGCCGCGTACGGCCGGCCCGCGCATGTCTACGAGTTCAGCTGGCAGACCGAGGTGCTGGACCTCGGGGCGTGCCACGCACTGGAGATCGGCTTCGCCTTCGACACGCTCGGTGCCGTCCCCGCCGAGGAGTCGTTGACCGGCCTCAATCCGCCGCAGCCGCTGGCCGACCGGATGCACGCGGCGTGGGCCAGCTTCGCGCGCACCGGCGACCCCGGCTGGCCCGCGTACGCGCCGGACGAGCGCGCGGTGATGGTCTTCGACGAGCCGGAAATCGGTGTCGTCGACGATCCGCGCGGCGACGAGCGCAGGCTCTGGGACGGCATTGTCTAGGACACCGGCGTCTGCCAGTCGAGCCGCAGGTCCTCGAGCCAGTTGGCTCTGGTCGGACTGGCGCTGCGCGGGTCGGTCGGCCGTCGGCTGAGATCGGCCGACACGTCCACGACCAGCTGGACTCGGGGCCGCCGAAGACGTTCGTACGTCTGGAAAGCACGCGAGATCTCGGGGATGTCGCGGAGGCATTTCGCCAGTACGACCGCGTCTTCGGCGGCCATGGAGGCACCTTGCGCGGCCGACGGCGATGCCGCGTGCGCCGCGTCACCGACGATGATCATGTCGTCGCCGTACCATTTCGGCACCGGTGGCAGGTCAAATCCGTTGTGGCCGCCGATGTTCTTGGTCGCGGCGACGACGCGCGCCATCGGCGTACGGTCATCGCCGAGTGACGACAACAGTTGGTCGCGCCAGTCGTCGGCTGTCTTCGCGGCCGCCTCGTCGCGCGGTATTTCCTCGGCGAAAATACGCGCGAACCACCACACCGATTCCGCCGGCCCGCCGACCATACCGAAGGTGAGCTTGGACGTACGCAGGGCATGGTAGGTGTCGGACGGCACGGATTGCGGTGCGTGGTCGCAAAAACCGTAGAGCAGGTGCTGTCCGACGTAGCGCGGTGCCGGCGCGTCCGGGTCGATCAGCCGGCGCGTCACGGAGTTGATGCCATCGGCGCCGATCAGGATGTCACCTTCGGCGTACGTGCCGTCGGCGAACTCGGCGCGTCCGGTTTCGGCGCCGACCAAGCGTTTGCCGTATTCGACGCTGATGCCGCGGCGGATCGCCTCGCCAGTGAGCGCTTTGTGCAGTGTCGCGCGCGAAAGCGTTTGCGGCACGAGGCCGGAGTCATCCGGTGGGCCGAACGGACCGGAGTTGGCGACCACACCGTCCGGTCGGAAAATCTCCACGCGACGAGCTGGCCGGCCTGCCGCGTAGACGGCATCGACCAGGTCGACCGCTCGCAGCGCGGCCAGGCCGTTGACTCCGAGCGTCAGGAAAGCGCCGTCCGGCGGCGCCGGATGTGCCTCGTAAACCGCCGCCTCCACACCGGCCTTGTGCAGTGCTGTCGCCGCCACCGGTCCGGCGATGCCACCGCCGATGATCAGAACCCTCGCCATGCCTGGCGAGTTTAGGGGAAGGTGATCGTGTCGAAGACCGGCACGTGGTCGGCGGCGTTGACGATCGCGTCGGTCACATAGCACGAGTTTGTGCTGTTCTTGCTGGCGAAAACGTAGTCCAGCTTGCTCCCGCGAGCCGCTTTCTCGCCTTGGAAGGTCCCTTCACCGGTACGCGCGCCGTTGTGGTTGACCTGGTCGCACTCGGTGTACGAGTCATACAACGGCACCACTGACGACTTTCCGTCCACCACCGGCGGTTTCGCGTTGAGGTCGCCACCCACGATGACCCGCGCGCCTTTGCCTCCGTACGCGATCAGATCCTTGACCTGGTTTTCCTGCGCTTTCTTGAAGGCCGGCGGCGCGTTCTTGAACAACGGCGTGAGATGCGTGCCGCAAACGCGCGCGCCGAACGATGGTACGTCCGCGCAGATTGCTGCCTGGTGGACGTTCCAGTGCTTCCAGAAGTCGCGCCCCTGCGGCACGTCCTTCTCCGGGTAGTAATGCACGGCGAAGGTCGCGTCCGCCTTCACGCCGACCGCTATGCCGAAGTTTCCGCGCGGCTTATGGGTGATGCGGTCCTGCGCACAGGCACGCGGCCGGATCGTCGCGCTCGGTTTCGAGCCGTTGCCGGCGTCCTTGATGCCGGCGAACCGGAAGTTCCAGCTCTTGCCGACCAACGTACGCAGCTCGGCGATGTCGGCGAAACAGATCTCCTGCAGGAAAACGACGCGTGTGTCCGGATGCAGCTCGGTGAGCCGCCGCTTGAGGTCACCGGCGACGGCTTTCGTGCTCCGTCCGTTGACACAGCGCGCGTACGGTTTGCCGGCGTCGATCGGTGAGGTGTTGGCGCAGGTGTTGAAGGTCATCACCTTGACCGTCAGGCCCGCCGCCGCCGAAGCGTACGTCCCGGAGCCGACCAGGCCGGCCAGCGCCAGGACGCAGACCACCGCGGCGGTCAGTCCCCGCCCCATCCAACGGTTTCGCATCTCTGCCTCCCGTATGCGCGGTATTGACGCGTTCGGGGAGTGTAGTGAGCGGGGTCAACCGGTCAGAACATGCCGCCACCGGCGTGGATGGTCTGGCCGGTGATCCAGCGGCCGTCGTCAGAGGCGAGAAACGCGACGACGTCGGCGATGTCGGCGGGCTCGGCAAGCCGGCCGAGCGGGATGTCGGCCACGACCGCCGCGGCACGTTCCGGGGTCAGACCTGCCGCGACCGCCTCCGTACGCGTCGGTCCCGGCCGCACGCTGTTGACGGTGATGTTTCGCGATGCCAGCTCCTTGGCGGCCACTCTGACGAGCTGATCGGCGGCGGCTTTGCTCGCCGCGTACACGCCGGCGTTCGCGCGCGGGATCGCCGCGGCGCCGCTGGAGATCACGACGATCCGGCCGCCGTCGACCACTCGGCCGGCGGCCTCGCGAAGGATGGCGAACGTTGATCGCGTATTGGTATCGAACACGTCCCGGTAGTCCTCGTCGTTGGTGTCGGCAATGGCGGAAAACCGCGTGATCCCAGCGTTGTGCACCACGATCGACGGCGCGCCGTAGACCTCGGCGGCAGTGTCGAACAGCAGCCGGACCTCGCTGACGCTCGCGACGTTGGCCTGGACGGCCGTCGCCTTTCCTCCGGTGTTTTCGACCGCGGACACGACTGTCTCGGCGGCGGCGGAATTGGTGCGGTAGTTGACGATCACGTTCGCGCCGCCGGCGCCGAGCCGCTCGGCGATCGCGCGACCGATGCCTCTGGCGCCACCGGTGACGATCGCGGTGGCTGTGGTGGTGATTACGGACATGAGAGATCTCCAGTCATTTGATCGGACAGTCTGTCTTTCGAAAGACAGCGTGTATTACGATGGACGCACTGTCAAGTGAAAGTGGAGTGTGAGGTCGATGGCCCCGCGCAGCTACCAGAAGCGCCGGCGTGCCGAGGCGGAGGAGGAGACGCGGCGCCGCATCCTGGACGCGGTTTACCAGCAGCTACGCGAAAAGCCGGCGGAGCCGGTGAGCGTCGAGCGAGTGGCTGGCGCTGCCGGCGTGTCCCGTTCGACGGTCTATCTCGTCTTCGGGTCTCGAGCCGGCTTGTTCGACGCCGTTGGCGACGACCTGCGCGGGCGTGGCGGGTTCAACCGTATGCCTGCCGATGGCGAGGCCGATGCGCGTACGAGCCTTCTCGAGTCGGTCCGTGCGTCCGTGTCGATTTTCGCCGAGCACCGGGACGTGCTGCGAGCGCTGTATTCGATGTCGCAGCTCGATGGTGACGCGGTTGGCGGCGCCATCGAGCGCATGGCCGCGGATCGCGCCGCCGGCATGGCCTGGCACGCGCAGAGGCTGGCGGACCAGGATGTCCTGCGCGCGGGTCTGTCGGTCGCGGACGCGGCTCATCTGCTGTGGGCCGTGACCGGCTTCGAGTTCTTCGACCAGCTCTACGCCGGCCGCGGCCTGCCGGCGGACGCGGTAGCTGAGCTGATGGTCGCGGCCGTCGAGCACCTGGTGCTCTAGTGTCCCGAGTCCGACTCGGGACACTAGCCGGCCGCGCGGTCTCCGAGTGACTCCAGGATCTTTCGCAGTGTGTCGGCCAAAGCGGCTCGCTCGGCGGCATCCAGCGCGGACAGCAGGCGGTGCTCGGTCGCGAGGTGGTCGGGGAGGGTCCTGTCGACCAGCTTCCGTCCGGCGGCGGTGAGTGTGACGCGTACGCTCCGACCGTCGAGCTCGCTCGGCCGCCGCGCGACCAGGCCACGCTTCTCCAGCCGGTCGAGCCGCTGGGTGATGGCGCCGGAGGTGACCATCGCCGACTCCATCAGCTCGGCCGGCGTGAGGCTGTGCGGCTCCGGACTGCGCCGCAGCGTCGCGAGCACGTCGAAGGACGAGCGGTCCAGGTCGTGCGCCGCGAAGGTGCGCTTCAGCTCGCCGTCGACGATCAGCGAGAGCCGCTTGAGCCGTCCGATGATCGCCATGGGGGAGACGTCGAGGTCAGGGCGCTGTGCCGCCCACTGCCGCAGGATGAAGTCCAGGTGATCAGCCACGCCAACAACCTTAGCAGTTGCTTAGCACTAAGACACTTGCTAGATTGCCTTAGTGCTAAACAATCGACTCGTACTCATTCTGGTGACCGCGATGGCTCCAGCGGTCTGGGGGTCGACCTATCTGGTCACCACCGAGTTCCTGCCGCCGGACCGACCGCTGCTGGCGGCCGCCATCCGCTCACTGCCGCCAGGCCTGTTGCTGATCCTGATCACGCGCCAACTACCCAAAGGCATCTGGTGGTGGCGCGCACTCGCGCTCGGCGCGCTCAACATCGGCATCTTCCTCGCGCTGCTGTTCGTGGCCGCCTATCGGCTGCCGGGCGGTGTCGCCGCGACCGTGATGGCCATCCAGCCGCTCATCGTCGCCGGCCTGTCGACCGCGTTGCTCGGCGAGCGGTTGACCGTACGTACGGCCATTGCCGGCATCGCTGGCGTTGTCGGCGTCAGCCTGCTCGTGTTGCGCTCGAACGCGCATCTCGACGTGATCGGCGTGGTCGCGGCGGTCGCTGGCGCGGTCACCATGGCCTCGGGCGTGGTGCTCAGCAAGCGGTGGACCTCGCCGGTGCCGGTGCTCGCGATGACTGGCTGGCAGCTCACCGCCGGCGGACTTCTGCTGCTGCCAGTGACGTTCCTCGTCGAGGGCGCGCCGCCAGCCAACCTGACGATCACCAACCTCGCCGCGTACGCCTATCTGGCGATCCCCGGCGCGGCCATCGCGTACGCGCTGTGGTTTCGCGGCATTCGTGCGCTGTCCGCGACCAGCGTGACGTTCCTGAGCCTGCTCAGTCCAGTGGTCGCGACCACGCTCGGCTGGCTCGTACTCGGACAGTCGCTCAGTCCGCTGCAAGGCCTCGGCGCCCTGATCGTGCTCGCGTCGATGGTCGTCGTGCAGCTCCGTCGCGCTCCGGCCGCGAAGCCGGCGGAGGGGCCTCAGCTCAGCCCGGCGCGCCGATAGAAGCGGGTGGCCAACACTTAGCGGTTGTGCTAAATATTGGCGCCATGGCAGACGGCGTCTTCACGATCGCGCACTACCGTGTCCGGCCGGACGCGGAGGAGCGGTTCACCGACATCCTGCGCCAGCACGAGGCCACGCTGCGCGCGCTCGAGCTGATCACCGATCGGCCGACGCAGACGTACGTCGGCACCGAGCGGGGGATCGAGGGGCCGCTGTTCGTCGAGATCTTCGAGTGGGTCGACGAGATCGGCGTGCAGGTGGCGCACACGCATCCGCAGGTCAGCGCGGTCTGGGAACGCATCGGCGCGGCCTGTGAGCAGCGCGGCGGCCGGCCGATGTTCGAGTTTCCCACCATGCGGTCGCTGGAGTCGCCCTGACCGGGCAGGGCCGCGGACTGCGCGATCTCGACGACCTCGACGCGGTCTTCGGCGCGCTGGCGCATCCCGCTCGCCGGCACGTCATCCAGGTGCTCTACGCACGTGGCGGCGAGATGTCGGCCGGAGATCTGGCGGCGCGCTTCGCACACGCCTGGCCGACCACGACGCGCCACCTGCACGTCCTCGCCGACGCCGGCCTGCTGGTCGTACGCAAAGCCGGTCGCGAACGCCGCTATGCGCTCGACCGGTCCCGTATCGCCCAGGTCGTGGGGCTGTGGCTGGGAAGTCTCGACCTGAAGGTTCTCGACCAGTGAACGGAGCGAACATGATCACCGGCCTGCACGCGATCATCTACAGCGACAAGGCAGACGAGGTGCGCGCGTTCTTCCGTGACACCCTTGGCTGTCGTTTCGCGGACGCCGGCGGTGGCTGGCTGATCTTCGCGATGCCGCCGGCCGAACTCGCCGTACATCCGGCCGACCAGAGCCAGCACGAGCTTTTCCTGATGTGCGACGACATTCACGCCACGATCGCGGAGCTGGCCGGCAAAGGCGTGGCGTGTCAGCCGGTCGGCGAGCAGCGCTGGGGCCTGTTGTCGGCGATCACCTTGCCGGATGGGACGAGCCTCGGCCTGTACGAACCGCGCCACCCACTGCCACCACGCGACTGACTCGCCGAGGCTGTGGCTGCCTACTGGAGTGCGGCGACGATGTCCTTGAGGCGGCCGATTTCTCGCATGGTGCCGAAGAAATCCATGTAGTCGCGGGTCTCGGCAATGAGACCGTTGGCCACTGTGATCGCGAGGACTCCGCGTACGGTGACCGGCCGGCCGTCGACGCTGCCGTGGCCGACGAACTCACCGACGACCACGTCATCGCTCACCTCGTAAGTCACCACCGGTTCGATCGAGTCCAGCGTGACCGGCGAGGCGTCCCAGGCCGCGTGATACGCGGATCGCACTGCCTCACGGCCACGCAACACCGGCTCGAAGGTCGGTGCGGCGAACGGGAAGACGTGGACGGCGTCCGGCGCATAGAGATCGGCGAGGTCGTCGGCGGACTTGTCGATCATCGCCTGGTGGTATCTGGCCAGGACGTCACATGCGGACACGATCGCTCCTTCGCTCAACGTACGTTGATTCAACGAGTGTAGAGCGACCTGTCGTCGTGGGTCAACGGCGGTAGAGTCACCGCTCGTGTGGGAATCCAGGGCCGAACGCCGGCGACAGACCGAGGAGCGCATCCTCGCCGAGGCGCGACGGATCTTCGCCGAACGCGGCTACGACCGTACGACGATCCGCGCCGTCGCCGCCGCGGCCGGCATCGATCCTGGGCTGGTGATGCAGTATTTCGGTTCCAAACAAGGCCTTTTCCAGCAGGCGGTGGAGCTGCCGGAGATCGAGCCACTGACCGGTGACCTGGCCCAGGTGACCGAGGACCTGCTCGGCCGGATCGGCATGAAGATCGGGCCGATCCCGGAGGCGTCACTGGCGATGATGCGGTCGATGCTCACCCATCCGGAGGCCGCCGAGCGTGCTCGCGCGACGCTGGACGGCCAGGTCGAGCAGATCGCCGCGACCATCGACGCCGACGATCCGCGGCTGCGTGCCGCGCTCATGCTGGTGACCATGCTCGGCGTGACCATCGGCGTCCAGCTGATCGACCTGACCGCACTCCGCGACGTGCCCGCGGACCGGATCTCCGAGGTGCTCCGGCCGGCTTTCCAGGCCCTGGCGCAGATGCCCATCGACCGGCCGTAGCCACCACAGCCGGTCATCGGTGGCTGGTGGCTGCCGCGTGGACGCGGTCGTAATGCGCGCTCGGTGTCGCGTCGGCGTGGTGCTCGGCGTCGATCGTCTCGCGGAGGATGTCGGCGTGACCTGCGTGCTGAGCGGTCTCGGTGACGACGCGTACGAGCAACGATCCGAGCGTCGTACGACGGCGCCCCTC